>CABYJE010000006.1 GCA_902519235.1 uncultured Prochlorococcus sp.
TTTCTAATGTTTGAACGTTTTACAGAGAAAGCCATAAAAGTCATTATGCTTGCCCAAGAGGAAGCTAGAAGACTTGGTCATAATTTCGTTGGAACAGAACAAATTCTATTAGGTTTAATTGGCGAAGGAACAGGAGTTGCTGCAAAGGTTCTTAAATCTCTTGGTGTAAATTTAAAAGATTCAAGAATAGAAGTTGAAAAAATTATTGGTAGAGGTTCTGGATTTGTTGCAGTAGAAATACCCTTCACGCCTAGAGCTAAAAGAGTTTTAGAGTTGTCTCTTGAAGAAGCTCGTCAACTGGGTCACAACTATATAGGTACTGAACATTTACTACTAGGTTTAATACGAGAAGGTGAAGGTGTGGCTGCCAGAGTTCTTGAAAACCTAACAGTTGATCTTAATAAAGTAAGAACTCAAGTTATAAGGATGCTAGGAGAAACAGCTGAAGTTGGAACTGGAACTAATTCAACTAAAGGAAATCTTAAAACTGCTACTCTTGATGAATTTGGGACAAATTTAACAAAATTAGCTAGCGAATCTAAGCTAGACCCAGTAGTTGGGCGTCATGAAGAAATCGATCGTGTAGTTCAAATATTAGGCAGAAGAACCAAAAATAATCCTGTATTAATAGGAGAGCCTGGTGTAGGTAAAACTGCTATAGCTGAAGGTTTGGCTCAAAGGATACAGATGGGAGATATCCCCGACATACTCGAAGATAAAAGAGTTTTAACCTTAGATATTGGTCTTTTAGTTGCTGGAACAAAGTACAGAGGGGAATTTGAAGAAAGATTAAAAAAAATAATGGAAGAAATTAAATCTGCTGGCAACGTAATACTTGTTATCGATGAAGTGCATACTTTGATTGGTGCTGGAGCTGCTGAAGGAGCTATAGATGCAGCTAATATTTTGAAACCAGCATTAGCCCGCGGTGAACTTCAATGCATAGGTGCAACAACTCTTGATGAATACAGAAAACATATAGAGAGAGATGCAGCTTTAGAAAGAAGATTTCAACCTGTAATGGTTGGCGAACCATCTATTGAAGATACAATCGAAATCTTAAAAGGTCTTCGAGAACGTTATGAGCAACATCATCGCCTTAAAATTACTGATGATGCTTTAGAGGCTGCAGCTCATTTAGGCGATCGCTACATATCGGATAGATTTTTGCCAGATAAGGCTATAGACCTTATTGATGAGGCAGGAAGTAGAGTTCGTTTAATAAATTCTAAACTTCCTCCTGAAGCAAAACAAATAGATAAAGAATTAAGACAGATTCAAAAACAAAAAGAAGAATCTGTAAGGGACCAAAACTTTGATCAAGCTGGCCAATTGCGAGAAAAAGAAATGGAATTGTCTGCAAAAATTAAAGAGGTTCTTGAAAGCCAAAAAGAATCTACATCTGAGGCCGAAAGTATTACTGATACAAACTCTCTAAAAAATGATTCAAAACTTCAACAAAATCCAATGGTTAGTGAAGAGGACGTAGCACATATTGTTGCATCTTGGACCGGTGTACCTGTTCAAAAATTAACTGAAACCGAATCAGTTAAACTCTTGAATATGGAGGAAACTCTTCATCAAAGGCTAATTGGACAGGACGAAGCTGTAAAAGCTGTTTCTAGAGCTATTAGAAGAGCAAGAGTTGGCTTAAAAAATCCTAATAGACCTATCGCAAGTTTTATTTTTTCAGGTCCTACTGGAGTAGGAAAAACTGAACTAACTAAATCACTAGCCTCATATTTCTTTGGTAGCGAAGAAGCAATGATCAGATTAGATATGTCAGAATTTATGGAAAGACATACAGTAAGTAAACTTATAGGTTCTCCTCCAGGGTATGTTGGTTTTAATGAAGGTGGTCAACTTACAGAGGCAGTCAGAAGGAGACCTTATACAGTAGTTTTATTTGATGAAGTAGAAAAAGCCCATCCAGATGTATTTAATTTATTATTGCAACTACTTGAGGACGGGAGATTAACAGATTCCAAAGGTAGAACTGTAGATTTTAAAAATACTTTGTTAATTATGACTTCTAATATTGGTTCAAAAGTAATTGAAAAAGGTGGAGGAGGACTAGGGTTTGAGTTCTCTGGCGATTCTGTTGAAGATAGCCAATACAATAGAATTAAATCATTAGTTAATGAAGAGCTAAAGCAGTATTTCAGGCCTGAATTTTTAAATAGACTTGATGAAATAATTGTATTTAGGCAACTATCTAAAAATGAGGTTAAAGAAATTGCTGAAATAATGTTGCAAGAGGTTTTTGCAAGATTACAGGATAAGGGTATTAAATTGAGAGTAACTGATGCTTTCAAAGAAAGATTAGTTGAAGAAGGATATAATCCTTCTTATGGAGCAAGACCATTAAGAAGAGCTGTAATGCGTTTGTTAGAAGATAGTTTGGCTGAAGAAGTTCTTTCTGGAAGAATAAAAGATGGAGATAATGCTTTAGTTGATATAGATGATAATAAAAAAGTTACTATTAACATCACTTCCGAAGAATCCCCTCAAGAGTTGGCAAGTGCCAACTTCTAATTAATAAAGTAAATATGCAGTCAATCTCTCCAGAAACTATATTTAGGGGAAATTATGCTTGGCAAGAATCTATACCTCGAATCACTAAATTAACAAAAAGTCCATTAATTTTAGGAAGAGGGATTAAAACGAATATTTTGAGAAATAAAATTTTCAATGATTTAAAAAATCAAAACCTCAATGTTAATTTTGCAAATTTACAATTTGATTGTTGTTATGAAGACATTTCAAGGATAAAGAATATTATATTAAAAAATAATCATGATTCAGTGATTGCAGCTGGGGGAGGCAAAGTTCTAGATTCTGGGAAATATATAGCCGAGTCTCTTAATATCCCCTGTATTACAGTGCCTCTGAGCGCTTCTACATGTGCAGGTTGGACAGCCTTATCGAATATTTATACAAAAGATGGCCAATTCATAAAGGATGTTGCATTAGGATCTTGTCCAAAAATACTTGTTTATGATCATAAATTTATTCAAACAGCTCCATCAAGAACACTTGCCAGTGGCATAGCTGACGCTTTGGCAAAATGGTATGAATCCTCACTAACAAGTTCAACAATAGATGATGGGCTTGTTCAACAAGCGATTCAGATTTCAAGAGTTTTAAGAGATCAACTATTAATAGATGGAGAAAAAGCATTTAAGGGTCAATTTGAAAATAATCCTTCTTGGCGAAATACTGTAGAGGCTTGTGGACTTACAGCTGGATTAGTAGGGGGTATTGGGGGAGAAAAGTGTAGGACTGCTGCTGCCCATGCTATTCATAATGCAATTACTCAGATAATTACCCCAAATAAATTCTTGCATGGTGAGATTGTTGGGGTTGGATTATTATTGCAATTAAGACTCGAAGAAATGAAAAATAATAATAAATTAGCTGGTCAATCAACTAAACAATTGTTGTTACTCATGAAACAATTGAATTTGCCAACTAATATTGCACAACTTGGAATAAATGTTTTTGAAGATAATAATTTAGAGAAAATTGCTAATTTTACTTGTCGAGATAAATCTGAGATCCACTTTTTGCCTTTTGAAATTCATAAACAAGACATAGTAGAAGTTGTTTCAAATTTTGAACAACAAAAAATTAAAATATAGTAATTTTTTTGACTAAATCCAATTTTCAACAACTAAGTGATTTAAACATTGATTTTTTTGAGAGTGCTAAAAATTCCCTACTAGACCCCTTAGGTCTTTATTTAGCAAACGATGTTAAGTGGATCAAAATCAATGAGAACTGGAACTCTTTGAAATTCCCAGTAGTTATGGGAGGGAAAGGTCAACCTATACTTCTCCTCCATGGCTTTGACAGTAGTTTTTTAGAGTTTAGGAGAATATATCAATCATTAAAAAGAAATTTCCAAGTTATAATTCCTGATCTATTAGGGTTTGGGTTTAGTCCTAGGTGCGCAACCAATGAATACAATCCCTCTAAAATAATTTCATATTTAATTGATCTCCTTAAGGCCATAAAAATAACAAAGAATCTAAAAATTATTGGCGCCTCTATGGGAGGCTCAACAGCCCTAAAACTTTCTTTTGAAATCTCTGATTCTATTGATAAAATAATCCTTTTATCTCCCGCCGGATTATTTGGAGAACCTAAGAGTATACCTTTCCCTCTTAACCAAATAGGGGCTTCATTTCTAGGCCTGCAACAGGTCAGAAAAAGTCTTTGCAGGCAAGCCTTCGCATTCCCAGATGAATCTGTTGGTCAAATGGAAGAGCAAATTGCTTCAATTCATTTAGGTTGTAAAGGATGGAGGAATTCACTCGCATCATTTGCAAAAAGTGGAGGGTTTGCTGGAACAAAGAAATATATTCAAAACATCCCAATCAAAGCAGTATGTGGAGAAAATGATCGCGTTCTTGGAAAAAAAGAGATTAAAAATATTAGAAAAATTGATAAATTAAATTTTATAGGGTTGAAAAATTGTGGTCATCTACCCCATGTAGATTTACCATCATTATCTAGTAAAATTATTCAAGATTATTTTTTGGAATAAAAAAATTCATTACTAATTTAGATACTTGAGAAGTATAAAAATGTAATACAAAACAGATGGAGTAAAGATGTAGCTGTCAATTCTGTCAAGAATGCCTCCATGGCCTGGTAAAAAAGTTCCCGAATCTTTTATTTTTGCATCTCTCTTCATCATTGATTCAATTAAATCTCCAACTAATGCCATAATAGAGATTAAAATTCCATATAAAATTCCAATTAATAATGGATTTTCCCAATTAAGTAAATATGCGAAAAATATCGCTAATAAAATTGAACAGGATATTCCTCCAATTAAACCTTCTATTGTTTTGCTAGGAGATATTGGAGAAAGAGATTTTTTACCAAATGACTTACCAACGAAATAAGAGCCAATATCACTAGCTACAATTAAAAAACAAGAGGTTAAAGTTAAATGAAGACCAGTAGTATTAGATAAGTTTTCAAAGGAAATAAATCCTTGATTTGAATTTATTATTACTGACTCTAATCCCCTTAACTTAATCCAGTAACTAGGTAAAAACCCTAAATAGAATAAACCAAAAATAGAAGCTGCAATATCTGAAATAGTCCCAGGCTTTGGTTGCAAAAGTAACCAAGTGCATATTACAACTGAACATATTGGTAAAATTGAATTTGATATTTCTCCTTCAATGAAACCTATAGTCTCAAGATAAGTAAAAATTATAATAACGAAAGATGAAAATAATGTGGTTTTAGTAGCTGGTTTTATTCCTTTAAATTCAGCCATCCTAAAAAATTCTAATAATGCTAAATAAGTAAGCAAGGATGTTGCTAATGTAAAAAACCATCCCCCTAACAAAACAACAATTAAACCAAATATTCCTATAATTAATCCACTTCTCAATCTCATATCAAATTTCTATGATTTTATAACTCTTATATTAAAATTTAACAGATCTTTGTTGCATAAACTTTGATTATTTATCCAATTAAATCTATCGATATCAATTTTTTCTCCAGGAACTAGTAGAGGTATTCCAGGAGGATAAGGGCAAATAATATCTCCAGATATTTTATTTAATGATTGCGAAAAAGGAATATTCCGAGTCTCACTTCTCCAAGCAATTCCAATTTGAATTTCTGGTTCTTCAACTAGATTAAAGGGTGACTTGAGTACTTTAGGAGTTTCTAATTTTTTTGAATTTAAAAGTAATTTTTTCCATAACTTTAAAAATAAATTTAGAAAATCTTTTTGATTCGCAAACCCTAAGCAAAAAGTTAAAGTCATCATTTCTGGTAATTCAGCAATAAGACCATTTTTATAAAAATATTTATCAGCAGTGAAACCATCAATTCCAACCTTAGAGGTATTCAATACTATTTTTAAAGGGTCTTGCGTTTCTATAAGAGGAATATTCTTTTGGATTAATTTTTTGTAGATACTTTTTGCCTCTAAAATTCTTTTTTGATATTTTGATAAACTTTTTTTATTAAGCCAGTCTTTAATAGATTCTTCACAAGAAGAGAGTAGTAAAGAACTTGGACTAGTAGTTTGCAACAAATTAATACTTTTTATTAAATTTTGCTTATTAACTAGATTCCCTTTATACCAGAGTGCAGCAGTTTGAGTTAAACCATTTAGCGACTTATGTAAGGAGTGAACGACTAAATCAGCGTTTGATTTTAAAGCCGATTTTGGAAGGTTTAGGTGTTCACAAAAAAGGAAATAAGAACCATGAGCTTCATCCACCAAAACAGGTAAATTTTTTTGATGACAAAGATCTATTAAAGGCTCTAAATCTCCAGCGTATCCCTGATAAGAGGGACTTACAAGAATTACGCCTACAATTTTTTTCTCATTAAAATTTATTTTTTTAAATACATTTTTCAACCATTTTTTTGTAATTGGTTTGTAATGACCGGATTCTAATGAAAAATCTAGGTCAAAGAATATTGGTTGTATGTTCTGCATCGTACAGATTTTTATAACACTTATATGCACATTTCTAGGCATCAGGATACTTTCTCCAGGATTTGCCATTGCAATTACAGCTGATTGTATTAATCCAGAGGCTCCATTAACTCCAAAAAAACAACCTTTCGCCCCAAATTTCTCAGAAAATTCTCTTTGAGTTTTTGCAATTAATCCCTTTTGGTATAAAGGTGCGCCTATCTCTGGGAGTTCCGGTAAGTCCCAATACCCAGGTTGTTTTTTTAATAATTTCACTAATTTCTTGGGTAAAGCTGACCCTCTGTTATGGGCGGGAAAGAAAAGTGACTTTAAAAATTTTTTAGTCAGAAAAGAAGAAATTCTCATAAAGTATTATTGATATATATAGAATGGTCTAAGAAAGAATCCTTCTTCGATATTCTTTAACTTTAATGACAAGGTCTTATTCCCAATACTCAGCAAAAAGTGACTTAATTTGGTTGATTTTGAGACCATGGATTTTTATCCCGAGAGTTTTATATATCCTTTTAACTTTTCTTTTTCTTTTTTTAAGAATACTTTTTCAAGGTAACAGTAAAAATAAGAATGTACAAAAAAATCTCTCAAAATATCTTTTTGATGTAATAACAGATTTAGGACCTTGTTTCATAAAATTGGGACAGGCACTTTCAACTAGACCGGATCTTGTTAGACAAGATTGGCTTACAGAACTTACCAACTTACAGGATAATCTCCCAGCATTTGATCACAAAATTGCTTTAAAAATTATCGAAGAAGAACTTGGAGCTCCACCTAATGAATTATTTGATGAGTTCCCTGAGAGTCCTATTGCCTCAGCAAGCTTAGGACAGGTATACAAAACAAAAACAAAAAATAGTTCTTATGTAGCTGTAAAAGTACAAAGGCCAAATTTGTACTTTCTTATAAGAAGAGATATTGTGATATTAAGGTTTTTAGCAACTTTTTTTTCATCATTACTTCCATTAAATATCGGTGTTGGAATTGGAGAAATAATAGATGAATTTGGCAAAGCACTTTTTGATGAAATTGACTACGAAAAAGAGGGTGAAAATGCTTTAAAGTTTGCAAATTTATTTAAAGATAACCCAAATGTTTTTATCCCTAAATTGGAAAAACAGTTTTCATCAAAGAGAATTATTACAACCTCTTGGATTGATGGAGTCAAGTTAAGAGATAGAGCTTTATTAGAGGAAAATAACTTAGTACCCTCCTCTTTCATAAAAACTTGTGTAATTAGTGGCCTTCAGCAATTATTTGAATACGGATATTTTCATGCTGACCCACACCCTGGAAATATGTTTGCACTTCAAGGTGGAAATACAATTACTGGGAATTTAGCTTATGTAGATTTTGGGATGATGGATACAATTACAAATTCAGATAGACTAACTCTTATTAAGGCTATTGTGCACATAATAAATGATGAATATTATCTTCTTGCTAAAGATTTTCAGAAATTAGGTTTTTTAACTAAAGAGCAAGATCTTCAAAAACTTGTTGAACCATTAAAAGAGGTTTTAGGTGGATCTTTTGGCGCGGAAGTCGGAGATTTTAATCTTAAAAATGTAACCGATAAATTCTCAAAACTAATGTATTCATACCCATTTAGAGTGCCTAGTAGATTTGCATTAATTATAAGAGCAGTTGTTAGTCAAGAGGGTTTAGCACTAAGACTAGATCCCGAATTTAAAATTTTAAAGATTGCATATCCTTATATAGCTAAAAAATTGCTTACCGATAATTCTGAGGAGATCTTAGAAATTCTTTTGGAAGTTGTTTTTGATAAAAAAGGTAGAATTCAAATAGAAAAGGTAGAAAGTTTATTAAATATAATATTTAAAGATTCTGAAAATATTAATTCAGATCTTATACCGGTTGCAAATGCAGGATTAAAGTTAATTGTTAGTAGTAAAGGATCAGAAGTCCGAAAGAATCTTCTTTTAAGCCTCATAAGAGATGACAAATTAGAATTAACTGATGCGAAAAAACTCTTAAGTCTAATTAGAGATATATTTAGCCCTTTGAATATTGCAAAAAGCGCAGTTCAAAATATTATTTCTCCAGTTTAGATTTTATATTTACTTCAATAAAAATTTACTTATAAATTTAAAAGGATTAAAATTAATTATAAGTACTTACTTTTGTAATTAAGTAGTCAAATAATTAATGAAACCGGAGATATGAAATGAATATTTTTAAAAATCTTTTTTTATTTAAAAAAAAATCTGTTACGGATAATAAAGTAAATTATGGATTAGCTGATCAGTATGGAGAAGTCGCAAGGTTAGTAAAAGAAGCGAGAATTCAAAAAAATATAACAATTCAAGAATTGTCAGGTATTTCAAAAATCCCTGAACAAACGATAATTTCTATTGAAAGCAATAACAAAAATACTAGACCAAAGTATCCATTTATAAGATCCATATTAATTAAATTAGAGAAATGTTTAGGATTAAAAAAAAATACATTAGAAAAATTAGCAATTAGAGAAGAAGAAACTTCTAAGAAAGAAAATAAAGATTTTATTATCAACAAATTCGATCTTATAAATACTTGGCAAGGAAGCGTTTTATATTTTTTTATATTAATTTTAACTTTATTTATATTGAAGAGGTATTTTATTTTGAATGTAAATGTTATCGAGATTCAAAATATTGAAACCAAAATCATTGATAAATAAACTTCAAAAAGTTTGTATTTTTTAATATTTTCTAGTTCTCCCAAAACTATTTCCTAGATCACTAAATTCTCTAAGACTGTCTTCTATTTCTCCTAAAGGTCTATTTAACATCCATTTCCAGTTATTTTCTATAGTGCCAGGTATGTTTAATCTGCTTGAGTCATCTAGAGACAAAATATCTTGGATTGGAGCAATAAAGAGATTGGCCTTTGTATCCATACCTATTTTTATTAAACTCCATGAAGGATTTTCAGAGAATTTATATTCATCTTTTATTCTTTTTTTAGTGTTATTTTCTAAACATCCCCACCATGAGATGCAAGTAGAGTTGTCATGGGTACCTGTATACACTACCCAATTTTCTTCTTGTATATTCTTGGGTAAATATGGGTTATCTTCGTTTCCATCAAAAGCGAACTGTAATATTTTCATTCCAGGAAGTTCAAAATTTTTCCTTAATTTTTCGACATCAGGGGTAATTACTCCTAGGTCCTCAGCGATTATTGGTAGGAAGTCAGTCCTTAAATCAATTTTTAGTTTATTTAATAGCGTTCTGCCTGGAGAATTTATCCATCTACCAGAAATTGCTGTTTTAGAATTGCCATTAACTCTCCAGTAACCAGCTAAACCTCTGAAATGATCTAATCTCAGCAAGTCCACTAGTTCAAATTGTCTTTTAAATCTTTTCCTCCACCAATCGAAATTAGTCCTTTTATGTTTTGTCCAAAAGTAAGTGGGGGTACCCCATAATTGTCCTGTTGATGAAAAATAATCTGGTGGCACACCACTTTGAAAGATTAAAGCTCCATTTTTAAAAATTGAGAATAGTGATTTATTACTCCATACGTCGACGCTGTCCCTAGAGACATAAAAGGGCAAATCTCCAATTAATTTAACATTATATTTTTTTGCAATGTCTTTAACTGCTCGCCATTGCCTATCTAAATGCCATTGTATTAATTTTTTAATCAGGATCTCTTCGCTCCTTTCCTTTATCCATAATTTTAAAAACTTGTCATTTTTTACTTTAAATTCTTTAGGCCATTGCCACCAAGGTGACATATTAAATTCCTCTCGTATAACAACAAATAATGCATAATCTTGAACCCACAAGTTATTACTAGTCCATTTACAAAAATCTAGTTTTCTTTCTTCAGATTGTGAACTCCAATCTTGCAAAAGGAGGAGGCCTAATTTCTTTGTTAAGTTATCCGCAACATCAAAATCAAAATGATTATTATTCTGATTTGTTGGTCCTAATTCTTCCTTATTTGTAATGAAGATAAAACCTTCCTCGATTAATTCATCTACATCCAAAAACCATGGGTTTAGAGCAAAACTAGATGGGGAACTATATGGAGAACCTGTAGAGTCAGTAGGTGTAAGGGGTAAAAATTGCCAATATTCAATCCCATGCTTATGAAGTTTTTTTATCCACTCTTTAGCTCCTCTACCAAAAGTTCCACATGCTCTACCCCCCGGAATACATGATGGATGCATAAGTACGCCTAATGATTTTTTTTTAAGAACTGGTTCAATAGGCATATTTTATTTATATTTTTTAATTCTTTAAACCTAAATTGTTTTAAGTTATCTAAATTCAACCATATACAAATTTTTTTTAATTGACAAATATTATTCCTGGTTTTATTTAGAGTGAATTAATAATAATTTTGTTTAATTAACAATTTTTTGATTAATTGATTTGAGTTTTGAAAAGATCTAGTCATTATTTTTTGCGAAATTCACATAAACGACTACGATGAGTATATAGTTTTATAGTGCAAATTTCGTGACTAGTTTTATCACGGCAGTGCAGAATAAAGAATCGAACTTTAATCTAACTAATAGTAGATTAAGGCTAGTAAGTGGAACAACAAATCCTAAATTAGCTGAAGAAATAGCATCATATTTAGGTATTAAAAATGTACCTTTAATATCTAAAAAATTTGCTGATGGAGAACTTTATGTTCAGATTCAGCAATCTATTAGAGGTTGTGATGTATTCCTAATACAACCTACATGTGCTCCTGTAAACGATAGTTTAATGGAGCTTATGATTATGGTTGATGCTTGCAAAAGGGCATCTGCCAGGCAAATAACGGCAGTTATCCCCTATTTTGGATATGCAAGGGCAGATAGAAAGACTTCAGGAAGAGAGTCCATAACTGCAAAATTAACTGCTAATTTATTAGAGAAATCTGGAGTTGATAGGGTTCTCGCTATGGACTTACATTCTGCTCAAATACAAGGTTATTTTGATATACCATGCGATCATATTTATGGTTCACCAGTATTAATTGATTATTTAGAAAGTTTAAATTTAGAGGAAGTTGTAGTTGTCTCTCCTGATGTAGGTGGGGTGGCCAGAGCAAGAGCATTTGCAAAGTTAATGAAAGATGCTCCATTGGCTATAATTGATAAGAGGAGATCCGCCCATAATATCGCTGAAAGTCTAACAGTAATTGGTGAAGTTAAAGGAAAAACAGCTATTCTCATAGACGATATGATAGACACCGGAGGCACTATTTGTTCTGGAGCTCATTTATTAAAAAAAGAAGGAGCTAATAGAATATTTGCATGTGCTTCACATGCTGTATTTTCTCCTCCTTCTTATGAAAGATTAAGTACAAAAGATTTATTTGAACAAGTTATTGTGACTAATAGTATACCTGTTATCCTTAAAGATAATTTTCCACAGTTAAAAGTACTTTCAGTCGCGAATATGTTGGGTGAAGCTATTTGGAGAATTCATGAAGAAAGTTCGGTTAGTTCAATGTTCAGATAATAAATGTAATTATTTTTTGCTTTGCTTTACGAGTTGCTTTAGTCTTTTTTCATAATCATTTTTTATATTTTTTGGGATGCTTTCAGGACAGATATTAAGCGCACTGCCAACAATCTGAAATGTGCCTGCATTATATAACTTTTCTTCGTCAAGTTTTTTATCTCCTAATTCTTTAATAACCCCACCATGCTTGCCGATTATGACATTTGCAAAAGTAGCACTGGCAATCCCAAGACCTTTACTAAAATCTACTTCAGCTTTTGAAGCTATACAAAGGTAAGAGGCCCCCATTTGTCGATATAAGAAAAGATCTTTATCAGAAGCAGCAGCTAAATTTTTTTCAGCTTTAATTTGTTTATTTAATGTATTAATCTCGAAAAAAGAAAAAGGTATAATGAGGCTTATCCCTATTAATTTAAAAATTCTTTTTGAATAATTAATATTCATCAACTACTAATATTTACTATAAGATAGCATTATACTTTTATTATTAATTATTTAAAAATTACTTACTTAATAATTTTTATTTCGTGATGATTCTCTACTATTTTCAGTTTATTTTTGTTCCATGAATATATAACTCTAAATCTATAATTATCTGAGTCTACTAATCTTGTGTGTTCAAGAATATACCAATCTTTATAAGAAGACTCAAAAATCATTTCGTGTTCATCGACTTGTTTGATATTTGAAATCCCTTCAACATTACTTAAATAAAAATTTTCTCTTATAAGTTGGTGTCCCTTTAAGAATGCACTCATTTCACCTTTTTCCTTATATTGGGGATTTTCCTTGAAAAAATTATATTTTTTTTCTGGATACCAGGTGAATTTATAGTGCGACTCCCATTTAGATTTACTCTCAAGAGCCTCTATTTTTATATTCATACATAAATTATAAGTTTTTTGTACTTCATCTAGAAAGTATGATCTATTAGATTTCCAAAATCCTATATTTCTAGTAAACCATCTTTTTAAATTACTATTTAAACTGATTTCTGGAGAAGTATTCTCGCCAAGATTTAGATTATTTTTGGGATTTACAGCAACCATTTATAAAAATGTCTTATCTATTTCATAGCTTATTTGTAGAATAAAAATAAATATCTTAAGGTGTTTATAAGGATTAACAGCTTTTCAACACTTCAGGGCAAATCATTTGAATGATAAAAAAGAGCTAAAATTAATACTCGTGGCTGCTAGAAATCAGCTTTCTAGTAATGACATTAAGTCTCTAATAGCTTATTTAGAATCAGATGATTGTGAATTTGAGATATCTCTTCAGATTTCTGAGCCAACAGAACAACCGGAATTACTCGAATTACATCGATTAGTTGCTATTCCTGCTCTAATAAAGGTTTCCCCATCTCCAAAGCAAGTATTTGCCGGCAGTAATATTTTCTCTCAGTTGCAGAAATGGTTGCCAAGGTGGACACAGGAAGGCTTAACAAAAAATCTAGGGATTAATTTGCAACCATCTAAAATTGATTCAATAAGGACTCAAAAAGAATTTCTTTTAGAAGATGAACTTTTAGTTTTAAGACAAGAAAATGAAACATTAACAAAAAGAATAGAATCACAGGAAAGATTATTAAGAATGGTCGCTCATGAATTAAGAACTCCCTTAACTGCAGCGACTTTAGCTGTTCAAAGTCAAAAGCTTGGACAAATAAATATTTCAAAATTGCAAGATGTAATTAAAAGACGTCTGGAAGAGATTGAACTCTTATCTCAAGATCTTTTAGAGGTTGGAACAACAAAATGGGAAGCTTTATTTAATCCACAGAAAATCGACTTGGGTAATATCATTGCTGAAGTAATACTTGAATTAGAAAAATTTTGGAGATTAAGGAAAATTGAAATTGATACTGATATTCCATCTGATCTGCCAAGTGTATTTGCAGATCAAAGAAGAATGAGACAAGTATTTTTAAATTTGATTGAAAATGCCATTAAATTTTCTAGAGACTCTGGATCTATAAAAATTACAATGATTCACAAGACAAATCAATGGGTAGAAATAACAATTTGTGACAAAGGTGCCGGTATTCCTTTAAGTGAACAAAAAAGAATTTTTCTTGATAGAGTTAGGCTTCCACAGACTTCTGAAGGAACTTCAGGCTTTGGAATAGGGCTTTCTGTATGCAGGAGAATAGTTCAAGTTCATGGAGGCAGAATATGGGTCGTATCTGAAATTGGCGAAGGTTCGTGCTTCCATTTTACTGTTCCTGTGTGGCAAGGACAAAACAAAGAGCAACAATACTTGACGAAAGGTTAGCCTTACTCTTACTTTTTAATAAGCTGTCATGCTAATTTCCCGGCCCCATCGTCTAGAGGCCTAGGACACCTCCCTTTCACGGAGGCGACAGGGGTTCGAATCCCCTTGGGGCTATTTTCTAAAAATACTTAACTAATTTACTGGATATTTTGCTTGCCTATCCACTGCAAGTAAATTTTCTGAGAGATCTTTTTTTAGTCTTTTCTCTATCATCCCAATTGGCATCCACTGACAACCTTGAACAGTTAGTTCATAAATTAATGAATTTTTTGAGGTATCAATAATATTTTGAATTTTCCAACTACCTTCAAATTTTCTGAAGTCTCCTTTAATTAAATTAAATTTTAAAATACCTAGCTCCTTATGTTCAAATAAATCAATAGTTACTTCGGCTGAAAATTTCATGCCAAGAAAATCCTGAGCCCCAACTTGTTTAAGGTGAACATTATTATTTTTTTGATATATTTTTTTGCTCGACAATAGATTTGGTATGTAAAGATTTAGTCGATCATAATCTGTTAAAACATTCCATAAAGAGTCGAAACTTGCAGAAGTTGTAAGTTGAGCTGCAAGTCTTCTTGTTCCACCTGAAAACTTCTCCATCGTTTGCTCAATTGTCCTGTAATCATTGTTTTTAGAATGATCTTCTGATTCTTGAGATTTATTCATACATGAATTTTTTAATTAAATAAAAAATTATTTCTGTGTAACTATACTGATAAAAACAACAAATACTGAAAAATTAAAATAATTTCTCTTATTTATCCCGATCTCAAAACGTAACCATTTTTGTAAAATCACTACAAATTAAACTACAAATTGATAATCTTTTATAAAAGAAATCTAAAAAATGTATTCACAAGCAAAAGTAATCGCAGGCGGATTAGCTCATATACCAGTCGTTATAGCTGTTTTTTATTTTATACTCACAACTTTTAATAAAAGAGCTTTAAAATTCGTTGAAGAAGCAAAAACAAAAAAACCTGAGGCAAAAGTTGTGGAACCCAAAAAAGTAGCTGTTTCAAAAACAGAAGCTGTAAAAACAGAAGCTCCAAAAACAGAAGTTCCAAAAGTAGTGAAGAAAAAACATGCTGACGTTCCAGTAAATATTTACAGGCCTAAAACACCATATGAAGGTACAGTAGTTGAGAATTATAGTCTTCTTAAAGAAGGAGCAATTGGTAGAGTAAATCACATTACTTTCGACCTCAAAGATAGTGATCCCTTCTTAAATTATGTTGAAGGTCAGAGTATTGGTATCATGCCAGCTGGGGAAGATTCAAATGGGAAACCTCATAAGTTAAGACTTTACTCAATAGCAAGTACTAGACACGGGGACGATTTCAATGGAAACACTGTTTCTCTTTGTGTTAGGCAACTTCAGTACGAAAAGGATGGCGAAACTATAAACGGCGTTTGTTCCACTTATCTATGCGACATTAAGCCTGGAGATAAAGTAAAAATAACAGGTCCTGTAGGGAAAGAAATGCTTCTCCCAGATGAAGAGGATGCGAATATTGTAATGTTGGCTACTGGAACTGGAATAGCACCTATGAGGGCTTATTTAAGAAGAATGTTTGAGGCAACTGAAAAAGAAAAAAATAAATGGAACTTTAAGGGTAAAGCTTGGTTATTCATGGGTGCTCCAAAATCAGCTAATTTGTTATACGAGGAAGATCTCCAAAGATATTTAACTGATTATCCAGATAATTTTAAATACACTAAAGCCATTAGTAGAGAGCAGCAAAATGCTAAAGGTGGAAGAATGTATATTCAAGACAGAGTTCTAGAATCTGCAAACGAGCTTTTCAACATGATTGAAGATGAGAAGACACATATTTATCTTTGCGGATTAAAGGGTATGGAGCCTGGAATAGATGAAGCCATGACAAAGGCCGCAGAAGAAAAAGGCTTGAACTGGTCAGAATTAAGACCTCAACTAAAAAAAGCAGGAAGATGGCACGTAGAAACTTACTAAACCTTTGATAATCAAATTTAAGTTTAATTTTCAAGATACTTTTTGGTTTAGACACAATATGTAGCTAATCTTCGAAAAAAAGAGGATTTTAAAAATAGAATATTAAAAATATGCCTTCAACTTTAAGTAATCCTCTTAGATTAGGTTTACGGCAGGAGAGAGTCATACCTCCACAATGCTTAGTAATTTTTGGCGCTAGTGGAGACCTTACTCATAGAAAATTAATACCAGCATTATTTGAACTATATTTGCAAAGAAGAATTCCTAGTGAATTTGGAATAGTTGGTTGTGCGAGAAGGCCTTGGTCAGATAATGAATTTAGGGAAAAGATGAAAGTAAAGCTCTCCAAACAAATATCTGGTAAAGAAAAGGAATGGGAACAATTTTCTAATTATCTTTTTTATGAACCAGTTGACCTACAGCAAAGTGATCATGTTGTAAGACTTTCTAAAAGATTAAATGAAATTGATAAAACACAGGCTACTCATGGGAATAGAACATTTTATTTATCAGTATCTCCGAATTTCTATGCAAGCGGATGTAAAGCTCTTAAAGCAGCTGGCCTTTTAGATGATCCTAAGAAAAGTCGTTTAGTGATTGAAAAACCTTTTGGAAGAGACTATTCAAGTGCAAAAAAATTGAATAAGATCGTTCAAAGTTGTGCTGAAGAAAGTCAAATTTATAGAATTGATCATTATTTAGGTAAAGAGACAGTTCAAAACATTCTTGTTTTAAGGTTTGCTAATACTATTTTTGAACCAATCTGGAACAGAAATTATATATCAAGTGTTCAAATTACTTCATCTGAAACAGTAGGTGTTGAAGATAGGGCAGGTTATTACGAAAGCTCTGGTGCTTTAAGAGATATGCTTCAAAATCATATGACTCAAATGCTTGCTGTTACTGCTATGGAACCTCCAGGAAAATTTGAACCAGAAGCAATAAGAAATGAAAAAGCTAAGGTTCTTCAAGCTTCAAAACTTGCTGACGAAAATGAACCGTGGAATTGTTGTATAAGAGGTCAATATGGAGAAGGAGGAAATATTTCAAATCGACTCAAAGGATATAGGCAGGAAGATGGTGTTAATTGTAATAGCACATCAGAAACTTATATTGCAGCAAAGGTTTTTGTTGATAACTGGCGTTGGCAAGGTGTCCCTTTTTATTTGAGAACAGGGAAAAGATTACCCAAAAGACTTGGAGAAATAGTCTTAACTTTTAAAGACGTCCCTGTTCATTTATTTGAATCAACAATAATAAATCCTGCCCCAAATCAACTTATCCTTAGAATTCAACCGAATGAGGGTGCAACTTTCAAATTTGAGGTAAAATCTCCTGGTTCTGGAATGAAATCCAGACCTGTTGAGATGGAATTTTCTTATGATGAATCATTTGGGGAACCCTCAGATGAAGGCTACGTAAGATTATTAGCTGATGCAATGCTTTCTGACCCAACCTTATTTACTCGAAGTGATGAAGTAGAGGCAGCATGGAAACTTTATACGCCATTAATTGAATTGATGGATAATTCTCCTTGGAAGTTACCTATTTATAACTATGAATCTATGACCTGGGGACCTCCTGAGTCTGATCAATTACTTTCAAAAGATAATATATTCTGGCGCAGACCTTAAATATGAAACCTCAACTAACACTCCAAACTCCTTTAGAGCTCCCTTATCAGGAAATTTCCAATTACCTTAATAAATTATGGATTTCAGAAGATAAAGATAATACTGGAGCTAATACTTTTACATTAATGGTCTGGCAGCCTGCATGGTTAGAACAATGTTTGGTTCAAAAAGGATTATTAAATGGACCGATTACCGGAAATTTAAGTCCTGAGATAATTGAAGTTGCTAAAAAATTTATATTAGATCAAGGACTTCCTATCACTACTTCCCTTAATAGTGAAGAATTATTGAATTTGTTGAGGGAAAATTTATCAAATAAAGAGTTAGAAGACTTTAGAGGACAATTTTTTGAATCATCAATAAGTACATTGAACCCAAGAAGATTAATAACTCTAGCACCAACGTTAAGTAAAAATTCAGATATCAAGACTTTTGTATCCGCCTACTGTCCATTAAGTGATACTCCAACTATGCAACCTATATGTGGGGACTTGGTTGTTATTAGGGGGGACTCATCCTCAATATGCCATAAAGGATTAAAAATAATTGATGAATTATCTATTGATGAATTACCTTCTTGGTTGTGGTGGAATGGAAGCTTGGATGAATCCCCTGAAATTTTCAAATATTTTACTAAACATGGTCTAAGGTTAATAATTGATACTGCTCTTGGATCTCCTAGCAGATGTTTAGAAGTTTTAGATCAATTAAATAATTCAAATAAAGCTATTAATGATTTGAATTGGGTTAGGTTGAAAAATTGGAGGGAATCATTAGCAATGATTTTTGATCCGCCTTCGAGGAGAACAATCTTAGATCATATTACTGATATTGATATTGATATCGCGGGAGATCATATAATTCAAGCTTTGTTTTTGATTTCATGGATTAGCGATAAACTTGGTTGGTCTTTTCTAAGAGTTGGTCGGGATAAAGAATCAATAAAAATAGAGTTTGAAAGAATAAATGGCGAAATAATTTCAGCATCAATTAATCCCTTATCTTTGGGAAATCCAAGTATTCATTTAGGACAAGTTGTTGGATTGCGATTGATTTCAAAAATTAGTGAGGTTCAAAAAAATAACACATGTGTAATACTTGGATGTGAATCCGTGGAATGTATGAGACTTGAAGCAGGGGGAATGGCCAATATGGAATTAATAGAACAAGTTGTTCCAAATTCTTTTTCTACATCAGAGTATGATGTTAGTAAATTATTGGGAAGTAGTAGAGGAAATACAAGTCCTCTTTTTGAAAATTCTATTAAAATAGCTCTCCAAATATTAAATGGTTTTAATAACTAAATAAATGCCTTGTGTCATATCTTCTCCTTCAACTGATAGTGGGAAAACTACATTATCGCTTTTGATATCTTGTTGGGCGTTCACAAAAGGTATAAAGATACAAACTTTCAAGGTTGGGCCAGATTATCTTGATCAACAACAACTTAGTTCTATTGGCCAACCTATTTGTAGGAATTTAGACATTTTTTTAAGTGGTGAGGAATGGGTTCAAGAAAGTTTTTTTAAACATTCTTTGAAATATGAATTCTCATTAATTGAAGGAGCAATGGGTCTATTTGATGGATTAGGTTCAACAACCTATTCAAGCACAGCAAACATCTCTAAACTTCTCAACGCTCCAGTAATTTTTATTGTTAATGCTAAAGGTCAAGTGGCTTCTCTTTTAGCGATTGTTCGAGGTTTTAGAGATTTAGATAGCGGTTTGTCAATAGTAGGAATTATATTTAACAACGTTAATTCAGATAGACATAAAAAATTAATCGAAGAAGTTTTTAAAAATGAAGATATCGAAATTTTTGGTTTTTTACCATCTGATTCAAAAATAACTTTAAAGAAAGCTAATTTGGGTTTGATATCTCCATTAGACAATGGCAAAGAAATTGATGTTGAATATTTTGCAAATTTCGCTGAAAGAAATCTTAATGTATTTTCACTTATTAAATTCCTGAAATCTCCTCAAAAGAAAATATTTAACTCTGTCAGTTTTGAAGATTTTAAAATAGACAAAAGTAAACCTATCGCAATTGCTGAAGATAAAATCTTTCATTTTCAATACCCTGAAACTAAGGAGTTTTTGAGTGAAATTGGCATACCATTGATTTCATGGAGTATTTATGATGATGAAGAAATACCGAATGAGGCTTCTTCTTTAATTATTCCTGGAGGATTTCCTGAAAACTATGCTGATCATATAAGTAACTCTATAAAAAGCTTAAATTCGTTAAGAAAGTTCCGCAAAAATGGATTTATATATGCAGAGTGCGGAGGGATGATGATTTTAGGAGATTTTATAAAAGATGAAAATGGTAATAATCATAAAATGAGTGGTATACTCCCTTTAAGAACAAAAAAAAGTAAGCTCTCATTAGGTTATAGATACATTAAGGGTTTTAAAGATACTCCGATCATTAAACAAAATCAATTAATTAGGGGACATGAATTTCATTATTGGGAAATTGAAAATAATTTATCTGAACTTGATTTAAGAAAAGTTGCTCATGAGAAGACACTTTCCCCCCCATGGAAAATTAAATCTTGGAAAACTGAATACAAAAATGAAGGCTTTTTTGACAAAAAATTACATGCAAGTTGGATTCACTTACATTTTCCAAGTTCTCCAGAAGTCGCAAAAAACTTTATAGGTGCAACCCAAACTGGTTTTTCAGAGGATTCTTAATTAATTATCAAATCAAATATTTTGAGAGGAGAACCTAAAAAAAACATTCCAGACAAAGTAATTAATGGTCCTAAAAAACTCCCCACCATGACCTCAATTTTTGTATGACCCAGGGTTTCTTTTAAAAGTAATTCAGATTTAGGGTCTAGTTTTTTTGATAGTTTGTTTATTTCTGCAGCTTGAGTTCCAGCTGATTTTCGCACACCACTAGCGTCATACATAACTATTAGTGCCACAGCAACTGATAATGCAAATATTGAGCTATCAAATCCTAATTCATACCCTACGCCAGATGCAGCACCAGTTATTAAGGCGGAATGACTTGAAGGCATACCACCTGTCTCGAACATAATTCCAAGTCTAATCTCTCCAGTTGAAAAGAAATTGAATACAATCTTAAAAAATTGGGCTAGTAAACAGGATAATAAGCTCCAAAAAAGAACTGAATTATTAAAAAAGGAAAAAAAATAAGACATAAATTAAAACTATTTAGCTGTCTCTATTTGTAATAAAGTCGGCTAATGATATTAAATACTTTGCATCTGACCCCCAAGGTTCAATTGCTTTTTTTGCTTTTTCTACTAAATCAAATGCTCTTTTCTTTGACTCCTCCATTCCAAGTAATTTAGGGTACGTAGTTTTGTCAGCCAAAAGATCTTTTCCAGCTGTTTTGCCAAGCTTTTCGCTGCTTGAAGTTAAATCAAGAATATCATCTATAATTTGAAAGGCTAATCCAATTCCCTCTGCATATGTTGTCAGAGCTTTTAAAAGTTTTTCGTTGGCGCCCGCAATCATCGCACCAGTTCTTACGCAAGCTTTTAATAAAGCGCCTGTCTTGTGAAGATGAATATACTCTAGGGTTTCGAGATTAACTTCTTTACCTTCGCATTCTAAATCAACAACCTGTCCTCCCACTAAACCAGGTGCACCAGCAACTAAGGAAAGTTCACCAACTACATTTAATAATCTGGTTGGATCAACTCCTGGACTTCTTAAAGAGACCATTTCAAAAGCTCTAGTTAATAAAGCATCGCCTGCGAGAATAGCTATAGCATCTCCATATACTTTATGGTTTGTTGGCCTACCTCTCCTTAAGTCATCATTGTCCATAGCGGGCAAATCATCATGAATCAAAGACATTGTGTGAATCATTTCTATAGCTACTGCAGTAGGAACAGCTAAAGATGGTTCTCCTCCTGCAAGTGAACAAGAGGCTAAACATAAAATTGGACGTATTCTTTTCCCTCCAGCTAAAAGAGAATATCTCATTGACTCTCTAAGTATTTCTGGGTTTTCGGGACCTAGGGAGAAATCAAGCGCTTCTTCTACAACCTTTTTTGCGTTTTTAAGATATTTTTCAAAATCTGAAATGTTATTTATCACGTCAGTCATCTTATATCTTTAAAAATAATTTGTTTCATCTTAATTTATGGCAAAAGGTCATTAAGGGTTGATGATAAGCCAAATTGTTTTTGCCAGCTAAAAATAGTATTTACCAGTAACATTGTTACAGTCATTGGTCCAACACCTCCTGGAACAGGTGTGTAAGCAGATACTTTAGGAATGACATCTTCTAATAATACATCGCCACATAAGCTGGTTTTATTTTTATCAGAACTTTTTAACCTATGAATCCCAACATCAATTATTACTGCACCTTCTTTTACAAAACTAGAATCTAAAAGATTAGGTTTCCCAGCAGCAGCAATTAATATATCAGCTTGTTTACAGACTTTATCTAAATTTATTGTTTTTGAATGAGTCATTGTTACCGTCCCGTTAAGGTTTAACAACATAAGCGATAGGGGTTTCCCAACTAGCAAACTTCTTCCAATAACAACAATTTTTTTCCCTTCAATTTTAATATTTTGAGACCTTAATAAATTTATAATTCCTGCTGGTGTACATGATCTCATCGCAGGTTCATTTTTCACTAATTTGCCGATGTTTATCTCATTTAATCCATCTACATCTTTGCTTGGATTAATATGACTTATCAATCGCTGCTCATCAAACTTTTTTGGAATGGGAAGTTGTAGCAACATTCCATCAATATCTTTATCAATGTTTAGTTTGTTTATTAATTGTTCAACTTCTTTTTGCTCTACATTATCTTTTAGATGAAAGATAAAACTCTTTATCCCAACCCTTGCACACGCCTTTTCTTTGTTATTAACATAAACACCACTCGCTGGGTCTTCACCTATCCTTATTACAGCTAAACCAGGTGCTCTTTTTGCGATTTTTTTATTAATAAAAATATAGTCATTTAATCTTTCCTCAATCTCAAGAGATAATTTTTTACCGTCTAATTTTAATGACATTTAGAAAAAGATCTCCTTTTTACTCCTAGCATGCCTATAATTCTAAATTATTCAAATAGATTTAATTATATTCTGTGCAAAACATCACAACTAAAATAAAAAAATCTCTTTACCTTTGGAGGAGGAGTCAAGTTCCAATACAACAACCAAATAGAATTTCAAAAATTGATAATCTTATAATTTTTTTAATATGCATTTTAATTTCAGTAATTTCCTCTTATAAATTACTTCTTATTTCGCCTTTAAATATCTCAGACGTTATTTCTTGGTTTTTTAATTTTACTGAAGCACTTATTAGTTCCTGTATCTTGATATTAATTTCTAAAAAAGAGAATCCTACAATTTCCTCAAGACAGATTATTTTGATCATAACTCTTCTTTTAGCGTCTCAAGCTTCGAAATTAGCCTTTGCTTCAACAATTAGCCCATTATCTATGATAATTCCCCCGGCGCTAATTATATCTCAAGGAATGGGAAGCATAACTGCTTTAGCTTGGGTATCAATTGCGAGCTTTATTTGGCCTGACCCAACAGTTACTATCAACAACAATTTATTTTTTATTTTATTAGTTTGTGCTTCAGTAGTATCTCTATTTGGAGCAAGAATAAGAAGTAGAGCTCAGTTGCTTCAACTATCAATTTTAGTTCCCATTGGATCGTTATTGAGTCGATTGATATTGATAGGTAAAGAAAAAATATTTTTTGTCGATAAGCAAGAATTTGTTTTTGCTAATGGAGATATTTTTTCGGATTCCTTACTATTAGCAATTGTAATGCTTTTTACTATTTTATTTATTCCTATTTTTGAATCGATATTTGGATTATTAACTAAAGCAAGATTACTCGAATTGGCTGATAAGGAGAAACCTCTTATTAGAAGATTATCTCTTGAAGCACCCGGAACTTTTGAACATACCTTGTTGATATGTGGTTTAGCTGAGGAGGCAACAAGAATTATTGGTGGTGATATTGATCTAATTAAAACTGGAGCGCTATATCATGATGTTGGTAAATTACATGCCCCTAATTGGTTTATTGAAAATCAGGATGGGTCAAAAAATCCACATGACGAAATAGATGATCCTGTTAGAAGTGCAGAGGTTTTACAGGCTCATGTTGATGAAGGATTAAAGTATGCAAGAAAAAATAGACTACCTAAACCAATAGAAAATTTTATCCCTGAACACCAAGGTACTCTAAAAATGGGATATTTTTTTCACAAGGCTAAAGAAAAAAAAATCAATATTAATGAAAATGATTTTAGGTACAATGGCCCCATTCCTCAGTCAAAAGAAACAGCTATTTTAATGCTCGCTGATGGGTGTGAAGCAGCACTAAGAGCTATGAACATTAATGCATCTGATAACGAAGCTTTGGAAACAATTTCTAAAATTATTTACTCACGTCAAAAAGATGGCCAATTAGATGATAGTAATTTATCGAAGGGAGAAATTTTTTTAATAAAAAGGGCATTCTTGAATGTATGGAAAAGAATTAGACATAGAAGAATACAGTACCCAACAACTAAGAATAATACTTTTTCATGATACTTTTTCTAAATCTTCTTTTAAGGAATTTATAGCCTAATACTTCTTCGATGTTTTGGATTGCACCAATATATTAGAGCTAACGTACTTAATAATGTTGTCAAAAGGGTAAACCCACCAATTCCATAAACATCTTTAAGAGTTATGAGCCTTACTACTGAATATGGGCCCGTTCCAGAAATTACCATTGATAAAGATACTAAAGTTAAAGTTACTCCCCATTTTCTCTCTGCTAAAAGAGCTGCTGAAGAAACTATTCCAACAATTGCAGCAGGCCAACCAAGACTTATGGCAAGAGTTATATTTGCAACTTTTAGTGGAGGCCCATAACTTATTATTAATGCGATTATTGGAAGTGCAATTATATTGCTGATTAACCCAACCCATGAAAGTGCCCAATATCCAGGTAACCTTTCTCTCATTATTTACTGCTTTAACTATTAAATTAATCTACATTATTAAATGACTTTTTTTAATGCTACTTAATAATCCTAAGAAATTATTTTATTAGAAGGATTTGATAGTAAGGTTTGCTCATGATTTTCTAAATTATCAAATTGTGGGTGAATTGAATTTTTTTTCTCAGAAAATACGAGCCTATTTAAAGCATTAATGTAAGCATTCGCAGCAGCAACTACAACATCCGTATCAGCAGAATGACCTGAATATATTTTATTATCACTTCTAATTCTTATTGTTACTTCTCCTAAAGCATCTATCCCCTCTGTTACCGACTTTACAGAAAATTCAATTAATTCATTAGGAACTTTAGCTAATTTATTTAAAGCCTCGCATACAGCATCTACAGGCCCAGTCCCTATCGATACAGCAGTATCCTCAGTATTATCTTCTGTGTTTAGAAGTGTAATGGTGGCGGTAGGTTTAGATGCGTTACCGCAGCTTACTTGTACAAGACTTAATTGGAATTTAGCTTCTGGAAGCTGTACTTGTTCACTAACAATTGCTTCTAAGTCTCTATCAGTAATTTCCCTTTTCCTATCAGCTAAATCCTTAAAACGAGCAAAAGCATCATTTAGGTCTTCCCGGCTCAAGTCATATCCTAACTCTTCTAATCTTGCTCTTACTGCACTTCTTCCACTAAGTTTTCCCAAAGAGATTTTGTTGTCACTCAAACCAACAGTTTTTGCATCGATAATTTCATAAGTTAATCTATTTTTTAAAACACCATCCTGATGAATACCTGACTCATGTGCAAAAGCGTTAGCACCAACAATTGCTTTATTAGGCTGAACTGTCATTCCAGTTAGGTTGGAAACAAGCCTAGAAGTTTTTGTTATTTCTTCTGTTCTTATTGCTGTAAGTGGAGTTGGCGAATCTTGATCTCTTTTGAAAAAACTATTAAAAAAACTTTTTCTAACGTGCAATGCCATTACTAATTCTTCTAGAGAGGCATTTCCGGCTCTTTCTCCAATACCGTTAATAGTACATTCCAATTGTTTAGCTCCATTTTTTACAGCCTCTAGAAAATTGGCGACTGCTAAACCCAAATCATTATGACCATGAACAGAGATTACTGCGTCATCAATATTTGAAACATTTTTATTTATATCGGCAATTAATTTGCCAAATTCACTAGGAGTTGTAAATCCAACAGTATCAGGGATATTTATTGTTGTCGCTCCTGCAGAAATTGCAAGTTGAATTACTTCGTATAAAAAATCAGGATCGCTCCTTGAAGCATCTTCACAGGAAAACTCTATATCATCTACCAATGATTTTGCATAATTAACCATTTCTGGAACAATTTGAAGAACATCTTTTCTGGATTTTTTAAGTTTATGTTTAAGATGTATATCACTAGTCGCAATAAAAGTATGTATTCTTTTCTTGGGAGCTGGACTTACTGCATCATAACAAGCTTTTATATCACCTTTGGACGCTCTAGCTAAACCGCAAATTATAGGACCATTTTCTTTGCCTACAGCCTTGGCAATTTTATTAACAGCCTTAAAATCTCCTGGACTTGCAAAAGGAAATCCAGCTTCAATAATATCTACCCCTAATCTTGCTAATTGATGCGCGATGGCAAGTTTTTCTTCAAGATTTAGACTTGCACCAGGAGATTGCTCTCCATCTCGAAGAGTTGTATCAAAGATCAAAATTCTCCCAGGATCTTTGGACATTAGAAGGAATCAATTAAACTTATATTAAGCTAATAAAAAAAAAATGACTAGATCTTCTTCAATAAAAACTTGCTACTTGATTATTACTTAACAATTTTGGTTAAATTTCTGAAAAAAAAAAAGATATATATTAGTTATTAAAGTATTGTCTTAAGATTAAGGCTTCCTTTTTATAAAAGGTAAATTTTGATTATTAATTGAATTACAGGCTTAAATTATAAAAATATGAATGGGCAATACCCCAAAAAAAATGTTTTAGGTCATTTAGCGATAGTTTTACATGCTCATCTCCCCTATGTCAGGAAAAATGAGATCAACTCATTGGAAGAAGATTGGTTATTTCAGGCGATATTGGAATGTTATATACCG
The DNA here is from genome assembly GCA_902519235.1 of uncultured Prochlorococcus sp. GTDB lineage: Bacteria > Cyanobacteriota > Cyanobacteriia > PCC-6307 > Cyanobiaceae > Prochlorococcus_A. Next base: position 26,923 of record CABYJE010000006.1, read on the forward strand.
CTACTTCAAGCTATTGAGTCTTCAAAAAAAGAAAATCCTTTAAATACAAAACTAACGATTAGTTTGTCGCCAACATTATTATCACTCCTGGAGAATAAACAAATTCAAGAAACTTTCCCATCTTGGATTAAAACAAGGAATGATTTCCTGAGCGAACTACCAGAAAAAGAAAAAAATGCATCTGCATTTTTAATTAGAAATATCAATGATAAATACTTATATTGGCAAAAATGTTCTGGAAATTTAATAGAGAAGTTTAGAGTTTTAAATAAATCTGGAAATTTAGATATTCTTACTTGTGCCGCGACACATGGATATTTACCAATTTTAAGAGAGAATCCTGAAACTGTTAAAGGACAAATTAATACAGCTATTAGGAGCCATGAAAAGATTTTTGGAACTAAGCCCTTAGGTATTTGGTTGCCTGAGTGTGCCTATTACGAAAATTTAGATGAAATTCTATTTAACTCTGGAATAAGATATGCAATTTTAGATGGTCATGGTATTCTCAATGCCACTCCAAGACCTAGATATGGAGTATATGCCCCAATCTGTTCTAGGAAAGGAGTCGCATTCTTTGGAAGAGATAGTGAGTCAACCTTACCCGTTTGGTCTGCTAAGGATGGATTCCCCGGGGATAGGGTTTATAGGGAATTTCATAAGGATTTGGGTTGGGAATTGTCTTCATCTGAACTCCAAAAGAAAGGAATTTCAACTAAGAGACCCTTAGGATTAAAATTTCATAAAATTACGGATGAAAACATACCATTAGGGAAGAAGGAATTTTACTTAGAAAATGAGGCGATAAAGAAAACTGCAGAGCATTCTGACGCTTATCTTTTGGAGAGATCGAAACAATTAGAAAAATTAACATTATCTTCTTCCTTTAAACCATTACTGGTTGCACCGTTTGATGCCGAGTTGTTTGGACATTGGTGGTATGAGGGACCTCTTTTTATTGAAAATATCTTAAAAAAATCTAATAAATTTTCAATTAAGCTTACTAATTTAAAAGAATTTTTAATGCAAAAGCCAAATCTTCAGATTTGCGATCCTTCGCCATCAAGCTGGGGGCAAGGTGGTTATCATAACTACTGGATCAATGATGCAAATGCATGGATTGTTCCAGAAATAACAAAAGCAGGGTCAACTTTTGTTGATTTATGCTCAAAAATAATAAATAATGAGTTTTCTATAAGACTTTATAAACAAGCAGCAAGAGAATTACTTCTTTCTGAGTCTTCTGATTGGAGCTTTATCCTAAGAGCAGGTACTACTACTGAGCTTGCAAAAGAGAGGATAGAAAGACACTTATTTAGGTTTTGGAAATTAGTAGAAATGATCAATAATCATTCCAATATTAATTTAAAATTTCTTGAGGATATTGAGGAGGAAGATAAAGTTTTTAAGGATATTAATATTGATGATTGGCGAAAAAAAAATGCTAATTTAAATTAAGCATTCCAAGTTTTACTTTTAGAGGTGAATTAATAAACATCTTACTCATTACGTAAATTAATTTTGGGAGAGGAAGCGTATTAGTTAGAAAGCCTACCCATTCTTTCGTAGATAATCTAAAGAAATTTGAGAAAAAGCTTCTTAATCTACTTTCGTCAAAACTCATTAATCTTTGGAGACCATATTGGTAAAGCTTATGTCTTTGTTTTAATTCGTAAGGCCATAAAACGTCCCAGCCTTTTGATGCTAGCTCAAGAGAACTTAGATGTGGTTCTTTCAAAAAGGTTGCTAATTTTTCTGCTAATAGTGGAGCTCTTCTTAATAAAGATCCGATCATATATCCTGACGCAGGATGAACCATGCTTGCTGCACCTCCAAAACCAAGTACAAATTGTTTCTTAAAGGGGAGCGGTAAATTCATGGGAAAAAGACAATTTTCTTCATGAAAAATTTCACAAACTTTTATACCCTTGTTATTAAGTCTGTTTAAAAGTCTTTTTTTAAGATTTTCTTGAGATAAAGCTGGATAACAAGCTAATGAAGTTTCTTCAACAAAAAAAATTTCATCTCCTAGATCCATTGCATAAAGAAAGGAAGGTGAGGATAATTTTTCTTCTTTATTAAGATGATTTGGACGAAAATCCATTAAAACGAACTGTTCCTTATTAACGGGTGGGGAAGAGAATTTTCCTACAATTCCATAGGCGGCTTGTTGAGCAATTTCATTTTTAATTGGTCTTTTAACAAAATTGCTTTTATGACCACTAGCATCAATAACTAACCTTGCCTTTATTTTTAGACCTGAAAAGCAAATCACTTCAGATATTTTGTTTTTCTCTGTAATATCTTTTGCCGTTTCATTCAACCATTCAATCCCTTTACATTTTTTTAAAAGTTCATTTTGAAAGGCTTCTTGATTTATTAGACCATAGTCGTAGTTATGATTTGTTGGAATATTGCCGTTTTTATTTTCACCATTTCCAAAGAAACTTACTGTTTTACACCATCGGTGAGATAACAAAGACTCTAATCCTAATTCCTCTAATTCCGATGCCCAGATACCATATGTATTTTCCCACTTTTCATTTGGAGATTTAGTTGATATCCCTTTTATATAAAGGTTTTGCTTGGCTAATTCAGAAGCTAAGCATAATGCTGCGGGACCTGAACCTAAAATTAAAATATCAAGTATTTCCATATTTTCTAATTAACCATTTATTTTTTATTTTTCTTTATCTGAAATTGTTTGTTCTGTTCCCTCTATTTGTTCATGCGGAACTAATACTACTTCCGATAAATGATCTCCTTCGTCCAGTTTTTGTAATTTTACCCCAGTAGCGGCTCTAGATTGCTGAGAAATTTTATCTGCATTTGTCCTAACTATTACGCCTTTCTCGGTTACAAAAAGCAATTCTTCTCCCTCTCCAAGGACTTTCAAACAAACTAGTACATCATCTTTTATTCTGAATTTTATCGCTCTTAAGCCCATCCCTGCCCTCTTTTGTAATCTAAACTGAGTTACGGGAACCCTCTTCCCTAGTCCAAAACTACTAGCTATTAATACCCAAGGACCATCTGAAGAGTTGACCTCAAGATTTTCATCAATTTCCTTAGATATATCATCAATTTTAGCTAATTGATCAACTAAATCAGATGTCAAAACATCCATCGAAACTAAATTGTCTCCCTCTTTTAGATTCATTGATTTAACCCCCCTTGCAGTTCTGCCAAGTGGCCTCAATTCGTTTAAATCTAATCTAAAGTGGATCGCCATTCCAGTCCTCGATCCAATTAGAACACTATCACCTTCTTTTGATAATCTGACCCATGTTAGGGCGTCTCCATCTTCAAGGTTTATTGCTATTAAACCATTTGAGCGAATTTTTGAGAAAGCAGATAGTGATGTTCTTTTTATGTATCCAGCTTTGGTTAGCATCAATAAATAACAATTATCATCAAAAGAATCTACTGCAACTAATGAAGTAATTTTTTCTTCTCGAGGGATTGGGAGAAGTTGGACTGATGGAGTACCTTTTGCAGTTCTGCTACTCATAGGAACTCTATATGCTGGGAGAGCATAAGCTACCCCTCTATCACTGAAAAGCAAAAGAGTATCATGATCATTGCAGCTTATAAATAATTTCACTTCATCATCTTCTTGAGACTTTGTACCAGCCTTACCCCTTGACCCACGACTTGTAGATTCAAATTCACTTACAGGCATCCTTTTTAAATAACCTGCTTCCGTTAATAAAACTACTGATCGGTCATTGGCTATTAGATCAATATCATCTAGACCGCCTCCTAAATCAAGAATTTCTGTTTTCCTTGGTGAAGAAAATCTCTCATCGATTTTCTTAAGCTCTTCAAGAATAATTTCAAAAATTCTTTCTTTACTATTAAGTATTTGCTGATACTGATTAATTTTTTGGGTTAATTCATCATGTTCAGCTTTGATTTTATCTGCCTCAAGGGCTGTTAATCTCCTTAACTGCATTTGTAAAATTGCTTCAGACTGTGTAGAGGATAACTGATGATCCGTTTGCAATTTTTCTCGAGCTGAAATTGTATCTTTTGCTGATCTTATTAGGTTGATGATTTCGTCCATGGCTCCTAAGGCTAGTAAAAGGCCCCTTACGATGTGATCCCTCTCCTCCGCCTTTTTTAACAAGAATCCAGTTCTTCGCTTTATTGTCTCTACCCTAAAATCTAGAAATACATCTAACATTTTTCTTAGTGAAAGAGTTGTGGGTTCTCCTTTAACTAAAGCTAAAATATTAGCACTAAAGTTATTTTGTAGAGGCGTTAATTTAAATAAGTTATTTAAAACAACTTGAGGATAAGCATCTCTTTTTAACTCAATAACAATTCTCATGCCATCCCTATCGCTTTCATCTCTAATATCAGAAATACCCTCTAACTTTTTCTCATTAACCAAGTCTGCAATTCTTTCTATTAATGCTGCTTTATTTGTTTGAAAAGGCAGTTCTGTAATTATTACTGCATCTTTTTCTAACCTTCCAGCTGATTTGATTTGCTCAATAGTTGCGACACCTCTCATAGTTATTGAACCCCTTCCTGTTTTGAAAGTTTCTCTTATGCCATCTCTTCCTAAGATTTGACCACCGGTAGGAAAATCTGGCCCCTTAATTAGTTCAAAAAGTTCTTTATCTTGTATTGATGGGTTCTTGATTATTGAATTTAGACCATTTATTAATTCACCTAAGTTGTGGGGTGGAATATTAGTTGCCATTCCGACTGCTATTCCAGATGATCCATTTAAGAGTAGTTGAGGAATTCTTGCAGGTAAAACTGTTGGTTCTTGTTGAGAACCGTCAAAGTTATCGGAGAAATCAACAGTTTCAGATTCAATGTCCTCAAGTAAACTTAAATCAGTAAGAGACTGTAGGCGAGATTCTGTATATCTCATTGCTGCAGGAGGGTCGTTGTCAACAGAACCAAAGTTTCCATGACCATCTATTAGTGGCATTCTCATAGAAAAATCCTGAGCCATTCTCACCAAAGCATCATATACAGCCGTGTCACCGTGGGGGTGGTATTTACCAAGTACTTCTCCAACCACCCTTGCACATTTTCTGTAAGGCCTTCCACTAGTTAAACCAAGTTCATACATTGCATAAAGAATTCTTCTATGAACAGGTTTTAATCCATCTCTAGCATCTGGGAGTGCACGACCAATTATTACGCTCATCGCATACTCGAGGTAAGAGCGCGACATCTCATTTCTTAAGTCGGTCTGAATAATTCGATCGTTATCTTCGCTTAATCCAGAGTTGCCAGAATCTACAATATCAGACATACAAAAAACCTTTATTCAATAATAATCGCTGATTGTCATTATGAATAAAAATAAAGATATATTTAATCCACAAATACTCACATTTACACACAAATAAAAAAAAAACCTTTTGTTTTTAGATAATCCTTGGCTTATTACCCCTTTACTTGTTAATTTAATCAGAATAAGCAAAAAACTTGTGAATATTGAACTTGGTTTAAACAAAAGAGTCAGAAGGGCTTATGGTATTGACGAAATAGCTTTAGTCCCTGGCAAAAGAACACTTGATTACGATTTGACAGATCCTTCCTGGTTAATAGGAAATTTAAAGAGAGAAGTTCCCATCATAGCTAGTGCTATGGACAGCGTTGTCGATGTTAATACTGCTGTCGAACTTACTAAATTAGGCGCCTTAGGGGTTATTAATATGGAGGGCATACAAACGCGCTATGAAAACCCTGATGAAATATTAAATCAAATTGCCACGGTCGGAAAAAATGATTTTGTTCCACTAATGCAGAAGATATATAGTGAACCTGTTAAGGAGGAATTAATTTTATTAAGAATAGATGAGGTTAAAGAAAAAGGCGGTATTGCCGCCTTTAGTGGAACTCCTCAAGCCGCTATTAAATTTCAAGAAACACTTAATAATTCCAAAATAGATTTATTTTTCCTTCAAGGAACAGTCGTTTCAACTGAGCATCTTGGTTTGGAAGGTAAGGAAACCTTAAATATTAAAAATCTTTGTCAATCTATGAATGTTCCTGTTGTAGCAGGTAATTGTGTTACTTACGAAGTTGCCAAACTTCTTATGAATGCTGGTGTCGCAGGATTAATGGTTGGTATTGGCCCTGGAGCCGCATGTACTTCTAGAGGTGTATTAGGAATTGGAATCCCTCAAGCAACAGCAATTGCTGATTGTAGTTCGGCAAGAGATGATTATTTGAAAGAAACTGGTCGTTATATTCCGATTATTGGAGATGGAGGAATTGTGACGGGCGGAGATATTTGTAAATGTTTAGCATGTGGTGCAGACGCTGTAATGATTGGCTCGCCAATAGCTAAATCCTCAAATGCTCCTGGAAAAGGATTTCACTGGGGTATGGCTACTCCAAGTCCTATATTGCCAAGGGGCACAAGAATTGAAGTTGGGTGTACAGGATCACTTGAAAGGATAATTAAAGGTCCTGCCCTGCTTGATGATGGTACACATAATTTATTAGGAGCTATTAGAACATCAATGAGTACTCTTGGCGCTAAAAATATCAAAGAAATGCAAGAAGTTGAAATAGTAATTGCACCATCTCTTCTTACAGAAGGAAAGGTTTATCAAAAAGCTCAGAGACTTGGGATGGGAAAATAGTTTAATAAGAGCAGAATTAAAAACTTTTGTGAATTAAATATTAAATTGAACAAATTTCGTATTTGGAGTTATTATTAAATAATGGGGGAAACCCCATACTCCTCACACACTAAATCGCCCGATTAATCGGGCTTTTTTAGATATTTTGTTACTTATATTATTTTATCTGTAATGAAATCATCACTTCAAAGAATTGCTTGCTAAATTTTCTAAAAGGAATAATTAAATTATGTCATCAGCTCCAGCCGTAACTGATTCTTCATTTGACAAGGATGTACTTCAAAGTGATCTACCAGTATTGGTTGATTTTTGGGCCCCATGGTGTGGTCCATGTAGGATGGTTGCACCTGTTGTAGAAGAAATTTCAAAAGACTTTGAAGGAAAAATTAAAGTTTTTAAATTAAATACAGATGAAAACCCAAATGTAGCGAGTCAATATGGAATTAGAAGTATACCAACATTAATGATATTCAAAGGAGGCCAAAAGGTTGATACTGTTGTTGGAGCTGTACCAAAAGCAACTCTTTCGAGTACTTTAACCAAGCATTTATAAAATAATCAGCTTTGCATAAAATTGGACTCATAGACTATGGGATGGGCAACATTCATTCTGTAACTAAATCTTTAGAAAGTCTTGGTGAGGAAATACTATTAATTAAAAATTTTAATGAATTAAAGGCTTGTAAGGCGATAATTCTTCCTGGAGTTGGATCTTTTGATCCAGCGATGAATAATCTTATAAATACGGATTTGATAAATGATTTGAAAAACTGGATAAAAAGTGGAAAGTCTTTTTTAGGGATTTGTTTAGGTCTTCAACTCCTTTTTGAATCTAGTGATGAAGGGAAAGTCAAAGGTCTAGGAATTTTAGAAGGGAAAATACAAAAAATTCCTAATATAGTTAATCAAAGAATCCCTCATATGGGTTGGTGCAAACTTTTACCTACAAAACCAAATACTTTTTTAGATAAAGAAGAATCTAATAATTGGGTCTATTTTGTACATTCCTATCATGCAATGCCAGATGACTCAAGTATTATTGCCGCGCATGTTAATTATGGTTCTGAAAAATTAACAGCGATGATTGAGAATGATAATTTATTGGCCTGTCAATTTCATCCTGAAAAATCTGGTAAAACTGGAGAAAAGCTTTTAAGAAAATGGCTTAGTAATATTCAATAATTGAAAATTACTAATGAAGACAAACTTAAGATTAATTGGTGGTAAAAGACTACTAAGTCCAAATAATATTTATACACGACCCACAACTTTAAGAGTTAGAGAGGCAATATTTAATATATTGAATAATGGAGTTGAAAATAGTAACTGGTTAGATTTATTTAGTGGAACAGGGGCTATATCTTGTGAAGCATATAATCATGGGGCAAGAAAAATTGTGGCAGTTGAAAAAAACAAAAATAACTCAAAAATTATCTTAAAAAATTTACTATCGTTGCAGGATATAGACAATAGAAAAAATGATATTGATGTTATTTGCAAGGACGTTTTGAACTGGACAAAACCAAATTATGAGAGAAACTTCTCATCTAAAATTATGGATTTCAACAAATTAAAATTTGATTTTGTTTATTTAGATCCTCCATATAATGTGAATTTCCATAAAATGGTTTTAAATCAAATATTTAGATGCAATTTTTTAAAAAAAGATTCAATAGTTATATTTGAACATTCTCCAAACCTACGTATTAATAGAAGTACATTGTGGGAAACTATAGATGTAAGAGACTATGGACAGTCAAGATTAACATTTTTAATCAATGTCCAACATGCCTGAACCTCTTCTGTATTGATTCCAAGCACTTACGAACAAACCAAGAAGAGTTATTGGCACTAAACCTAAAACAATTCCACATAGAAGAGGCTCGATCATTTTTTTGACTTTTTTATATTTCTTATTCACAATTGTTACATAGAGAATATTTTTTGTGTCAACATCTTCATCATCTGCAGCAGAAAGAGAATTTAAAAGAGAATTCTTGAAAATCTTTGTTATTTTTTTGGTAGTTTTATTGATTTGTTTTTCAATATTTTTCTTTAATAATAATAAAAATAATAAATACATTATTAATACTCTTACGCATAATGGTTCTGCTGAGAAAGGAGATGTTCTTTTTAAGATAAATTGTGTTGGATGTCATGGAATTACAGCAAGAGGACTAGTGGGGCCAGACTTACACTCGGTAACTCAACGTTTGAGCGATAAAGAGATAATTAAACAAGTAACTGGTGGCCTTACTCCTCCCATGCCTAGTTTTGAAATTGATCCTGAAAATATGTCCAATTTATTGAAGTATCTTCATAGTCTTTAGTAATTTTGGAGAAAAATTTTTCTAATTTAAGGATAATATTGGTTGAACCAAATGGCCCTTTAAATGTGGGAAGCGTTGCTAGATTATGCTCGAACTTTGAAGTTGATGAGTTAAGAATTGTTTCTCCAAAATGCGATATATTTTCTTTAGAAGCAAAAAAAATGGCCCTTAAAGGGCGAAAATTTATTGAAAATTGTAAGATTTTTGATGATCTTGAAAAAGCAGTTTTTGACTGCGATTTAGTTCTCGCATCTTGTGGAAGGATTGATCTAAGTAAAGATTCATTTTTTGAATCTTCTGAAGATATATTTAATTGGACTACATCTTTTAAAAAGATAAACAATCTAGCAATTATATTTGGCAGAGAAGATAGAGGCCTTACAAATAATGAACTACTTCTTGCAAATAAGACTTTTAATATTCCAACTTCTCACAATAATCCTTCTTTAAATCTTTCTCATGCAGTTTCGATAGTTTTGTACGAATTAAGTAAATCTTCTAAAAGTAATTTTAATAAGGAATTAGAAGTTTTTAATCTTGCATCATCAAAACAGGTACATGATTTATTTTTGGAGATAGAGGAAATGCTTCTTAAAGTTGGATATCTTTTGAAACATACTTCAAGGGCAAAAATAAGTAAATTTAAAAATTTTATTTTTAGGGCAAATACATCAACGCACGAAATCAATGTTTTAAGAGGAATTGTTCATCAAATAACCTGGTTTTTGAATAATTCAAAAAAAAATTAGGAATTTATGAATCAAATAAGATTTTATTTCTCTGTAGTTTAAATTTGATGAGGATATTTACTAAAAACATTTTCTGAAGTAGCATCTATTGATCATTTGAATATTTAAGAAAACTAAAACTGTGACTACAACAAAGAAAAGAAGAGTTTTCCCATTTACAGCTGTAATTGGTCAGGAAGAAATGAAATTAGCCCTCTTGTTAAATGTTATTGATCCAAGAATTGGAGGGGTGATGATAATGGGTGATAGAGGAACTGGAAAGTCCACAACAATTAGAGCTTTAGCTGATTTGTTGCCTGAAATAGATGTTGTTAAGGACGATCCATATAATAGTTCTCTAATTGATCCTGATTTACAGAGTAAAGAAGTTATGGAAAAAATTGTTGAGGGACAAATTCTAGAGAGTATTCAAAAACAAGTACCTATGGTTGATTTGCCATTAGGGGCTACTGAAGACAGGCTTTGTGGAACTATTGATATAGAGAAGGCTTTGAGTGAAGGGGTTAAGGCATTTGAACCTGGGTTATTAGCCAAAGCTAATAGGGGTTTACTATATGTTGATGAAGTGAATTTGCTTGATGATCATCTAGTTGATGTATTGTTAGATTCGGCTGCCTCGGGATGGAATACAGTTGAGAGGGAGGGAGTATCAGTTCGACATCCTGCAAGGTTTGTCCTTATTGGTTCAGGCAATCCAGAAGAAGGTGAATTAAGGCCTCAACTATTGGATAGGTTTGGAATGAGTGTTGAGGTTAAGACAGTTAGAGATGCTGAATTAAGAGTTCAAGTAGTAGATCAAAGAACTTCTTTTGACGATAATCCTGATGAGTTTTCATTGAGTGTTGAGAAACAACAGGATGAACTTCAACAAAAGGTTATTAAAGCACAAGAAATATTAAATTCTGTTCAAATGGACGATGACTTAAGGTTGAATATTTCCGCAATCTGCGGAGAATTAGATGTCGATGGTTTACGTGGAGATATTGTTACAAATAGGTCTGCAAGGGCAATTGCAGCCTTTGAGGGTAGAACTGAAGTTCAAGAAGATGACATAGCAAGGGTTATTTCTTGTTCTTTAAGACATAGACTAAGAAAAGATCCTCTAGAACAAGTGGACTCAGGTGAAAGAGTCATTCAAGCTTTTTGTAAAGTATTCGATTTAGATGAAAAAGAAAATCTTTCAAAATTTCAATTGTCTGCTGAAGCTTAATAACAGTGAGAATAATTGGAATTGATCCTGGATTGGCTAGAGTTGGTTATGGAATAATTGAAATAGAAAATGAAAAAAAGATATTATTAGATTGCGGTGTTATTGAAACATGTAAAGATAAAAAAGAAGAAGATAGACTTTATGAAATATTCCAAGATCTCAATGAATTAATAAATCATTGGAACCCAACTGCAGCGGCAGTAGAAAAATTTTTCTTTTACAGATCAAGCACTACCATTAGTGTGGTACAGGCTAGAGGGGTGATTATGATGGTATTGGCCTCTAAAAAAATTCATGTTAGTGAATATTCACCTGCTCAGATAAAATTAACCATTGCTGGGTCTGGAAAGGCATCTAAGAAAGATATTCTTGATGCTGTTATGTATAACTTAGGACTTAACAAACCTCCAAAACCTGATGATTCAGCAGATGCATTGGCCATAGCACTTACAAAACTAAATGAAGATGGATTTAACTGAAAATTTAATATGACTATCTTTGAAAAAAAGAAATTGGAGAGGGACACGTTTAGAAAACTAAGAGATGAGATTTCTCTTGATCAAAAAGAACATGTAGAAAAGAATGTGAGATTATATGTTGATTCATTTGTTAAGGGATATAAAAATATTGCTTATATAGCAATATATTGGCCTCTAAAAAATGAAGTAGATTTAAGAAGTCTTAAGAAAAAAACTTCTTTAGCTTTGCCGAGGTGTGTAGATAAAAAAAAGTTGTTATTTTATCCATGGGATGAAAACCCTCTTACTAAAGATTCTGAGGGGATACTAAGTCCAAATAACTCTTTCCCATTAAATCATTTACAGATAAGTATGATACTTGTTCCATGTCTTTCAGTTGATAAAAACTTAACAAGATTAGGTTATGGAGGAGGTTATTTTGATAAATTAAGGAGAGATAATAATTGGAGAAATGTTCCATGCATTGGAGTATTAACTTCTAATTGTGTAAGTACCATTCCATTAACCAAAGCTGAGTGGGATATTCCTTTATCGGGCTTCATCACAGAAAAAGAAATACTTGTATAATAAAAAATTCATTAAGTGATTAATTTATAGTTATAAAAATGGAAAATCAGGAAAAATACAATAATTTATCAAAATTAGTAGAAAAGTTGAAGAAATCAGAAGATCCAAAAAGAAAATATGAGTATATTTTGTGGTTAGGTAAAAAATTGAAAGAACCAGGTAGTAAAATCTTTGTTGAAGAAAATAAAGTGAAGGGATGCGTTTCAGAAGTTTTTGTTAAGGCAAATATTAAAAGCGGTAAATTATTTTGGGAAGGATATTCCGATGCACTTATAACTAAGGGTTTATTGGCTTTTTTAATTACTGGGTTAAATGAATTAACACCAAATGAGGTTGTTAAAATAGATAAGAAATTTATTGAAGATACTGGTTTGAAAGCAAGCTTAACTCCTTCACGATCCAATGGTTTTTTAAACATTTTATTGAAAATGCAGTCTCAAGCAAATGATTTTTTGTAGGTTTAATAATATAAAATTAAACTCAAAGTTAAAAAAATAAAAAATGAGAAAATGCAAAATTGGGATTGTAGGTTTTGGCACTGTAGGTTCAGGGATTTATAAAATATTAAGTTCTGAAATTGATTCACATCCAATCCTAAAAGAAATAGAAATTGTTAAGATAGCAGTAAAAGATATTAATAAAAAAAGGGATATTAAGCTTGATGATAATTTATTAACTGATGATCCATTTAAATTGATTAATGACCCCTCTATAGATGTAATTGTTGAAGTAATGGGTGGGGTTGATTTAGCGAAAGATATTATTCTGCAATCATTAAAAATAGGTAAATCTGTTGTTACAGCAAATAAAGCTGTCATTGCAAGATATGGAGAAGAAATATATAAAATCGCATCTAAAGAAAGAGTTTATATATTGTCAGAGGCGGCAGTTTGTGGGGGGATTCCTATAATTGAACCTTTAAAAAGATCTTTAAAAAGTAACAGCATAAAAAAAATGGTTGGAATAATAAATGGCACAACAAATTTTATTCTTTCAAAGATGACAAATGAAAAAGCTGATTATAAGGAGACCTTAAAATTGGCCCAAAGCCTTGGGTATGCAGAATTTGACCCGACTGCAGATGTTGAGGGTCATGATGCTGCAGATAAGATTTCAATTCTTAGTGAACTTGCATTTGGAGGGAAAATCAAAAGAAAGGAGATACATTCTGAAGGCATTAGTAAAATTAATCTCAAAGATATCGAATATGCCAATAAATTAGGATTTGAAATAAAACTTTTAGCGCTCTCTGAAAGGAGACAAATTAATAGTAATGATTCACTTGCTTTGAATATTTGGGTAGGACCTTCTTTGATTCCAAAATCTCATCCCTTGGCAACAGTTAAGGGAGTTAACAATGCTTTATTGATTGAGGCTGACCCACTTGGAGAGATAATGTTGTATGGTCCAGGTGCAGGGAGTGGCCCAACTGCTGCATCAGTAGTTTCAGATATATTAAATCTGCATGCCGCTTCAGTAAAAAATAATAATTCAATCGATCCATTATTATCTTTTGATTTCTGGAGGAATTGTCATATTATAGGATCTTCAGAAATAAATAAAAAAAATTACCTTAGAATTATTTGTCTTGACAGTCCAGGTGTAATAGGAAAGATTGGAGATATTTTTGGAAAGAATAATGTATCCATTGAATCAATTGTACAACTAGATGCAAGTGAGGACAAAGCTGAAATTGTCGTTATTACTCATGAGGTGAATAATGGAAGTTTTGAGAAATCGAAAGATGAAATAAATTCTCTTAATGAAGTCAAAACTATTGCAAGTCAATTAAGTTGTATTTAAAAAATTAGTTTGCAAATTTCTTCATAGCTTGTTAAACCGAAGAAAGTAAGTGTTTGGTTTTAGCCCATTAATGATTGATTCAAAACTTTTAGATAATAAAAATGAAAAAAATAATTTTATTTGTTCTGAAAAACTTTATAAAGGTGCCTGTGTAAGAATTAAAAATAGCAATAAGACTTTTCAAGTAATTGGTTTAAATACAGGTAAAAAAATTTGTTGGGTTAGAGAGTGGCCTTTTGCTTGTAATTCTAAAAAAACATTTGCTTTAGAAATAAGTCAAATAACTTTACAAATTTTTTGCTCAAATAATTTTTCAGAAAAATTAAGTAATTATGTAATATGAAAAAAAAAGTTGTATTATCAATATTTATTATTTTAATTTCTTTTTTACAGAATTCTTGTGGCTCAAAAAGAATATCTAAAAAAATCATAGTAGCAAGTTCTGGAAAGATTGAATCTTTGGATCCAGCTAGAGCAAATACTCTAAAAGCAATTCAATTAATAAGTTCTCTTGGAGATACATTATATGAATTAAATTCTGAAGGAGAATTAATCCCTGAATTGGCCTCAGGGATGCCAATTATTTCAAAGAATAGACTTCAAATAATTATTAACTTAAGAAAAAATGTTTTTTTTCACGATGGAACTTCATTTAACTCAAATGCAATAAAGTTTACTTTTGAGAGATTCAAAAGAATTGGAACAATGAATTATATTTTAGGAAATAAGATTAAATCAATAGAAACGCCAAGTGAATATTCAGTCATAATAAATTTAAATAAACCATCAAGTTCTATAAATGGTTTACTCACATCAGTAAATTTAACTCCAATATCTCCTACATTTTACAAAGAATATTCTGATAAGTTTCTAAATGAAAAATTTGTTGGTACTGGCAAGTATGTGTTGACTAGTTTTTCTAATGAAGTTCAATCAATTGATCCAAATTTAAATTATTGGGGTGAAAAGCCTTTAAATAAAGGCATTAATTTTGTTGGATATTCAAATTCATCTTCTCTTTTTGGGGCTTTAAAAAGTAAACAAATTGACGTGCTATTATCAAATTCAATTGATGATAGTCAGAGAAAAAGTTTAAATAATTTAAGCAAAAATAGACAGTTTAAAGAAGGTAATAGCCCTTTCACTGAATTAAGTTTTATAAGCCTTAAAACCAGTTCTTATCCGTTAAGTAATCTTAATTTAAGACTGGCTTTGGCAAAAAGTCTTAATAGAAAATTGATTAGTGAGAAAGTAAGTTATGGATTAAGGAAGCCATCTAGATCAATTATTCCTCCGATATTAAAAAAAGATAATCAAGAACTATGGCCTAAATATGATTATTTAGAAGCGAGAATGTTATTGCAAAAAGAGAATTTTTGTAATGGAAATATTCTTAAAATACCTCTTACTTATAGATCTAATGTTCCTGCTGACAAGCTTATTGCCCTTACATGGCAGGAAGAAATTAAAAAATCTTTGAAAGATTGTATTGATATTGAACTAAATGGGGTTGAATCTACAACGGTTTATAGGAATCTAAGTTTAGGAATTTATACAGCAGTTATTTTAGATTGGACTGGAGCTTATTCAGATCCAGAAGCCTATCTCACCCCTCTTTTAAGTTGTAATGAAATAGTTGATGGCATATGTAAAAAAGGAGAATCAGTTTACAGCGGTAGTTTTTGGGGATCTAATAAAGTGGAAAGTTTATTTCTTGAGAGTGAAAAAATAAGTGGAGTGAAAAGATTAGAAAATCTTCTTGAAATTGAAAAAATAGCAGCAAGTTCTATACCTTATATTCCTATTTGGATATCTTCTCAAAAAGCATGGTCTCAAAATAAAATATCAAAACCTATTTTTAATGGTGCAGGAATAATTTCATTGAGTGATCTTGAGTTAATTAATGAGTAGAAATTTAAATAAAATACTAAATTATTCCTTATTAAAAATTTCATTAATACCTATAATGTTATGGATAATTTCTTCATTAGTTTTTATTTTATTAAGAGTTGCCCCTGGCGATCCAGTCGATGCCATTCTTGGATCTGGTGCAGATGAGGTTTCTAGGGAATTTCTAAGAAATAAATTGGGGCTAAATGAACCTTTAATAAATCAATATTTTTCATATATTAAAAATATATTGCACTTAGATTTTGGCCAATCTCTTAGTACCCAAGAGCCAGTTCTAAATATTATTATTAAGTCATTTCCTGCAAGTCTTGAGCTTGGATTCTTTTCAATATTAAGTGCCACAATAATAGGATTCCCATTGGGATTAATTGGCTTAAGAAATAGAGGGGAAAAGACTGATTATATTGCGAGAATATTAGGAATTGCTACATATGCGATCCCCCCTTTTTGGGGTGCAATGTTAGCGCAATTATTATTTTCTGTATTTTTTAATATTTCCCCAATTGGAGGTAGATTTCCAATATTTCAGCAACAACCTCAAATTACAGGTTTTCTAGTTTTAGATAGTATTCTTTCAAAAAATATTATTGCTTTGAAAGATAGTCTCTACCATCTCGCTCTTCCTTCGATTACCCTTGGCTTTTTATTAAGTGGTATATTCAGCCGCTCATTGAGAGCAAATTTGGATAAGACATTAAAAAGTGATTATGTAAATGCAGCTATATGTAGAGGAATATCAAGGAAAAAAATATTTTTAAGCCATGCATTGCCTAATGCTCTATTGCCAATCTTCACTATTTCTGGCTTGACTATGGCCTCATTAGCAGGAGGTGCTCTATTGTTCGAGGTAACTTTTTCATGGCCAGGTATAGCTTTAAGATTACATGAAGCTATTTCTCAAAGAGACTATACCTTGGTTCAAGGAATTGTAATTTTTACCTCAATGCTCATAGTCTCTTTAAATCTCTTGGTGGATATTTTAATAGCATATTTAGATCCAAGAATAGAGTACTAATTTTCGGAAATTTCTTTTATTGTTTCAAGATCTAAAAGATGGAAATCAAGTCCCAAATCTCTTTGGTTTTTAACTACTGAAGGGATCTTTTGGTCTTTAATATTTTTTAAAAATTCAACTATAAATTTCATAGATAAATCTTGAACTAATATTGGCTCTGAACCAATAAAAGATTCACTTATTTTGAAGAGGTCATTATTTTCTTCATAGCTTTTATGAATTCTTATTGGAGAGAAATGACTTGCTCCTTCAATAATTAGAAATCTGTTTGATGGATTATTTAAAGAAGAAAAAACTCTAAATTGTTCATTCATTAATGGCGTAATAAGGTCATACGTACCACCTATTAGAAGAGTTGGTATTTTAATGCCTGTACTATTTTCTTTTGGCCATACTAAACTGCCAAATGAATTAAAACCTATAATCGCACTGGCCTTATTAGTGTTATTTTTCTTAGGGAATGGTATTTCGCTCAACTGACATTGAAGTAATTTAGATAAGTTTGTTAACGCAAAGTCTTTTAATGCCGAATCACATTTGTTCTCTAGTTGAACAGTAGGTTTATTACCTTCATATAAAAGTGCTATTAAGGCACCAAGTGAATGACCCATTAAAATATAAGAATCATTTGGTAAACCAAATTCTCCATTTTCATGAGCTTTTAATACAGCATCTAAATCTTTAATTCTGTATAAGAAAAAGTCTGCACTTCCTGGTATTGTTTCCCTACCCTCGAGAACTTCAATGAATGATTCTAAATTACTCCCTCTATGATCTATAAATAATATTGGCCAACCTCTTCTAGCCAATTCTTTTCCTATCCATTTGAAATTATTAATTTCGCCTCCTAGTCCCGGCATAAAAATTATCAGTTCTTTCTTATCATTTGTTTTATCGCTTTTCCATAATTTAATTTCAAAAGGTTTTACTCGGTGAGGAGCATAAATTTTTTTATTAATCTTTATAAGATCTTTATTTGATTTTTTTTCATTATTTTTGTATAGCCTTTGGTTTGTTCTTTCAAGATTATTTAATTTTGATATGAGATCTTGTTGCATTGATAATTCATTCTTCCAAGATGAAATTATTGAAATTAAATTATCTACATTTAGTGAAATCTCTTCTGAAGGTAATGCCTTTATGATGTCTAAAGTTGAAATTTCCTTTTTTTCATCTAATAAATTTTCTATGGTGTTATAAATTTCTATCCCATTGTTGTCATTTGGCACAGTAATGGTTTTGCTTAATTCTGTGAGAATTTTACGCCCAATCCAACTTCTTAATAATTCTCTATTTAGTCCCTCTTCCTTGAAAACTGGAAATTCTAAAAATTTTGATAATTCAAAAACTCTTATTAATCCATTTTTTTTAAACCAATCTATTAATTCTGTTGAATCATCTTTGTATTTTTCTAATTTTGATAATTGTTCTATAGTAAGAGGGATTTCCATCTCTTCAAATTTAATATTTATTTTTTCAGCAGCTTTTAAACCATTATTAAAAAATAAACCACAAAAACTAAAAAAAATTATAAAAATGTATTTCACTTGTGATTAGTCCAAATAGTTTACAAATTAGCAAAAATTGGTGGATTCAATTTCCATATCATTTGAGGTTAATAACCAAGATAAGATTTTATGCTGCATTTGGAGCAGGAGGTGTTATTTATTTAACATCACTTATTTTTAATAACATAGGATTATCGGCAACAAATATTGGCTTGGGGTTTACCATTTCAGCAATAATTGGAACCGTAACAAGACTCTTTACAGGTAATTATCTCAATAAAACAGGGAAAATACAATTTCCAATAGTTACTTCTTCAATGCTAAGTATTGCAGCTAGCTTATGCCTCATTTTTTCAAAAGATACCTTTTTGTACATAGTTGGACAATCATTTGTTGGGGCTGCTGCAGGAATATATTGGCCTGCTGCCGAGTTTGGGGTGCCCTATTTTTGCCATCCTTTTGAAACACGCAAAGCTTACGCTCTTGTTAGAAGTTCGGAGGCTTTAGGGATATTTCTAGGGGTATTCTTAGGAGGCTATATGACTAACTTTTTGTACTCTAAATCAATTTTTATTAATGATATATTTTGCATGTTAGTTATCACATATTTAATATCTAAAAATAGTTCTTCTATTAAAAGAAACTTAGAAAATTTCCAAAAAAAATTAGTTGATCCAATTAATCAGGGACAATTGAAATGGAATAAAAACTCAACAATAATAATTTTATCTATTTTATTGATAACCACCTCTTTAGCTTTGATTCAAGTAACTTTGCCTCTGGATCTTGTTAAAGGTGGAGTATATCGCAAAGCATTAAGCAAAGAAATTATTAGTCTTATAATTTCTATTCAGTTAATTTTATTGTTATTTTTACAATGGCCTGTCGGTTCTTGGATATCTAAGAAAGAAAGATTATTTGGCTTGAAATTTAGTTTAATAAATTTCTCTTTAGCTTCATTTTTATTATTTATTTCTAGTTATTTAAATATCCCAGCGTTTTATTTGATTTCTTTTTCATTGATTTTAGTAAGTTTAGGGACTGCTTCATTTCTTCCAACATCAACAGATATCGTATTCAGAATAGCTCCTTCAAATAAAAAAGGTTTTGCCCTTGCTTTACTATCACAATGTTTCGCTATGGGTTATTTTTTTGGACCATTTATTTCAGGACGCATATTAGATCTATTTGGTTATGCTTCAATAATCTGGCTTTCAATTTCATGTTGTTGCTTTTTTGCATTTGCAATTCTATTTAAGAGATTATTTTAATTAATTTTTTCTAATTCAATAATTCTTCTCTCTCTTAGAAATAAGAAAAAAGGTGCAGAGAATGCGAAGGCTATAAGAAAAGTTCCAATGTATACAACCCACATATTTTTCATATTTAGTTTTTTTGATTCATTTATTATCCAAAGAAAAATTGCGCTTGCACCTATTAATAAGTCTCTAGAAATTGATTGAGCTGCAGGGTTTGCATTTGCTAAAGTAATGAAGTTATTTATATCAAAGCTACTTCCATATTCCCTAGCAAATTCGAAATTTGCCATCATTGGCAGGACAGCACCTAAAATAGATAGAAAAAGGTAAAGATAAGAAAGTATCTGTTTATTATCTTTTAAAATGTTAAATGAATTCACTTGTCAAAATATTTCTTTTAATAATAGTATTTAAAGCTTATGGTTGTTGAAAAAAATAACAATGTTGAAGACTGTAAATTTAAAAAAGGAAATTTAAATTTTGCTGTTGTTGGTCATGTTGAGTGGATAAATTTTTTAAAGGTCGATCAATTACCAAAGCCAGGAGTCATTTCTCATTCTGAAAAGTCCCTTGAGTATCCAGCTGGTGGTGGCTCTATAATCGCTAAAATACTTTCTGATCTAACTTTAAACCAAATTCATTTTTTTACGTCATTAGGTAATGATGATTATGGAGATAAGTGTTTTAAGATTCTCTCAAATATGGGAATTAAGTTGCATGTAGCTTGGCGTGATAAACCAACGAGAAGAGGATTTAGTTTAATTGACTCTCAAGGTGAAAGAGCTATAACAGTTATTGGAGAAAGGTTAGCTCCAACTCATAAAGACAAGTTAGAATGGAACATTTTAAAAAAAATGGACGGAATTTTTATTACTGCATCTGATTCAGAGATTTTTAAAATGGCTAGATCAGCTTCAATACTGTGTACTACACCAAGGGTAGGATTAAATACAATTAATAAATCAAATGTTCTTTTAGATGGCTTAATAGGCAGTAATCTTGATCCCGGGGAAGTTTTTTCTTTTTCTGAATTATCCTTAAAACCTAAATATACTTTTAAAACTGAGGGAGAGAAGGGCGGCATACTGTTCCCAGGGGGAAGATATAAGGCTCTTAAAAACAAAAAATTAAAGGTTGATTCTTATGGATGTGGCGATTCTTTTGCCGCTGGGATTCTTTATGGAATGGCATCGAAATGGGATATAGATAAAAGTTTAAACCTTGCTAAAGTAATGGGAAGAGACGCCAGTGAATTTTTCGGCCCATATGCAAATAGCGATGAATAATAATTAATTTAAGACTTGTATGAGCAATTTAGAAAATAAAAATAAAAATCTACTGGTAGAAAACATTATTGTTTTCTTTTTATTTACTGTTCTTTTGGTTTTTAAATCTTTAAAAACTTTATCTAAAATTTTTACTTATGGAATCATAAAAAAAGAGATATTAACTAC
>CABYJE010000007.1 GCA_902519235.1 uncultured Prochlorococcus sp.
ATTAAATTGTATTGACTTTCAATTTCTTGAGAAGAAAAATTTCCCATAAACATAGGTACTATTTTTCTATAGTAGATCAATTGTCAATCAACTAAAAATTAACTATTAACTGGAGGCTGCTGAAATTTCTTTATGGACTGAAAGAAATTCTTTATCTGTTAATACTGGGGTAACTTCAATTTCTACGCCAAAATTATCGACCCAGATACTACTCCATTTCCATATGTTCTGATGATTTGAAGATTCAACTATTGCCCAACCATTAGCTCCCTCAGGATTTACTACTCGATTAAGAACTTTAAACCCATCAAATTCATCACCTTCGCATCCTCCTTCAACAAAACCAGCGAATGCTTCGGCCCCTTGCATATGACTTTCTTGATCTGGAAACTGCCAGTGTACGATGTAAGTTTGCATGAATAAAATAATTTTTTTAATTATTAATTATCGAATTTAAAAATTAAATAAAAAGTCTTTAAACACTAATTAAAAAAGCAAAAACCTAAAAGACAAAATAACAAAAAAAAGACTCTTACGAGCCTAGGTGATGGGGACTCCTATAATGACAAATTAAACAGAAACAAACAACCCCATCAATAGGTAATTTTAAGTACTTACAAACACCATATGTAGTGCTAAGATTTTAAAAAGGTTAGGTGATGGGGATTATCCTGCTTTTTGACTGGGGCGAAGCTGTCGCCCTTTTTTATGGAAAAATTTACTTTAATAAATCAAGCCAAATCGCAGATTAAAATATTTGAACCTTTTGAAGATAGTTCAAAGACCCCCTCTACGATAGATGCAATTTTAATCTCTTATGGTTGTGTGCTTAAGCGATCAAGTAAGCCAGTTATGAAAGGCTCTAGAGTCGAATCTATCGAAGAAGCGAGAAAAGAATATAAAAAACTATTAGAGGAAGGGTGGGAAAAAACTTGTATATTCAACAGTTTTTTTAAAAAAAAATGGTGAATAGGTACTTTACCTAAAATTTGACATTATTAAAAATTAATTGCTAGATAAGCTTCAGAATGGAAGTTTAACCATGAATAAAGACATTTATTCAAATATTAAAGATTCTGATGCTTTGGAAAGTTTTTTTGAATGTATAACTTCTTGTAGCATCAATAGTGAGGGAGTTGATTGCACAACAGCTTGTTATGCTAAGCATTTAGAACCAAACAATATCGATTACCCTTTAAAATTTTCATAATCAAAACTTATTTATAATTGTTATATTTCATTGATGTTATTTCCTCCTCCTCAAGCTATTTTTGGTCTATTGCTTTTATCTATTGCGGTCGTTCTAATCTGGGATATTAGATACAATCCTTTTGGAGAAGACGAAGACGGAATTTAATCTTCAACTAGGGAGCTGATTTGTAGGTGGTGCGTGAAATTGCCGTTTCTTTCTTTTGAGTCTTTTGTAAGCGACTAAAAAGCCTAATAATAACAATGTAATAGCTATTGAGTTAATCATATAAAGTAGTTTTATATATATAAAAACAAATATGTTCTAAATATCAATAACTAAAGTTATTTTTTTAAGTGACTAATTAAGGACTAATTTTTAATATTTAGCTTTTTAATTAGGCACCTTAAACAACCAAGAGAAAATGCTTATCTCACCAAAAGTAATTGCTATGCAATAAGAATCACTTTTTCTTATTTCTCATTTGATATTGCAAAACAGCTTTTAGATGTTGTACTTCTTTTTCTAAAGCCTCAATTCTTTTTTCTAGTTCTTCATTTGTTGCCATATTATTTAGAGATAAATTCCATAATGTTTATACTATTAAAAAAGCGCCTTGTTACTCATGGTAAATGTCTAATAAGTAATAGAACCTATTGATGTGCATAATCTCTCTAGATAAATTATGCAGAGTATAAATTTAGAGGTAATTTATGAGTGGAGATTATGAGACACTAGAAATAAATCAACCTAAAATTACATATTTTCAGAAAAGATCCGAAAATAATACAGAATGGTTAGATGAATTAATCAACCAAATTGAAGATATGAAAAACAATATATCCAAATCTGCTTAATGACAGAAAAAGAGTTAAAAGAATTAGAGAAATTTGTAAAAGAAAATGGATACAATGACGAGCTACAAGATATATATTTAAGGGAAGTCATTGACAGAAATAAAGAATACGAATGAGATCAAATTTTCGACCAAATATTCGACTAGCTACAAACATTCTTTTAGTTATTGGTACTTTTGCTATTGCTTTAAAGATTGCTCCAATAGCAGAGGTATATCAGGAAAAAAATTTATGTATTAAATATTTAAAACATCAAATAGATCGAGACAAACTTATCAAAAGACTAAAAATAGTTAAACAAGCAAATCCATCTAGTATTTGTGACTCTATCCTTAAAAGTTAAAAATGAATATTAAGTCATTTACCCCATTAATTGCAGTCTTTGGTACTTCATTTCTAATAACCATTTCATCACTTAAAAGTTTCCAAGTTTTTATGGGGATATCAATTTGTCTTTTAGCGATGCTCAAGCTTATGGATATTGAAGCTTTTGGAACAAGTTATAAGAAATATGATTTAATATCTTCTAAATTTGCTGGCTGGATATATATTTATCCTTTTTGCGAATTATTAATTGGAATAAGTTTTCTTAATTCTTCTCCACCCTCGTTAATTATTTTTATTGCCCTAATTTTAGGAATTTCTGGAATGATTTCAGTATTTAAGGCTGTTTATTTGGATAAATTAAAATTAAATTGTGCATGTATCGGTGGATATGCAAAAACTCCTTTGGGAATTGTTAGTTTTATCGAAAATCTTTTAATGGCAATTATGAGTGTCTTAATTTTAATTAATTAGCGATTTAATAAATTTTGATTTATGTTTAATTTAAATATTAAATTTAATCTTCATAATTAGCATGGCACTAAAAAAAATATATATGAAAAGAGGATTTTTAAATTATCTAATTTTTTCTGGAATTCTTTTTACAAATATAATTAATCCAGATAAGAGCATTGCTTTAACTCAAGAAAATATAGATATCCCAAAAGTTGTTTCTTACAGATCAGCATCATGTGGTTGTTGCAAAAAATGGATCAACCATTTAAGAGATAATGGATTAGAAGTTGTTGATAATATAGTTGAGGATGTTTCAGTAATTAAAAACCAATATCAAATTCCCAATAATCTTAGATCATGTCACTCTGCTCAAATAGCTAACTATACGATTGAAGGACATGTCCCGATTGAATCAATAAATAAACTTTTTAGAGAAAAACCAAATATCAATGGGATAGCAGTTCCAGGAATGCCACTTGGCTCTCCAGGGATGGAAATGCATTCTCACGAATCGCACTCTCATGATTATGAAAACTACAAAGTAGTTTCATTTAGTAAAACTGGCAAAACAAAAATATTTGATAGAATCTCTTTAATGCAAATTCTTATTTGGAATAATGAATATTTTTCTTAGAAATTTTAAATTTTTTATTTTTTTATTTTTCTTATCTCTAAATTTAAATAGTTATTCGCAAGCACATATGAGGGGTACATTTCTTTCTGAAGAGGACGCCGAAAATCGATCTTTAGAACTTGGTTGCGAAGGAATACATAAGAATCAAGATAAATGGATGCCATGCAAAAACGAAAAAGAATTACATATCTATTTGAGGAAATAAATGGGAAAATTAAAAACCGATAAAAGAAAAATTCACAGAAAAATAACCGCAATTTCAGCAATCCCTTTACTAATTACTATTGTAACTGGGACTATTTATAGTATTTTTCAACCACTAGGAATAGATGCTTTTTGGTTAATAAAATGGCATACAGGTAATTTTGGCATTATTAATTTGCAACCTTTTTACTCGATATTTCTTGGTATAGCTTCAATAATCTCAATAATATCTGGCGTTAAACTATTACAAAAAAAATCTTAAATATATTCTAAGCCAAGCCAAAATTTAACTAATTAATACTATTTGCGCCTCCACTTACTAAGAAAATTATCGCTCCTAGTGCCATTGTTGCTACACCCATATAAGGGTATTTCTTAATTCTTGATTTAGTAATTGGAAGCAATGAAAGGTATCTATCAGATTTATTTAATTCATTTTTTTGTCTAGGTGGCAATCCTAATTCTTCTCTTCTTTTAGCTTCGCCCATAATCTTAAATTTGTTTATGTATCAATATTAAAAATTATGTTCTACACCTGCGAGTTAACTTTATTAAAAACAGAGGTCCTTTGTAGATAAACAAATTATTTAAAATTTATTTAGCCTTCTTTAAATATAGATTCTTTGTATTTGCCTGATCTGATGTAAATAACAAAATTAAGATAGTTCCAACTAGAAATGAAAAAATCATTGTCAAACCAACAACTTCAACCATTTCACTAGGCAGATAATTTAGAAACATTAATGAATAGATCTCTTATCTTAAACTTAGCAATTGTATCTTTTATGTAAAGTAAGTATTCCTCCTTAAATTTCGAAAAGAGCTTTCAGAGACTTTTTAAACTTTATTTTTATTTGCGGGATAAATCTATTTCTAGCCGATCACAATTTTCTTATTTAGCTATTCCTATTTTCTTAAGCAATTTCAGGTAAGGCAAGGCCCAATTACCAAAGGTAAAAGAGATTGTCGTATTTTTTGTAGTTGGAAATAATGTTTTAGAACGTTTAGAGGCTAATTTAGAAAATATCTTAATAGTCTCTACTTCTAGATTATCCATATACAATTTTTTTTGAACACCTCGATCTTTCTTTTGGGGCAAATAATTTTCTATAAACCATAAAACTTGTTCTAAATTTGATTTATTGGGTGCGTTTTTAATTTGTTTATTTTTCTTTTGAAACATATTTATTTACCTCTTAATTACTGAATTAAACTTGCCATTTATATAATTTAAATCAATAGTACACTCATCAAAATTTTGTTCTTTTTAATAATCGATAATCAAAAAAATAAATTAATAATTACGTTGTTTTTATAAAAAAAAAGAGAGGGATAAAACCCCCTCTAAATTGATCAGTTTCAAAAAAAGAATTTAATTTTTTGAGTCTTTCAATTTCATTTCTTTTTGTGTTTTCCTGATTCTTTCTTCAAAGACGGATCTTCTGTATGGAGTAACTTCTCCACTTTTAGTAGCCAAAAGTTGGGCTTCATAAAGCCTATTGGCTCTTTTGATTTTTTCTCTTATTTGTAAGAGGTTATTCATGGTCTTTTGCAGTTAATGAGAATCCCGTTCCCTACTCCCATTTCATGCGTCCAGAGATATAAACTTGGATGAACGTAAGTGATCAATAACATCTTTAAAAAAAATTTGTGAGTAATTTTTACTAAATTTTTCTTAAAAAATAAATATTGAATAGATAGTAAGAACAAGGTTTTAATATTTCCTAAATTAGGATAATAAAATTGTTTGCGACCCATCATTATTATCCTGAATCACTATTTTTTTATTAGGGAAAATATCTGATAATATTCTTTTCAAATTTGAATTATCTGAATGAATTATATTACTCATATTTTTTGAATTAATTTTCCAATTTTCATCTACAAATAGTTCTTTATCATCGCCTTTTTCATTCTCCAGTGATGTCTTTTTTAGAATCTTAAGTAACAGTTCTGAATCATAATCTTTAAATTCTTCAGGGCCCTCTTTTAATTTTTTAATCATTATTTAGAAATCTAATGTTTCTAAATCTTGCATAAGAAATTTGAAGAATACAAGGTATTAATTACCTAAAAATTTCTCTTAAGATAAAAAATCCAGATACATTTAAAATAATTTTCTTTAGAAAATTTAATTCCAAAATAGCTAAAGAATGATATTTAAAAAGATTAATTAATCATTTACACCATTTATTTACTTGTTAGGTTGCAATTAAGAGAATCAGAAAAGATGCCAAGAGTAATTAACAAAAAAATTAGACTTTTAAGATGGTTAAATTCAGGCATGATACTACCATTTATCATTATGGCTGCATACTCATCAATCATTCTTTATGGTGTTTTATTTATCCTAATAAAATAGTTTTTTAATTTAAGCAGCTAAGTTTTCCTCAGATTTAGACATAATTATTGCAGCTTTTTTTAATAAACTAACTACTTCTTTTCTTCCAACTGCATTATCAGCTTGACGCATTATTTCATAATATTTTTTATTTATTTTCTTCATAAATAGTTTTAATTTAATCTAAAATTACAACACAATATGATGGTGTCAACTGTAAATAATTCTCATATATTATTGCTTTGATTATTTTTGCACAATAAAAATTGCTCATTGATTATCCTTCAAATTTTTAATTGATGATACCAAAAAATCATAAATATCAAAATTAATAATCCTTTTAATTAAGCTATATTGAAGGATAATTAAGCTATATTGAAGGATTTGAAAACATAAAATAAACCTCCGATTAGGATCAATATTGCAGCTCCATAAAAAAGAAAAGGGATAATTGGATATTTATACAATGTAGACCTTACTTTTTGTTGTATGGCTTTTTTATCAAGTTGAGGCAACTTTATATCTTCAGCTTTTTCTCTAGGCGGAATACCTAAATTTTTTCTTCTCTTTGCCTCTCCCATAATTAATACTGAGGTATTCCCATACATTTTAAATAATTGTTATCAGCTAAATCTAAAATTTGATTCCATTCTTCATGAGATGTTTCCAAATTATTTTTAAAATCTTTTTCAAATTTAAGAATACACCTTTTTTCTATATTTTCTGGAGAATTATAATTTCTTAAAAAAGAAACGCTCAAATACGATAATGATGAAAAAACTATAATTATTTTAGCAATCCTAAAATTATTCATACCTTAAATGATATTGCCATATAAGAAAATAAGGTACTTGTTGGTTTTATAATTAATTTTATCTATTAAAAATAATTATCAAATGATAAATTCGGTGAATTTTAACCATTTACCTATTCAGGATTTGGTTGTTTCAGGGTTAATAATCTTTATAATGTCGACGATTATTGCCAATATTTACGACCCATTATTAGGAATAACTTATGCATTTGGGAATATACTTACTCTTACCTTTTTGAGCTGGTTATACAAAGAAACTTGGAGTGATCCAAAGAAATAAATCTCATAAAGAAAAAAGATAAATAAAAAAAACTACTTCTGTATTTTTAATTTCGAAGAATACTTTAAATTAACTATGTACGTTGCAAGAAGAGAGAGTATCAAAAA
This sequence comes from uncultured Prochlorococcus sp., assembly GCA_902519235.1. GTDB lineage: Bacteria > Cyanobacteriota > Cyanobacteriia > PCC-6307 > Cyanobiaceae > Prochlorococcus_A. The sequence goes on from CABYJE010000007.1 coordinate 7,207, forward strand.
AAATAATAAGCTTTCCAAGGTAGATTGGGGCATAACCATGAGTAGTACCAAAAATGATATATCTTTAAAGAAACGAATTCTGAAAAAAAATCAACCCTTTCATCATTTTTTATTCTCAAACTTATAAATTTAATTTACCTTATAAAATCTCTGAGATTTAGATTGATTTTAATTTGAAAAATATTTTTCTGCCCTCCTAAAGGCTTTTACTGCTCCTTTATAATCAAGACTTTTTAATTTTTCCTTACTTTTTTGTTCCAGCATTTTTACTATTTGATTTCTCTTTATTTCATCAATTTTCAGCTTATGATCGAAAATAAGATCAAACTTTGAGGAATACAATCTGGATAATTCTTCTCTATATTTTTCAATAATTTTTTCATCACAAGATTTGGATTTCAAAATTGCATTAGCCTTCATTTTGTCATCTATTTCCCCTTTAAAATTTCCTTGTTTAAATTTTTTCTCACTTGATCTAGTTAGCTTAATAATATTTCCCAATATCAATTCATTAGAATCTTTCATTTATTCATCTTTGCATAGGTTAATGCTATCAGAATAAAATAAACAACTTATTTTTAATACTCAAATAATTAAACAATTAACCAATAACAAGTCCTTTTTCAAGAAGTAAATCGAAAACCTCCACACTTTTCGTTTTCCCAAATTGGGGGGGTTTATGTAAATCTAATATTTCAGCAAGGCACATAATCCAATAAGTATCTTTTTTTAAATTGAGACCTTCACAAATATGGGTAGGGGCCGATTTAAAACAGCCAAAATCTGTTGATATATTAATGTTCATGATTTGAGTTTCAAGTTCCAGACTTAAAAGTTCTATTTCTTGCTCAGAAAGGGCTGTCCCAAAAGAATATGATTCAATTAAAAGTTGATAATTCATAAAAGATTTATTTTTTCAAGAAATCCATCGAGTTATTTTTGTACCCTCATAAATATGCCCTGAAGCTTCAACAATAGGTTTTGTTTCAGGATTCATAAAAATATCGTATAAAACATTTTCTGGTCCTTGAAAAATTACAGTTGCCTTTTGTGGATCATCTAATGATTTACCAATATAAAATGTTTTAACCCCCATTTCTTTAAACATCGACTGCTGTTCCTCAGCATTCATATGAGATTCATACTCCTCATAGGTATTGCTTAGTTGAAAATCTAAAATAGTTGTTTCAATAGTCATAAGAATAATTTAAGTTTTTTAATTCTAAATCTTTATCAAAATAATTAATCTAAAAAAATTAGTTTTTATTAAGCAAAGTGTTAACTAATTTTCATTTATGAGTTATAAATCAACTATAAAAAACGATTCTAATTTTGGACTCAAAAATTTCTCAAAGAGAACAATGGACTAGTAAGCTAGGATTCATTCTCGCAGCCGCTGGTAGTGCAGTAGGTCTAGGCAACCTTTGGGGTTTTGCTTACAGAGCATCTCAAGGTGGAGGTGCGGCGTTTGTACTCTTGTATATATTGATCGTTTTAATTGTATGTCTTCCGGTATTTGTTGCTGAAATGGCTCTAGGAAGAAACGCAATGGCAAGCACATTGCTTGCTCCTGTAAAGCTGGCTGGGAAGAATTGGTATCCATTAGGAATTCTTTTCTTCATAGCTCCTCTGGGAATAGCATCATATTATTCAGTGATAATGGGATGGACTGCAGATACCTTGTTCCATTCTTTATTTTTTGGATTACCAAAGAATTTAACTGAAGCAGAAACCTTCTTTGGCTCAATTAGTAGTGGCAGCAGTGTTTTATTGGGCCATCTATTAAGTCTTGTACTTACAGCAATAATAGTTTCATCAGGTATAAAAAAAGGTATAGAAAAGGTTACTAGATATTTCATGCCAATCCTTTTCATAATTATTGTGATTCTTGCTATTTGGGCTACTTCACTTTCAGGTGCATGGGAAGGATATAAAACATTTCTACTTAAGTTTGACTTTAATGAATTGAGAAATCCTCAAACAATAAGAAACGCTTTTACACAAGCATTCTTTTCATTAAGCTTAGGGATTGGAATTATGGTTACGTACGCGTCCTATTTAAATAAAAAAAGTAATCTTCCAAAACTAAGTGTTGGAGTTGCATCATTAGATACTTTGGTTGGACTAATGGCTGGATTTATAACTTTCCCAATAGTTTTAACATTCGGTTTAAGTGACGCTATTTCTGAATCCACTGTTGGTGCTTTATTTATCTCAATTCCAACAGGCCTAGGTACATATGGTATGGCAGGTAGAATTGTAGCTGTTGCATTTTTTGCATTAGCTTATATCGCAGCCATAACTTCATCTGTTTCATTATTAGAGGTTCCAGTTTCCTCTTTAATGGATAAATTCGGCTTTAAAAGAGAAAAATCAGTTTGGTTGATAACTCTTTTCCTATTCTTAGCAGGCATCCCTTCTGCATTAAATTTAAATATTCTTGGAACAGTTGATTCGATTTTTGGTGGCGTATTACTTATCTTTGGTGGATTCTTGGTTACTTTCTTTATGGGATGGGTGGTCCCTGGAAAATTTAATGAGGAACTTAGTGATTCAAAAGTTGGAATCAAAACGACACGTTATTTGAAATTCATGACAAGATGGGTTGCTCCTCCAATTATTGGTTTTGGACTATTTATTAGTGTTTTTGATTTGCTGAAAGGCTGGGTAAGTTAGAAAATTTTTACAGGAAATAAAGTGCGGAAATAAGGGGGTGGTATAAGTCGATCAACAAATTAAATTTTGAAACTTTTTTCAAATCATGTTAAAGCAAACTAGGAAAAATCTTCAATTTATAAGTATTTGCAGTGTTTCTTGTTTAAAAATTAATATATTGGAGAAGTTCTTTTTATTTTTTAAAAGCCAAAAAATTTTTTCCAAAAAAGGTCTTGCCGCGGATCCTTTTTTTATTTAAGTATTAACTTTTAACTTATATTTAATCTCAAACGTATCGCCCAAAAACCATCCCTAATAGAATCTATATAAGATACATTTAGGTGTTTAATTTAAAGAAATTAGAGCACCTCAAAGAATAGATAACAAATTTGATGTCAACCAAATCTGATTCATTAAAAGTAAAGCTTACAGAAAATTTTTCTGAATTTTCTCAACTATCTGACTATTCTTTTATAAATTCTCTTAAAGCAGATCCTCAATCAACAAAAGATGGAAATGATCATAAGCCGCGTTCAGTATATTCAGGTCATTATGTACCAGTTGTTCCAACTGCTATTCCAGAACCAGAATATATTTCGCATAGCAAGAAACTTTTTAAAGAACTAAGGCTAAGCTCAGACCTTGCTATGGACGAGAATTTTTGTCGTTTTTTCTCAGGTGATATTTCTGTTGCTAAATATCCAATGAGTCCTGTTGGCTGGTCAACAGGTTATGCATTATCAATTTACGGAACTGAATATACCCAACAATGTCCCTTTGGCACTGGCAATGGTTATGGTGATGGCAGAGCAATTTCTGTTTTTGAAGGTTTATTCAATGGGAAAAGAATGGAAATGCAACTTAAAGGTGGAGGTCCAACTCCCTACTGTCGTGGAGCAGATGGCAGAGCTGTCTTAAGGTCTAGCGTACGAGAATTTCTCGCACAGGAATTAATGGATTCTTTGGGAATCCCTACCTCAAGATCCTTAACACTTTATGTCTCACGTTCAGAAACAGTTAGAAGACCTTGGTATTCCAAAGGGTCCAGATATTTTGAACCTGATATCATAATTGATAATCAAGCGGCAATTACTACGAGAGTCGCTCCATCTTTTTTACGTGTAGGCCAGATTGAACTTTTTGCAAGACGAGTTCGTAATAATGCGCATGATGAGGCCCTAAATGAACTAAAGATGATAGTTCAACATCTAATTGACAGAAATTATAAAGATGAAATTGAAAATGAGATTTCAATTGAAAGTAAAGTAATAAAACTTGCTTCTTTATACAGATCAAGACTTATATCACTTATAGCCAACTGGATGAGAGTTGGTTATTGCCAGGGTAATTTCAATAGTGATAATTGTGCTGCTGGAGGTTATACCTTGGATTATGGCCCCTTTGGATTCTGTGAATTATTTGACCCAAGATTTCAACCATGGACAGGTGGAGGTGAACATTTCTCATTTTTTAACCAGCCTTCTGCAGCGGCAATCAACTTTAAAACATTCTGTTCCTCTCTTAGTCCGTTACTTTCACAAAGCAAACAAGATCAAGAAAAGTTAGATCAAATCGAAAAAGACTTTTCTGAATTAATGAATAAAGAATTGATGAAAATCTGGGCAAACAAGCTTGGTTTAGAACATTACAACGAAACTCTAATAAATGAATTTTTTAATCTCATGGTCATTTCAAAAGCAGACTATACAATATTGTTCCGTAAACTCTCTGAAATACCTGATAACTTAGATTCTTTAAAAGACTGTTTCTATTTGCCAATTAATGACGAGCTCAATAATAGGTGGGAAGTATGGCTTGAAAACTGGCAATCAGTCTTGAAGAAAGAGGGAAATATTAAAGCACAATCGGAATCAATGAAATCCCTTAATCCAGTCTATACTTGGCGCGAATGGATGGTCGTTCCCGCATATGAAGAAGCTGAAAAGGGAAATTACAAAAAAATAAAAGAGTTACAGGATGTCTTTAGCAATCCATATGTAGAACAACCCCCAGAAATAGATCAAAAATATAATCGACTAAAGCCAAGCCAGTATTTTAACTATGGAGGAGTATCTCATTACAGTTGTTCTTCGTAAAAGGTGAACCCTAAAAATACTGATCAAATTACCTAGAGAATCTTTTATTCATTTATGGCAGTAGGCATACCAACTACTGATACAACTCCCACATGAAGTATGGCCGGCTTCTTCCCAACATTTTTCACATAGTGGCTTCCCCCATTATTACTCTCTATAAATGCATCGCCCGCTTTAAAGAAATTAATTTCTTCACCCCTTACATGTTTTAATCTGCCTCTGGTGACATGAATCAACATTGGGGAAGGATGATTATGAATTGGAGTTTTCAAGCCTACTGGAATCTTTACTTTTAAGAGTCTTAATTCAGGCTTACCTTCGAGATAATTAAAATTTTTACCACTAAGTCCTTTTGAACTTTGAATAATAGTTATAACTTCAATCTTTTCTTCAGCAAAAGAAGGTTGTGGTAAAGCTAAAGTCCCAACAAAAAGGCAGAAAAAGGGAATAAATTTTTTTAATTTCATTAGATATTCGATTTTCACTAATAATAGGTATTTTGCAAAAATAATTACTAATTTATTTTTTATATAACTTTTCTAATTGCTTAATTTCCTCTCTTAAATCCTTACCTCTCTCATTTAATTTATTATTTTTAATAACTATTGGGATAATCCACCAGGCTTGAAGACCTAAAAAGATAAATACTAAAATCAATAATTCAAAAGTTCCAGGCTGCATTTGATAAATTAATCTAGTATATAAATACTAATATTCTAAAAGCTATTAAATACTCATGAGATTTACAATATTTCTAAGCTGCCCCTAATTCAATATTAAGTTCAATACCTTTTGATATTATTGCTTCTTTAAAGTCAATCAGTTTGCCAATAATTTTTTGCTTCTCCTGTTCAGTTTTATAGACATCCTCAACTACCTCCTGCATTGCAAGTGTTACTTTTTGTAGTTTGATTTCTAAATCTTCCCTGTAATTCATAAGCTCAACTAAATTGTCTTTTTTATTAAAAAACAAAATCATTATTAGTAAATAAGTAAATTACCCTAAAAAGATTGACAGCAAAACAAAATAAATATAATTTATAGTACAAGTGTATTAATATTTAAATAGCCTATTAAGGTGAAAGTATGAAGCCTAATTACTCATTTGGTTGTAGCGCTAGCAAGCCAAGCGGATGTCTACTAAATCCCGAAGGCAGCAGAATGATCTTTTTCGAAGAATGCAAAAATATCCCTAAACCTAACCTAAAAATTCATACTCATCTTTTTTATGCAAATCACCTTGGAGAACCTGCAGGCTACAAATTCTCAGAAAAATTAAACATAGATGCAGCCTGGGAAAAGTGGCATGAACTTCATCAAAAAGGCTGGACAGAGGTCTATTACCATTACGGATGAAGATTCTCCGTCAAGAAATACTCAAAAAAAATTAACTATTTTACTTTAAGTAACGATATAGTTACATATATGTAACATATATATTGGGAATAACTTATTTTCTGCCAATTACTTTACATTTGTTAATAGTAGTGTTACATTAATTAACAATTACATAACTTCAATGACTAATTCAAACGTTACTACTGAATCAGGTGGTAGACAGAATATGTTTCCTACTGAGACACGTCCTTATATAGATGAGTCTGTTTCTTACGACAGCTACCCACAAAATGCAGAAAAAGTTAACGGTCGTTGGGCAATGATTGGGCTTGTTGCGTTAGTAGGTGCTTACGTTTCAACCGGACAAATTATTCCTGGCATTTTTTAATGAGTCCACTCACAGGTTTCTTAGCCGTAATTGTATTCTTTACAGCCGTATTCGTTGCTTATTTAACCAAGCAATTTCAAAACGAAAATTTAAACTATTCATCTTCTAATCAAATGAAAAACCCAAACACAAAAGTCAAATCAATCGAAAAAGAAAAAGTTGTTGCTGAAACTCTTAACGGCAGATTCGCAATGCTTGGATTAATTGCTGCTGTTGGAGCATACCTAACAACAGGTCAAATAATTCCTGGTTTCGTTTAAAACTAACTATCTTATAAACCTACAACTCAGTTAAAATGGAAAATTCAAAAACAACTTATTGGCAAAACGCCGAGAGAACTAATGGAAGAATGGCAATGATGGGCTTATTTGCATTAGTTGTAAATTATGGCTTATTCGGATGGATAATCCCAGGAATTTTTTAAAATGAATTTAGGATTACTTTTTCTTAAAGTAAATACTTTGGGAGTTATAACTCTTTCTGAACTTGATTGGATAACTAACCATCAATCTGAATTTTCAAGGCTAGATATGGCTTTAGTTATTAAAATCGGCCGTCTTATGGACTCAGGAGTAGTGGAAATTGATAATAGATTGCCTGTTTAATTTTTAAAATTGATCGTCATGAGTGTTTGTCAATAGGGATACTGACAGACACTTTTTTATAAGAAAAAATATTTGTAAAAAAAAAGAGATTGTTTCTTAGCTAAAAACAATCTCTCAATTACCTAATTCTTACATGAAAATTTCAAGTAAGCTTTCAGATCTTAACTGATTTGTTTTTATAGTAAATCCCTAAAAATGCTTTTGTAATTTATCTTTTTAAACCACCTCTCTTTATCCAAAGGAACCATGTAACCCAAATAGGAGGAAGGAATCTGATTAAAAAAGAAATTTTATACATATAAAATGGGGCATTTTCACTTTGAAATAAATTCATCAAAAAGGAAGATATAGTTACCCAAAGTAAAATTATTAATATATTTGCTCCCAACAAAGCGAACTTATTTTGTTTGAATATTTTTGGCATAAAATAAATTTTTTATATTCTTAATTTTAAATAATCTCGGGAAATAAATTATACATTTTCAAAAAAACTTCAAATTTAAAATCCATATCCAAATAAAAAAAGTACTGAATTTCAATCCCTCTCCAAATAACAATCCAAAAGCGATAGGAGGAGAAAATATTAAAAAAAGAATAGAGAACAAACTAAATAACGCAAATGATCCTCTTAGAAAAAAATTCTTTCTTTTTGTTCTTCTTAGATTTTTTAAAGTATTCCACTCCCATTCAATAAACTTATAGAACTTCTCTGATAATAAAAAAAAATACTTCATTAATATTATTAATTTCTATCGGCTTTTCTTATTTATAAAATTAATTTCACCTGTTAGCAATAAACCTTATCCCCTTCTTCAGAAAGATAGTAAATTTTATTTTCTGAACTTACGAAGAAAGTTAATCCCTTATATTGTGATCTTTTAAATTTATCTAATCTAAGTTTGTGTAAATCCCAATTATCAGTACTTATGTCAGGATTAAATTCTTGTTCTTTTAAGAAAGGTACATAAGTTGGTCTAATTTTTGTTTTTTGGGCTAACCCTTTATTTCGTTTTGAATAAAAAAGTAATAAAAATAAAAATACAAAAAAAAGAATTAATAATATATTTGTCATTATCAATTTTTCTAATTTGAAAAAACTTTATTTGGAGAATCAAGAACTTTTTACAATAAATTTCTTAGTAAGTAAAAAATCCTATTTTTATATTCTTGTATTTTTGAATACTTATCAAGAGGTTACCTTAATCAGATTATAAAATGAGTCGCATTTTCAACATGACTCAAAATTCCATGAATACTCCTTATGCAAAAAGAGTAGCTGAAAAATTTAGGGAGGCTCAAAACTATTTAAAAACTAATGGTTTTAGTAGATCAACTAAACATTTACTGGAAGATATTGAAAATTCTGTTGAAAAATAATGTCAATACCCCCTCACTTACCACAACTACAATATGGCTACGATGATGGCTTTACAACCATTGTTTTTGGGATAATAGGAAGTTGCTTAGGATGTATCTTAATTTTATTAATTTCATTTTTTGAATTTAAATTCAAAAAGCAAAATAGTAAGCCTTAAGAGACTTACTAAACGTTAAATAAGAACTCCATTACATCACCTTCGTTAACAATATATTCCTTACCTTCACTTCTTAAAAGGCCTTTAGTTTTTGCATTGGCAATTGAACCTGAATCAATTAAATTTTGATAAGAAATAGTCTGAGCTCTTATGAATCCTTTTTCAAAATCAGTATGAATTACTCCTGCTGCCTGTGGCGCAGTCATCCCATCTTTTATTGTCCAAGCTTTTGTCTCCTTTTCTCCGGTAGTGAAATAAGTTTTTAATCCCAATAATTTATATGTTGATCTAATTAAAGAACTTAATCCCCCTTCTTCTACTCCTAAGCCAATAAGGTAGTCTTTTTTATCTTCTGGTTCTAATTCTATTAATTCAGATTCAACTTGCGCTGATATTTTTATACATTCTGTATTTTCATTGCTTGCAAAACTCTGAACTGTTGATGAAAAATCATTACCTTCAGCTAAATCATTTTCATTCAAATTAGTTGCGTAAATAATTGGTTTTGCAGTAAGGAAGCCTAATTGCTTAATTATTAAATTTTCTTCTTCATTCAAAGATATTGATCTAACTGAAAGGCCTTTCTCTAGCTCTTCTTCAATTTTTTCTAGTAAGGAATCTTCTTTAGCTGCCTCTTTACTAGTTCTAACCTGTTTTTTAATTCTTTCTCTTCTTTTTTGTAGTTGAGATAAATCAGCTAAATTCAATTCCAGATTAATTATCTCAATGTCATCCAGGGGATCTACCTTTCCAGAAACATGAATCACATCATTATCTTCAAAGCATCTTACAACATGAACTATTGCATCAACCTCCCTAATATTTGATAAAAATTTATTTCCCAAACCTTCGCCTTTACTAGCTCCTTTTACTAGTCCTGCGATATCTACAAATTCAATTTTTGTTGGGATAATATTTTGGCTAGAACTTAAATTACCTAACTCTTGCAACCTTTGATCTGGGACTGAAACTATGCCTTTATTAGGTTCTATAGTACAAAAGGGAAAATTAGCCGCTTGGGCCTTAGCATTTTCTACAAGTGCATTAAATAGAGTTGATTTTCCAACATTTGGTAATCCAATAATACCTGCTTTTAACATTTGAAAAAACTTATGGAAAAATTATCAAGAAAACATCTTCTAGTAATATAGTATTTACTTAACCAATCTTGGATAAGTTAATTATAATCGTCTTGATTATTTATTTAGTTCCTAAATATTCTCTAATTCTGCTATTAAAAAGAAATGTTTGATTTAATAAAAAAAAATATAAATCTAAGAAGTGGAATTATATTGCTTTCTCTAACTATATTTTTCGTTTTTATAAGCAATTCCTTCAAGAAAAATAAGTCAAAAGATATTTCTGATTTTGTAGTTCAAGTTGAAAAAGGAATTCTCTCAGATTCAATTAATACAAGTGGTGAAGTAAAAGCAATCAGAACAAGCAATATTGGACCTCGGAAGCAAGGTGTAATAAAAGAAATCAAAGTAGCTGAAGGAGATCTTGTAAAAAAAGATCAGGTTTTAGCTTCACTCGATGATGAAGACTTTATCTATAAACTTCAAGAACTTGAATTAAATGTCGAAAAACAAAAATCTGAATTTTTAAGAAGAGAATATTTATATCAAGAAGGTGCAGTAAGCAAAGAAGATTACGAAAGTTATAAAAATAACTACAACATTAGTAGCGCCAAACTTAATGATGCAAAAGCTGAAAAAAGTTTCTATTTGATTAAAGCTCCTTATGGAGGAAAGATAACTGCAAAATATGCGGAGATAGGGTCTTATATCACACCTAGTACAAACTTAAGTTCAGACCCTAAAACCAAAAACTTTATTTTTGAACTATCAGAGGGTCTTGAAATTGTTGCCAAAGTTCCTGAGAGTGACATTGGCAGAATAAAAATAGGTCAAGAAGCCTCAGTAAGAATTGAGGCTTATCCCTCAAAAAAATATAGTGCAATAGTTAAAAAAATAGCTACAAGAGCTGTTAAAGATAATAATGTAACCTCATTCGAAGTAACTTTAAATTTTAAAGATATTTTTGAAGAAATTAAAATTGGAATGACTGCAGATCTTGAATTTAGAGTCGAAGGTATTGAAGAAAAAATCCTAGTTCCAACAGTTTCTATTGTCACAGAAAAAGGTGAAAAAGGAATTTTGAAAGTTGATAAAAACAATTCCCCCAAATTTGAAAAAATCGAAATTGGTATTAGTAGTGGAAATAAAACTTCAGTCATTGATGGATTAGAACCTGGAGAGCAAATCTTTATTGATATTCCACCTTGGGCTAAGAAGAGAAAATGAGTTTAAAATCTGAAAACTCTAAAAAACCAATTTTACTTTTAGTCGATGGCCACTCACTTGCTTTTAGAAGCTTCTATGCATTTAGCAAAGGGATTGATGGAGGTTTAACCACCAAAGAGGGATTCCCAACAAGTGTCACTTATGGATTTCTAAAAAGTCTTCTGGATAATTGCAAAAATATTAGTCCTGAGGGAGTTTGTATTACTTTTGATACCGAAAAACCAACTTTCAGACATGAATTAGATCCAAATTATAAGGCCAATAGAGATGTAGCACCAGATGTTTTTTTTCAGGATATTGAACAACTAGAAATCATTTTAGAAGAAAGCCTTAATTTGCCAATTTTTAAATCTCCAGGATACGAAGCAGATGATCTCCTAGGCACAATTGCAAATGATGCTTCTTCTAAAGGATGGTGCGTGAATATTCTTTCTGGGGATCGGGACTTATTTCAATTAGTAGATGATCAAAAAGATATTTATGTACTTTATATGGGTGGTGGTCCATATGCAAAAAGTGGTAATCCAACTCTTATGAATGAAAATGGAGTAAAAGAAAAATTAGGTGTTGCTCCGGAAAGAGTAGTTGATCTTAAAGCTCTAACTGGTGATAGTTCTGATAATATTCCTGGTATTAAAGGGGTAGGTCCAAAAACTGCAATTAATCTACTAAAAGAAAACGATACACTTGATGGGATTTATCAGGCTTTGGACAAGATTCAACAGAACAACGATAAAAAATATAAAGGATTCATCAAAGGTTCCGTTATAGAAAAGCTCAGAAACGATAAGCATAATGCTTTTCTTTCTAGGGATTTAGCAAAAATAAATACTGAAGTGCCTTTGATATTAAGTGATGGTTATGAATTAAAAAATATAAACCAAGAACTTTTATCAGAGTCACTGCAAAAACTTGAATTATCAACACTACTCCGGCAAATTGATATTTTCAATTCAACTTTTAGTAAAGGTGGTTTTGACAAAAATAATTTGGCTAAAGAGGAAGAGAAAGATCCAAAGGTCTCTAGTAAAAATGAATTAGAAAATAGTGAAAATAAAATCCCTAAAATCAATGTGACTGTTGTAAATGATTTTGAATTACTTGATAAATTAATCCAAAGATTAGAAAAGACCAATGAGATAGTTTCTTTAGATACAGAGACTAATAGTTTAAATCCAATCGATGCTGAACTTGTTGGGATAGGACTATGTCTTGGAGAAGAAACTGATGATTTATTTTATATACCTCTTGGTCATCAAACAAAAAAAGAGATCTTTAATCAATTGTCCATTGAAGATGTTTTCTCAAAACTAAGAAATTGGATAGAAGATCCCAAAAAAGAAAAGGCACTCCAAAATTCTAAATTTGACCGGCAAATATTTTTTAATCACGGACTTGATCTTAAAGGCGTAACCTTTGACACTTTGTTAGCAGACTATCTTCTTAATAATCAGGAAAAGCATGGGCTAAGTGAAATTAGTTTTAGATTATTTGGATTTAAGCCTCCTTCATTTAAGGAAACAGTTGGAAAAAATAAAAACTTTTCATTTGTTGATATTGATGAAGCTAGTATTTACTGCGGTTATGATGTATTTCTAACTTTTAAGATTGTCAAAATTTTTAAAGAAAGATTTTCAAAAGAAAAAAATGATTTAATCAAATTGTTCGAAGAAATCGAGCTGCCCTTAGAGCCGGTATTGTCTCAAATGGAAATGAATGGAATTACCATTGACATCCCTTATTTAGATAAACTCTCAAAAGAACTAAAAAGTACCTTAGAAGATATTGAAAGTAAAGTTTATGAATTAGCAGAGGAGAATTTTAATCTATCTTCACCAAAACAACTTGGTGAGATCTTGTTTGAAAAATTAAATTTGGATAAGAAAAAATCACGGAAAACAAAAACAGGATGGAGTACAGATGCAGTAGTTCTTGAAAGATTAGTCGACGAACATGAAATAATCCAACATTTAATAAAACACAGAACTCTTAGCAAATTACTTAGCACCTATATTGATGCTCTTCCAAATCTTATAAATGAAAAGACAGGAAGAGTTCATACAAACTTTAACCAAGCTGCTACAGCGACTGGGAGACTAAGTAGTAGCAATCCTAATCTTCAAAATATCCCGGTTAGGACTGAATTTAGTAGGAGAATCAGAAAGGCATTCTTGCCAGAAAAAAATTGGAAACTTTTATCAGCTGATTATTCTCAGATCGAATTAAGAATACTTGCTCACTTAGCGGATGAAGAAATACTAATTAATGCGTTTCATAAAAATGATGACATTCATTCTTTGACTGCAAGATTAATTTTCGAAAAAGAAGAAATATCCTCTGACGAAAGAAGAGTTGGGAAAACAATAAATTTTGGAGTTATCTATGGTATGGGGATAAAAAAGTTTGCCCGTTCAACAGGAGTAAGTACTCCAGAGGCAAAAGAATTCCTAATAAAATACAAAGAAAGATATTCAAAAATTTTCAAGTTTCTTGAACTCCAAGAAAGGCTTGCCTTATCAAAAGGTTATGTAAAAACAATTTTTGGTCGAAAAAGAGAATTTAAGTTTGATAAAAATGGACTTGGAAGATTAATTGGAAAAGATCCTTATGAAATTGACCTGCAATCTGCAAGAAGGGCTGGCATGGAAGCACAGTCATTAAGAGCCGCAGCTAATGCACCAATTCAGGGTTCAAGTGCAGACATTATTAAAATTGCAATGGTTCAACTAAATAAGAAATTCATAGAAATGAATGTTCCCGCAAAAATGCTTTTACAAGTACATGATGAATTATTGTTTGAAGTTGAACCAGATTCTTTGGAAATTACGACGAAATTAGTAAAGAAGACTATGGAAGATTGTGTAAAATTAAATGTGCCTCTATTAGTTGATATTGGTATTGGAGACAATTGGATGGAGACAAAATAAACCTTATGAAATATTTAATTTAAGATGATCAAACTTTTTAATACTTTAAGCAAAAGAGTTGAGGTTTTTAAGCCTATTGATAATGTTGTTAAAATTTATTGTTGTGGAGTTACTGTTTATGATTTATGTCATCTTGGTCATGCAAGAAGTTATATTGCTTGGGATGTATTGAGAAGATTTTTAATTTATAGTGATTTCAAAGTAAAGTATGTTCAAAATTTTACAGATATTGATGACAAGATCTTAAAAAGAGCTAAAGAAGAAAGCAGTTCAATGAAGGAAGTATCTGAAAAAAATATTATTGAATTTCATAAAGATATGGATTCTTTAGGAATAATGCGTCCCGATAGTATGCCAAGAGCAACGAATCATATATGCAATATCTGCTCCTTCATAACAATCCTTGAGGACAAAGGTTATGCATACTCTAGGGATGGAGATGTTTATTATTCTGTTTTTAAAAATAAAAATTATGGAAAGCTAAGTAATCAAAATATACAAGAACAAAATATTAATCAGCAAGGAAGAATGGCTAATGATGAAAATAGTAAAAAACTTAATCCGCAAGATTTTGCACTATGGAAAAAAGCCAAAGATGATGAACCATTTTTTGATTCGCCATGGGGCAAAGGTAGGCCAGGATGGCATATTGAATGTTCAGCGATGGTTAAAGATGAATTAGGAGATACTATTGATATCCATTTAGGTGGTTCTGATTTGATTTTTCCACATCATGAGAATGAAATCGCCCAATCAGAAGCAGCCAATGGCAAAAAGCTAGCTAACTATTGGTTACACAATGGGATGGTCAATGTAAATGGACAAAAGATGAGTAAATCCCTTAAAAATTTTAAAACTATCAGAGAGCTAATTAAGTCAGGTATAAGCCCTATGACTTTGCGATATTTTGTTATGACTGTGAATTATAGAAAACCACTCGATTTTACTGAAGAAGCTTTAAGGAGTGCTTCAGAAGCTTGGAAAAACATTAATGTAGCCCTTTCTTTTTTGGACCTCACAAAAGATGCTTTTAAATCTATTGATAAGAATGAATCTATCGAAGAAGTATATAAAGAGAAAATAAGCTTTGAATTATCTCAAAAAAAGCTTAAATTTTCTGAGGCTCTTGGAAATGACCTTAATACAGCAGGGGCTATTGCAATTATTTACGATTTAGCAAAACCATTAAAAAATTTTTTAAACCAATTTCAAAGAGTCGAAGGTTATAAAATAGACCTAAATGAAAAATTCTTTCTACTTGAGAATTTTAAAACACTTGAAAAGTTGACTAAGGTACTTGGTCTTAAAAAAGAGGTTTTAGTAAAAGAAAGTAAAATAAAAGAAGAAGAAATATCAATGCTTATTAATGAAAGATTGAAAGCAAAAAAAGAAAAGAATTATACAAAGGCCGATGAAATTAGGAATTTATTAAAAGAAAAAGGTATTGAACTTATTGATCAATCAAAGGAAATAACAACATGGATAAGGGTCTAAATTTTAAGAAAAAAGCCAATTTGAAATTTTTGTTTTTTAAATACACCTTTAAATGGGAAGATATTAGAAATATCAGAGAAAATTGAAATACATTACTGTGCTAGGTTCTACTGGTTCAATTGGGACTCAAACTCTCGAAATAGCTAGTGAGCAGCCTGATAAGTTTAAAGCCGTAGCTCTTTCGGCAGGAAGAAATATTAATTTATTAACAGAACAAGTTAAAACACATAAACCAGAAGTAGTTGCGATTGAGGATGAAAATCTTACAGAAGATTTAAAAGATAATATTAATAACTTAGATTTGGATAGTACTCCCTTGGTTTTGAGTGGAAAGGAGGGGATTAACGCTGTTGCAGCATGGGATAAGGCAGATACTGTGGTTACAGGGATAGTAGGATGTGCAGGCTTAATTCCAACAATGTCAGCAATTAATGCGGGGAAAAATATTGCACTTGCTAACAAAGAAACTTTAATTGCGGCAGGACCAATTGTTATTCCAGCATTAAAGAAAAATAATAGTAGGCTTTTACCTGCTGATTCAGAACATTCTGCTATCTTTCAATGTTTACAAGGATTACCCAATTATGAAAATGCAGATTTTTCAACAGGAGAGATACCTAAAGGTTTAAAAGCCATACATTTAACAGCTTCTGGTGGTGCATTCAGAGATTGGTTAGTAGAGGATTTAAAGAATGTCACAGTGGAAGATGCAACTTCACATCCTAATTGGGATATGGGAAAAAAAATAACTGTAGATTCTGCAACCCTTATGAATAAAGGATTAGAAGTTATAGAAGCTCATTATTTATTTGGGACCTCTTACGAAAATATCGAAATAGTTATCCACCCTCAAAGTATTATTCATTCAATGATTGAGATGGAAGATTCTTCAGTATTAGCTCAATTAGGTTGGCCAGATATGAAACTACCTATTTTATATGCCATGAGTTGGCCTGAAAGATTTAAAACAAATTGGAAAAGATTAAATCTAAGTGAAATTGGAAAATTAACCTTTAAAGAGCCAGACAAGTCTAAATATCCATGCATGGGACTTGCCTATGCCGCAGGAAAATCCTCTGGGACTATGCCCGCAGTCTTAAATGCTGCTAATGAAATGGCTGTTGAACAATTCCTTGAAGAAAAAATTTCTTTTCAAGAAATTCCAACATTTATAAGTAAAGCTTGTGAATCACATATGGAGAATTTGAATTTGAGTCCCGAATTGGAGGATATTCTTGAAGTAGACAATTGGGCCAGACTTTTTGTTGAGCAAGAAATTAAAAAAGGGAAAAAATACGTAAGTATTGGATAAAAGTGAATATAAAAAAACATCTTTTACTATGCGCAACACCCACAAAACAGAAATGCTTTAAAGGCAATGAAGGTCAAAAAACATGGGAATGTCTGAAAAAGACTTTAAAAAAATTTGAGAATGATCCATCTACAAAAAACGTTCACATATTAAGATCAAAAGCTGACTGTTTAAGGATATGTAAGAACGGCCCAATTCTTCTTGTGTGGCCTGATGGTATTTGGTACGAGAAAGTTTCTCCAGAAAAAATTTCAGAAATTTTTAGCTCACATATTATTAACGGTAAGCCAATAGAAAAATGGATTTTTAAAAAAACACCATTTTTAAATAGTCCTAGATACTAATAAACCAGTTCTTTACTACTTCGTCTGACCAGCAGCCATGAATAGAGTGAAAACCATTATGACCTCCTTTTTCAGTTATAAAAATAGTAAATTTATCAATAAATTTGCCTCTTAAATTCAAAGTTGCATTATATGGAACCCAAGGATCATCTTTAGCATGTATAAAAAGCATGGGGGGTAATTTTTTTATTGAGTTTTGGATTCTAAATATTGGAGAAGATTTAACATAATAATCTTCTAAAGAATTAAATCCCCAGCTAGGGGCTGTAAATTTATGATCAAATTCCCTTATACTTTTTAAACTTCTAATTTTTTTTCTTAATTTCTCGTTATTAAGAATTTTGCCTTCATCATTAAATCCGTCCCATAGCTGATTTTTTAATCGGTGAAGTAACCATCTTTGGTAGATATAATTTCTAGGTTTTTCAATACAGGTACTGCATGATGATAAATCTAAAGGACTACTTACGCAGGCTAGGCCATCTAAAAGTTTTTCTCCTTTGTTTCCATCGGAATCTAAGCAGGCGTTTAAAAGAATTGTTCCGCCTAAAGATAATCCAACTCCGTAAATTGGAAGATTATTCATCTTAATGAGATCTTTAAACTCCAAATTAATCAATTTTTTAAAATAATTAATTGCGGGAATAACATCACTGGAGCATCTAGCACAATAATTTCCTTTAGCTAAATATCTCGCAGATCCAGATCCTCTTAGATTTAATTTAAGAACTCCAAAACCATTATTTGCTAATTTTCTAGAGATTCTTCTTAAACCAAACCGTTTAGTTGAGCCCCCTAAACCATGTGTAACGATTACAAACCCCCTAAGTGAGTCTAAGTTTTCAGGTAATTCTAAAAACCCTAGAAGATAATCATATTCAAATTTTTTAGAAAGAATTTTATTAATCGGAAAGAATATTTTTTTATTTTTTTTTGATTTATCAAAATCAATAACAAAAGTATCTCTCAAAGTTTGTAAGTCGCCACCTATCCAAGGTAAAACTTCTCGAAATGGCTTATTTTTTAGGTAATCTGAAAAACTAAAAGATATACTATTATTTCTCCCCAACCCCAAGATCCTTTAATTCTCCAATCAAATCATTCAGTACCTTTTTTGCATCACCAAAGACCATTGAGGTATTTGGTAAATCAAATAAATCATTTTTTATTCCGGAGTAACCTGCACTCATACCACGTTTAATTACAAATACCGTTCTTGCTTCCTGCACATCAAGAACTGGCATGCCATATAAAGGAGAAGAGCTATCATTTTTAGCTTGAGGATTAACCACATCATTTGCTCCTAAAACTAAAACAACATCCGTTGCTGGAAAATCAGGATTTACAACGTCCATCTCTTTAAGTTGTTCGTAAGGAACATCTGCTTCTGCTAAAAGTACATTCATATGTCCAGGCATCCTCCCTGCTACAGGATGAATTGCGTAAACAACTTCAATACCGTTTTGTTCTAGTTTTTTTGTCACTTCCCTTAAAGTATGTTGAGCTTGAGCTACCGCTAGGCCATAACCAGGAACAATAATTACCTTGTTGGCTGCCTCTAAAGTCAATGCACATTCTTCAACACTGCAAGAAGTTATGTTTGTATATTCTCCTGAACCAGAAGAGGACGTACTTTGCGCAGATAAAGATCCTCCAAAAAGAACTGAGACCAATGATCTATTCATACCCTTGCACATTACTTGAGTAAGTATTAGACCTGCTGCTCCAACCATTGCGCCTGCTACAATCAAAAGCTGACTATCTACAACGAAACCTGCTGCTGCTGCTGCAATCCCTGAATAACTATTTAATAATGATATAACGACTGGCATATCGGCTCCACCAATTGGCAAAGTAACTCCAATACCTAATAAAGAGGAAACTATAACTAAAAGCCAAATAGAACTTGTATTGCCGTTTATCAAATCAAAAAAGGCTATCAAGGAAGCAACTGCAAAAACAATATTTACAAAATGTCTAACTTTGCTCTGAGTCCACCCTGGAGTTGACAACCATCCCTGTAACTTTGCCATCGCCACAATTGAACCTGTGAAAGTTATGGCGCCAACAAATATAGATACAGATATAGAAACTTCGTTAATCAGTGACTTAAAAAAATCAAAATTTTCTTGGCCACCAGATATAGGAAAAATAGCTACCCCTAAGGCCACTAAAAGGGATGACATTCCTCCACAACCATTGAACAAAGCCACTGTTTCAGGCATGGAGGTCATAGGTACTTTTTTTGCAAGTATTGCTCCGAATAAACTACCTATGATTGATCCAATTATTATCCAAATCCAAGACTGAATAGCAATGCCGGAAGTGCCTAAATAATAAGAAAGTAATCCTACTACTGATAGCGACATTGCAAATGCAGCTAATCTATTAGCATCCCTTGCTGATTTTACTTTTGACAATCCTTTTATTCCCAAAGCCAATAAAAGTACCGCTAGAAGGTCAATAACGAATTTAATGATTACAGGTAGATTCATTTTGAAAATTACTTCTTATTTGATTGTTTACGACTAAACATTGCGAGCATTCGATCAGTTACATAGAAACCGCCTACAACGTTGAAAAGTGCGAATCCAAGAGAAACTGAACCAATTATTAAAAGTGGTATGTTACCTTCTGCTTTTACAATTAAAGTCAAGGCTGCAAGCATTGTTATTCCCGAAATTGCATTTGCTCCACTCATTAGAGGTGTGTGAAGGGTAGGAGGAACTTTTCCAATTAACTCGAGGCCTAATAAACTACCAAGTAAAAGAACCCAAAGAAGACTTATAAAAGACATAATTTTAAAACCTCAATTTTCAAAAACTTTATTTTGAAGAATAACTCCTTCATCGCTTAATAAACATCCAGAAATGAGTTCATCCTCTTTATCTAATTTAATTACACCATCTTTTATAAATGGTGTAATCAAAGATGTTAAGTTCTTAGCATAAAGTGAACTTGCATCATATGGAACTGAAGAGGGTAATTCGCCCGCTCCTATGAGTTTTACCCCATCTTTGATAATAGTTTCATTTGATTTTGTTCCTTCGCAGTTCCCTCCTTGAGAAACTGCCAAATCTATCACCACAGCCCCAGGTCTCATTTTTTCAATCATAGGAGAGTCTATTAAAACAGGGGCCTTTTTACCTAGAACTTGCGCAGTACATATAGCAACATCAGCTTCAGATAAATATTTAGTTAAAGTTGCCTTCTGTTTTGAGAGGAATTCCGGTGTTACAGCTTTTGCATAACCTCCTGCCTCGCCTGGCTTTTCCTCAACTTCAGGAAGTTCTATAAATCTTGCTCCTAAGGACTCTACTTGTTCTTTAACAGCAGGTCTAATATCAGATACAAATACTATTGCACCAAGTCTTTTTGCTGTCGCAACTGCCTGTAATCCTGCAACTCCTCCACCAAGAACGACTACTTTGGCAGGTTGGACTGTCCCAGCTGCAGTCATAAGCATTGGGAAATATCTATCTAACTCACTTGCAGCCAAAAGAACTGCTTTATATCCAGCAATATTGGCCTGTGAAGAAAGAACATCAGAAGATTGAGCTCTACTAATCCTCGGCAGCAACTCAAGTGATAAAGCTGAAATCTTATTACTATTTATGATCCTGAGAAGCTCCTCATTACCATATGGGTTGAGAAGACCAAGAAGAACAGCCCCTTTCTTTAATTTAGTTAAATTATCCTCTGATGGAGTTTGAACACAAAATATTAAGTCCGCTTCACGCCAAATTTTTTGATCTAAGTTAGATATTATTGTTCCGCCCGATTCTTCATATGATAAGTCACTAAATCCTGATAATTTTCCTGCTGAACTTTCAATATAAACATCACATCCAAGGCTTTTTAATTTCTTTACCGCTTCTGGCGTCGCTGAAACTCTCCTTTCACCAGAGCTTGTTTCGGAAGGAATAAGTATCTTTGTCAATTTATTTATTTTTTTAACATACTAAATATAAATTGAAGAAAGTCAAAAGTCTTGGATTTTTGTTAAAAATATATTTTCTTTTCTGTAAAAAATAGCTATCTAGAATATATAAGTACTAAATAATCCAATGAGTATAAAAGCAATCGAATGTCCTGATGGAGTATGTCACAGTCATCATGGTGGTCATGCTGTTCCAAGACAAGCTATGCAGAAAAATCTAGAAAGACATGGTAAAGACTGGTGCGAGAAATTAGCAGAGAGAATTTATGAAATGTCAGTTGATACTTATTCACAGACAGTCATGCCTAGTCTTCACTCAGCAGGTTGGCAAAGAAGACATTTAGACTGGGAATTTAAGTTGGCAGAAAATGATTCTGAACCTGATGAAGCTCTTGTTGAAGGAATTATTAATGCCACAGAAAGCTTTCTAAGAAGTAGTGAGGTGCATCGATTATTTATTCAGGAATTAGTCCAGGGCACATTTGAGGAAGCAAATGACAAAAAAATAATTTCTAAAGCAATAAAATCTATCATTGAAGAAGAAATTGTTATTTCACTAAGAGCAAAGAAAGAAACTCTGTTAAAGAAAATATCCGCAAAATTAATATCAGAAGAAAAAGTTAGCGAGGAACTTGCAATAAATTCAGCTAAAGAGGGTTTTGAGGAAGTGGAAAGACTACTTGCAAATCACAGCGAGGCAGTCTAACTCTATTTTTTTATATTTTCTTTATAATTTACCCAAAAATTGGCTCAAATATAAATTAAAGATTAAATTATTGTTTGGAAGTACAAAGTTGTAACTTATTAGACAATACATAGGTTCTCTAGTGTGTTTATCTAAATAAAGCTTAAATCTTTGAATGGACAATTTCATTAGAAAAAGGATCGACATAGCGTCCTGTTGGGCAACCAATAGAATTTCTGCAATGGACACTTTAGAAAGGTATGAAGACAGTTATGCAATTGCAGAAGAATTTAGAGAGTGGATATTACATATTGGAGAAAAGAACGAAAATTTAACAGATTCTGTTTTAAACTTCCCAAAAGAATTAAAAAAGTTATTAGATCAAAAAGTCAACGATTGAGTAATAAATCTATCGAGTGAAATCCGCCCTACATTATTTGGGTTAGTTTATTATTATTAATATTGAAATTAGCAAATAAATGGAGAATAAAGAGAACACTTCAAATGTAGAAAATGTTGTAATTATTGGTTCAGGTCCTGCAGGATATACAGCTGCAATTTATGCAGCAAGAGCAAATCTTCAACCATTGCTCGTTACAGGATTTAACTCTGGTGGAATTCCTGGTGGCCAATTAATGACTACAACATTTGTTGAAAATTATCCAGGTTTTCCAGATGGTGTACTTGGTCCTGAATTAATGGATCTAATGAAAGCTCAAGCCGAAAGATGGGGCACTAATTTATACGAAAGTGATGTTGTCTCAATAAATACTGATTCACATCCCTTTGAATTAAAAACTTTAGAAGGAACTATAAAATCTAACTCAATTATTATTGCAACTGGAGCAAGTGCAAATAGATTAGGCGTGATAAATGAAGATAAATTCTGGAGTAAAGGAATAAGTGCTTGTGCTATATGTGATGGAGCGACCCCACAATTTAGAGGTGAAGAATTAGCTGTTATTGGAGGGGGCGACTCTGCATGTGAAGAAGCAGCATATCTCACAAAGTATGGAAGCAAAGTGCATTTGATTGTTAGATCAGAAAAATTAAGGGCTAGCGCAGCAATGGTAGATAGAGTAAAAGCTAATCCAAAGATAGAAATTCATTGGAACACAAAAGTTAATAAAGCGGATGGCTCTGAATGGCTTGAGAAAATAGAAACTATTCACTCTCCAGAAGGTAAAGGGGAAATCAATATAAAAGGTCTTTTTTACGCGATAGGGCACACACCAAATACGAAGTTCTTAGGCAACAAAATTGATTTAGATAATAAAGGATATATTGCTTGCAAATCAGGAAGGCCAGAAACATCTATTGAAGGCATCTTCGCTGCAGGTGACGTTGTCGATTCTGAGTGGAGACAAGGAGTTACCGCTGCAGGAACTGGGTGCATGGCAGCATTAGCTACCGAAAGGTGGCTAGCCGAGAAAAACTTAGCAAAAACTATAGTCAGAGAAAAACCAGAACCAGAAAAAAAACTTAATTCATCAGATTTTAATGAAGAAGAAGTGAATGAAGATACTTTCGATTCAAATTCTGAATGGCAAAAAGGCAGTTATGCATTAAGGAAACTTTATCACGAGAGTAAAAAACCTATCTTAGTAATTTTTAGTTCTCCAAGTTGCGGCCCATGTCATGTTTTAAAACCTCAGTTAAAAAGGATAATTAAAGAACTTGATGGTGCAGTTCTTGGCATTGAAATAGATATTGATAAAGATCAAGATATTGCAAAACAAGCTGGTATTAATGGCACACCAACAGTTCAACTTTTTAAAGAAAAATTATTAAAAAAACAATGGCAAGGTGTTAAACAAAGAAGTGAGTTTAAAGAAGCGATAAAAAATATTATCTAAAGTAACTTTTTATTTATTATTTCTCTTGGGATTATTTTTATTTGTAGTAGGTTTAGCATTGCCTGCATTCCTCTCTCTATAAGTTATCCTCCCTCTAGAAAGATCATAAGGACTTATCTCAACTAACACTTTGTCTCCAGCTAATAATTTAATTCTAAATTTAGTCAATTTACCTGCAGCTCTACATAAACATTGATGTCCTTCAGGTTGTTCTAAGGTAACCAAATAAAATCCATTCCCCTGCTCTTTTTCTATTACACCTGAAGTTTCAATCATTAATTAATCTTTTACTAAGTACATATTATCAGAAAAAGATTGGCCAAAATTGATTTAAAAAAAATTACATACGTAAAAATATGCAATTCAATTCAAATTGAAAATTTAATTTCATTAATTATTTGAAGTTGTCCATAGTAAAAATTTGCTTTCGCAATTTTTTCAGAATCTTCTAATTGATCAAAAAAAACGAACCCAAGGCTTTCCCATAATGAAGATCCGCAAACATTATTCAATTCATTTTTTGCTTCTTTTGCAAAATTATCTAGTTTTCGTTCAAGGTTTTTAGACTTGGAAACAGACATAGGTCAATACTATTTAATATAGTACAAATATACTGTCTAATTCTAAAATTGCAATATTAAAAAGGTAATCTCTTTTTTTCTTCAATATTAAGATCTGCTTCCATTTCCCTTAATCTTTTAAGTATTTGTTGATAATACTCCTTTATATAACTCTCTAGTGAGGTCATATCTTCTTTTTTAACTTCCAATATTTCGTAAGTTTTGCTCATGTCAGCATCTAATGATTCACCACTACTAGTTACTTCAGCAAAAGCCAATCGCTCAGCAACATTAAGAGAATCTTGGAAAAAGGAAACTACTTTTTGAGTGACACTAATAAGGAAGGGGGAAACTCTAAAAATTTTGGCTTTTTTTTCACTAAATTTTTCACATAAAGATATAACTTCATTTGAATCCCATGCTTTGGGACCTACTAATGGCAATGATGTTCTGTGAGTTTTTGGATTATTTACTGCTGCTACAACAACTTTCGCCATATCTTGTGTATTCATATAAGCAATTTTAGTTGGAGTCCCACTCATCCACACTGCTTGACTATCCAAGATTGGGATTGCGAATTGACCTATAACTCCTTGCATAAAAGCTGCACATTTGAAGATTGTATAGTCTAAATCAGATTTTTCAAGAAGTTTTTCAGTGCAAAATTTAATGTCCATTAAAGGAACATTTCTAAACTTTTCTGTTAGGAGGATAGAAAGGAATATTACCCTTTTAACGTTTAATGATTCGCAAGAATTGAATAAGTTAAGTTTTCCATCCCAATCAATTTCATAAATACTTTTAGGATCATCTGGCCTACTAGTAGCTGCATCAATAACTACTTCAATATCTTGCAATGCATATTCGATATCAGAAGAATTTAATAAATTACCTTTTGTTAGCTCACAACCCCATTCTTGTAGAAAGGAAGCTTTTCTTGGATTTCTTACAAAGCATCTTACTTCATGTCCCTCTTCTATAGCTTGCTTTGCTATTTGTCTACCAAGTGTCCCTGTTGCTCCTACTAAAAGAATCTTCATACTTAAGATTTACTTAACTTTAAGACCATAACTCAAACTGTGATGTATCCGTGAGAATCAGTCTCCCTGAAACTTTAATAACAAAGCACCGCCAACTAATCCTATTGGTATCAGTATCCAAAAAACTGCTGCAATACTAAAAATTTCTTTAGCCATAGTAAAATTTAATGATTACTATAATTTACATTCAAAATACATTTATTTGTTAAAAATGTAGATAATTCAAATATCTTGAAAATTTTTGATTGTTATGAATAATAATTCCAAAGAAAATGTAAATTTTCCTAATTACTGGATTTGGAATGGTTTTAAAATTTGTTGGAGTGTTACAGGCGAAGAAAATGAGATTCCAATTATCTTTCTCCATGGATTTGGAGCAAGTCGAAAACATTGGAGAAACAATTTAGAGTATTTTGCGAAAAAGAATTTTGCCTCTTATTCTTTGGATTTAATAGGATTTGGGGATTCAGACCAACCTGGGATTAGACAAATTGGAAAAATAGATAATGAGATTTGGTCTAATCAAGTGAAAGACTTTATTGCACAAGTGATAAGACCAAAGAATTCTGGGAAAGTAATTCTTATTGGCAATTCCCTTGGATCCCTAGTTGCTTTAACATGTGCAGTTACATTAGAGGATCAGATTGCAAAAGTTATTGCATCTCCGCTGCCAGATCAAATTCAAGAAAATAAAAAATCGAAAACAAAAAAATTATCATTTAAGAAATTTCAAGATAAATTCATAAGAATATTTTTTATGTTTTTTCCTTTGGAGATTATTTTATTTTTAATAACCAAATTAGGCGTTATAAAACTGGGGCTAAATTCTGCCTATTTCAAAAAAGATAATATTGATCGCGAATTAATAGATTTGGTAACAAAACCAGTTCTTAGGAGAACTTCCGCTAGATCATTAAGAGCAATGTGTATTGGAATGTCTTCAAGAGATGAAAAATTTCAAGCTTCTTACCTTTTGAGAAAACTAAGCGCCTCAAAAAAAGTTCCTTTTTTATTAATTTGGGGAGAAAAAGATAATTTCATACCTTTGTTTGTTGGCAAAAAGATTGCAAATTCCCATAGATGGGTAAAATTAAAAATAGTATCCAATTCAGGGCATTGTATCCATGATGAAGACCCTTCAGTATTCAATAGGATTTCTTATGAATGGATTAGAGATTTAAAACCCTTTTAAAATATGAAACATACATTATCAGTTCTTGTAGAAGATGAATCTGGAGCCTTGAGTAGAATCTCAGGTCTCTTTGCTAGAAGGGGATTCAACATAGATAGCCTTGCAGTAGGACCTGCAGAATCTAAAGGGATTTCAAGGTTAACAATGGTAGTAGAGGGTGATGATGAAACTCTTCAACAAATGACTAAGCAACTTAATAAGTTATTTAATGTTCTGGGAGTTGTAGATTTCACTAATCTCGCAGCTGTTGAGAGGGAATTGATGTTACTAAAAGTTTCATCGAAAGAAGATACTAGGAGTAATATCCTTGATATAGTACAAATTTTCCGTGCAAAAGTTGTTGATGTATCAGATATGGCATTAACTCTCGAGGTAGTTGGAGATCCTGGGAAGTTAGTTGCTTTAGAGAAATTACTCGAGCCATACGGCATCCTTGAAATAGCGAGGACTGGTAAGGTAGCTCTTAAACGCTCTTCAGGAGTTAATACAGAAATGTTGAAAATAAACAAATATTCTCTAGAAATTTAATTAGATATCTGGACTGCCTTGATGTAATCTTCTTTATTGATTTTTTCGAGTACTTCTAATCCTTTAATAATCTTTCCAAAGATCGAATATCTTCCATCTAGTTCTGGGATCTTACTAGTTACAAAAAAAAATTCAGTAGATGAAGACTTATTCTTGCCGCTCTTAACCATAGCGATTGATCCACTATCAAAAGTATTAACTAAATTTTCAGTTTCATTGGGATTGTTTATTTCATAGTTATATCTTGGTTTTATTTCTTCCTTGAATTTTATTTCTAAAGGTATTGATGGGCTTGTCTTATTCAGATTGTGTTTTCTTTCAATATAAAATTTATTTTCTGGATTAACACCACCATGTATAAACCTTACTTGGGGATAATTTATAATTTTATAAAATTTTTGATTTACATAAATTTTATTGTCTATGTTTTCCAGAAAGTTTGATACTGTTACTGGGTTATCTTTACCAAATAATTTAACCTCAATATCACCTTTTGTAGTTTTAAAATTAACAACTTTATTACTCTGAGTACAACTAAGTTTAAGTTTTTGGCAGTAATAATTTGAATCAATCTTATTTTTATAACTACAAGCTTGAACCAAAAACAAAACTTGTATAAAAGATAATGTTTTTAAAAAATATTTTTTTTTTATTTTAGGCCCTCCAAATTAACATCTAAAAATTTAGCTAGCCGAGCTCCTTCTTCTTCAACTTGAAGAATTGGTTTAAGTTCACCTGCTCCGCTTAAAGGAAGAGGTTTTTTTCTACCTTTTAACACTAACGCGATTCTTCTTCTAGGATTAAATCCCTCACTTATATCCAACTTAACAGATTTAATTTCGTCGAAATTTAATTTAACTTCAATATCTTTAAATAATCCTTTTCTTTTTATTTCTACAGATTTTGATGATTTATCAAAATAATTACTACCTGAACCAAAGTTTATGTAAACCAAATACCACAAGTAAAAATTTAATAAATTGGCTATAACTCCATATGCTCCCATTATTATTCCTTGAGGAATAAACAATAAAGTTGAAGGATTTCCTAAAGGTAATAAATCCCTTCCTGTATAGCTAGATATAGAGGCCAAAAGAAAACCAATACCTCCTATAGTTAGCATTCCTCCAATAATATAATTTGAAATTTTTCTTGATCCACCAATTTTTTGTTCGATTTTATCGAATGACGTGAGGTCTGAATTCATTTTTATTTTTTTTAGAGCCTAATTCAAATAATTTAACAAACTAAGGGAGTATTCTTACCTAATTTTTAATAAAAAAGTCAGGAAAGCTTTACAAGGCATTTCAGATATACAAATATTTCCCCACATTACTCTCAATCTTTGTTACAGTCACTGCGTATCCCGAAGCTAAAAACGATTTCTCATGACGATCGCAGTTGGTAGCGCCCCACAAAGAGGATGGTTTGATGTCCTCGATGATTGGTTGAAGCGCGACCGCTTTGTATTTATTGGTTGGTCCGGACTACTTCTACTTCCTTGTGCATATCTTGCTATAGGTGGTTGGTTTGTCGGAACAACATTTGTTACCTCTTGGTACACACATGGAGTTGCAAGCTCATACCTTGAAGGTTGTAACTTTTTAACAGCAGCTGTAAGTACCCCTGGTGATGCCATGGGACACAGTCTTCTATTTTTATGGGGTCCTGAAGCCCAAGGTAGTTTCGTAAGATGGCTACAGCTTGGTGGTCTTTGGAACTTCGTTGCATTACATGGAGTATTTGGCCTAATTGGTTTTATGCTTCGTCAGTTTGAAATTGCTGGCCTTGTTGGAATTAGACCTTACAACGCTTTAGCATTCTCAGCAGTAATTGCAGTATTTACAAGTATTTTCCTTATTTATCCTTTAGGACAGCATAGTTGGTTCTTCGCACCTTCATTCGGTGTTGCAGCAATCTTCCGTTACATTCTGTTCATTCAAGGTTTTCACAATATCACTTTAAATCCATTTCACATGATGGGTGTTGCTGGAATTCTTGGTGGTGCCCTACTTTGCGCTATTCATGGAGCTACAGTACAAAATACTTTGTATGAAGATACAAGTATTTATACAGATGGTAAGGTTCAAAGTTCAACATTTAGAGCTTTTGACCCAACTCAAGAAGAAGAAACTTATTCAATGATTACAGCGAATAGATTCTGGAGTCAAATCTTCGGTATTGCTTTCTCAAACAAGCGTTTCTTACATTTCTTGATGCTATTTGTACCTGTTATGGGTATGTGGACATCTTCAATTGGTATTGTAGGCTTAGCACTAAACTTAAGAGCTTATGATTTCGTAAGCCAAGAAATCCGTGCAGCAGAAGATCCAGAATTTGAAACTTTCTATACAAAAAATATACTTTTGAACGAAGGTATGCGAGCATGGATGTCTTCTGTGGATCAACCACACGAAAACTTTGTATTCCCTGAGGAGGTTCTTCCACGTGGAAACGCCCTTTAATAATTTATTAAGAGCCCCAAACCAAAGTATTGAAGAAACTGGTTATGCCTGGTATGTAGGTAATGCTAGATTAATCAATTTATCTGGACGTTTATTAGGAGCTCACATTGCTCACTCTGGACTGATAGTCTTTTGGGCGGGAGCAATGATGCTCTTTGAGGTTAATCATTTTACTTTTGATAAACCAATGTGGGAGCAAGGTTTAATCTGTATGCCACACGTCGCAATGTTTGGCTATGGAATAGGCCCAGGTGGTGAAGTTACTGATATCATGCCTTTCTTCCAGGCAGGCGTGGTTCACTTGATAGCTTCAGCTGTACTTGGTTTTGGTGGTATCTACCATTCATTAGCAGGTCCAGAAAAACTTGAAGAAGATTTTCCATTTTTCTCAACGGACTGGAGAGATAAAAATCAAATGACAAATATCCTTGGATATCATTTGATTGTTCTAGGTGTAGGTGCATTAGCATGGTCAGTGAACTGGTGTTTTATTGGCGGTGCATATGACACATGGGCACCTGGTGGTGGTGAAGTAAGACTTGTAAACCCAACCTTAGATCCAAGAGTTATTCTTGGTTATCTATTCAGATCTCCATGGGGAGGAGCTGGTTCAATAATCGGTGTTAACTCCATTGAAGATATTGTTGGTGGACATGTTTACGTGGGTATTACTGCAATTATTGGAGGAATATTCCATATCTTTACCAAACCTTTTGGATGGGCAAGAAGAGCTTTTATCTGGAACGGTGAAGGTCTATTAAGTTATGCTCTTGGTGGAATTTGTGTAGCAAGTTTTATTGCTTCAACATTCATCTGGTTTAACAATACTGCTTACCCTTCAGAGTTTTATGGCCCAACAAATGCTGAAGCTTCACAGGCTCAAAGCTTTACTTTCCTTGTGAGAGACCAAAGAATTGGAGCTAACGTAGGTTCAACAATGGGACCAACAGGTCTAGGTAAGTATCTCATGAGATCTCCTACTGGTGAAATTATATTTGGTGGTGAAACAATGAGATTTTGGGATTTCAGAGGTCCATGGTTAGAGCCTTTAAGAGGTCCTAACGGATTAAGCCTTGAGAAAATCCAAAATGATATTCAGCCTTGGCAGGTAAGAAGAGCTGCTGAATATATGACTCATGCTCCTAACGCTTCTATCAACTCTGTTGGTGGAATCATTACAGAGCCAAATGCTGTTAACTTCGTTAATTTAAGACAATGGTTAGCTGCTGCTCAATTCTTCCTAGGATGGTTTACATTCATCGGTCACCTTTGGCATGCTGGACGTGCTAGAGCTGCCGCTGCTGGTTTCGAGAAAGGAATCGACAGAAAGAGTGAGCCAGCTCTAGAAATGCCGGATTTAGATTAATTTCTACTTCACAAAAGAAAACCCTATCCAATGATAGGGTTTTTTTTTGCTTGATTTTCTTATGTATTTAAATTTTGTCTGAGCCATGGCAAACTTAACCCCATTACATTACTAAAGCAACCCTCTATTTTTTCTATATATTTACCGCCTATACCTTCCAAGGCAAATCCTCCAGCGCAATTTAAAGGTTCATTTGTTTCTACATAACTCTTAATTTCCCAGTCTTCCAAGTTAGAAAAATAAACTCTTGAACTAATTGTTTTCTTTAGTATTTCAGAGATTCTAAAAAACTTTGAATCTGAATCAAAATTTCCAATTATTAGAGTATGACCAGTATGTAAAAATCCAAATTTTCCAGACATTTTTTTCCATCTAATAAATGCCTCTTCTTTATTAGATGGTTTTCCATAAGCTTCTCCTTTAAATTCAAAAATGGAATCACACCCAAGTATTTCTAAAGGACCATAATTAAATTCTTCGGGCAATGATGTTTTTTGAATATTTTCAGATAGACTTTTAGCCTTTTGAAAAGATAATTCCAAAGCTAAATTCAATATATTCTTTTCTTTTATTAAATTTTCATCAAAGTTACTTGAAATTTGAATAAATTCAATCTGACTATTTTCAAGTAATTTCTTTCTAGATTGAGAAGCAGAAGCTAGAATTAACACAAATTTTTTTTCGAATTATAATTCAATTTTCTAAATAATAAATTTCAAAATTAATATAATTTACTAATGGACTCAGAAACGAAATTACATGAAATAAAAAAACCAATAATGGTCCTTGGCACTTCAAGTGGAGCAGGAAAATCGTTAACTGTTACCGCTATTTGCAGGATTCTTAAAAATTTAGGAGAAGAGCCAATACCTTTTAAAGGACAAAATATGAGTAACAACGCTTGGGTTGATTGGGAAGGTGGAGAAATGGCATATTCCCAGGCACTTCAAGCTTTTGCTTGTGGAATTACGCCTTCAGCAGAGATGAATCCCATTTTATTAAAACCTCAAGGCAATTCTACAAGTGAGGTGATTCACCTTGGTAAAAGTATAGGTATATCAACTGCAAAAAATTACTATAAAGATTGGTTTATTCCAGGTTGGGAGGTAATTAAAAAAAGTCTAGATTCTATTTATAGGAGGAGCCCAAATTGTCGTTTAATTATCGAAGGAGCTGGTAGTCCAGTAGAAATGAATTTGATTCATAGAGATCTTACTAACTTAAAAGTTGCAAAGTATTTAAATGCAAATTGCATTTTGGTTACTGATATTGAAAGAGGGGGAGTATTTGCGCAAATAATCGGAACTCTTGAATTAATGAAACCAGAAGAAAAAAAACTTATTAAGGGAATAATTATAAATAGATTCAGAGGAGACCTTTCATTATTTAAAAAAGGGAAAAAATGGATAGAGAGTAAAACTCAAATTCCTGTTATTGGCATTATTCCATGGCTAAATGATACATTCCCGCCAGAAGATTCACTAGATTTATTAGACAGAAAATCTCGATACAATAATCCTGAAATAAAAGTAGGAATTATAAAGTTACCATCTATAAGCAACTTTTCAGATTTTGATCCATTAGAAAATGAAGAATCAATATTAATCGAATGGGTAAGAGAATCTCAGAACTTAAATAAATTTGATTTTATTATTCTTCCTGGAAGTAAACAAACTATTAAAGATCAAATTTTTCTTGAGGAATGTGGTTTATCTCAGGATATAAAAGATTATTCAAATAATAAAGGAAATATTATTGGCATTTGTGGAGGTTTACAAATGTTAGGAACATCTCTTGAAGATCCTTTTTTAAAAGAGGGATCCAAAAATTATTCAGAACAAAAAATAAAAGGCATTGGATTACTTCCAATAAGAACCACTTTCTTAAAAAAAAAATTAACACGTCAAATCAACTCTAAATCTTTATGGCCCTGCCAATCAAAAATCAATGGATTTGAAATTCATAATGGCCAAACTGAACTAGATAATACCCCAAGTGCGTTAAATGTTAACCCAATTTTTAAAGATGTTGATCTTGGTTGGTATAAAGAGAATAAAAAAGGTGGGACAATTGCAGGTACATACATTCATGGAATTTTTGAAAATGATAATTGGAGAACTCAATACATAAATTTAATAAGGAGGAGCAAAAATTTACCTATATTAGATATGAAAGCAACATCTTATAAAATGAAACGTGAATCAATTATTAACAATCTCGCAAATGAATTTGATAAGTATTTAAATCTCTCATCATTATTAAATTGAAAAAATCAAAAATTAAAATTATTTGGCCAAATAATAATGAAACATATGTTTCAGAGGGAGATGATTGGTTCTCAAGCGCAGAAAAAGCAGGTTTAGAAATTCCTACTGGCTGCTTGACAGGCAGTTGCGGTGCATGTGAAATAGATGTAAATGGGAAAACGATAAGGGCTTGTATAAGTGATATTAAAAGTAAGAAACAATCCTTTTTAAAAGTTTCTTTAACTACAGACCCATTTTGGGAAAACTAAAGTTTTGCTTTCTTTAATATAAAAAATTCAACTTAATGCCAAATCTAAATTCCTTATTTTCAACAAGTTGACCGATATCCTGAATACCAGGAGCATTAGAGTAGTATAAATCAACTGATTTATCTTGGGCATAAGAATATCTAAATGCGTAGGTCAAATTTAAATCAGAATTATTTTTTAATGAAGTATTTATCTCTGGGATAAACTGCAAATTTTCTAGCAGATTTATATTGCTCGAAATGCCCAAACCTCCAAAACTCTCAAGCCCACTATAAAAATATTTAGGGCTAATATTTAATGCCAACCAATCATTAAATCTAAAAGTATTTAGCAATTCAGAGAACATGTAACCTTGATGGTTTGAACCTTCATTCCTTCCTAAAGATGTTCTTAGTGTCATCCAAAAAAGATCATTCTTTTGAGGACTAAAAATTAATAGTTTCCCTCCAAATCTATAATTAAAAGCATTTTCATCAAAATATATATTTTGCAAGTTAGAGTTAGTTACATTTTTTAGATTAACGTCATTAAAAGATCCACTACTTAATTCTATTTGGAATAAATTCGACAGAGAATAACCATAAGAGGCAAATAAGTTTCCTTTTTCATCATAATTTAAATTTATCTGACTTATTCCTTTCTCAGGGAACAATGCATTTCCCACTGTCAATCCTCCAAAAAGCAACAAATCATTATTCTTTTTTAAAGGAGCAATTTTAGTGTCTTCTAAAAAAGGTTTATAGTTCCCGCCTATGTAATAAAGTGGTTTATTATCTGAAGGTATTGTTAATAAAGAAGTAGAGGGCGTTAGGCCATATCCATTAGTAATTTTCCCCTCAATACCTACAACAGGACTTACATCCCAATTAAAACCATAACTATAAATTGATTTCCTCTTAAAATTCAAATTTTCATCAAAGCTATTATTCCCTGGACCAAATAAATACGTATATGAACTTATTAATTGTAAATTAGTAGCGATATCAAAATTTAATCCTGTCGCCAAGAAATAATTATCTCCATAAAAGTTTTCACCAACATTTTTATCTCCTATTTTATCTGGTATAAAAGTTAAGCCTGGGACAATAGATAATTGTATTTGATTACTTAATTGACTAGTGAATGGGAAAGAAAATGAGTAAATAAATTTCTCATATCTATCTGTGCCTACAGAATTATCAACCTCGTTATAAATACTTTTTTTATTACCATCTCCACTGCTAAAAACCCAATATTCTAAAGAGCTTGAAAAAGACAATGAATTTTTATAATCTTCTGATTCAAAAATTTGCTCCTTAAATGCTAGTGCAATACTTGCCCAATTATTTGGAATTAATTTTCCTCCAATTAAATTATATAGTGGATCATCAGTTTCAGATAAATATAATGATAATAATGAATAATCGCCTAAACCATATTGAAATTTAAGGCCATAGTTTTGATGTCCAGTCCCTCCACCTGCTCCCCCATTAAAACTTGATACCCAATTAGTGGAGATAATAAAATCGCCAGAATTCAGAAAATTATTTAGGGGAATATGTGGTTGTATTTCTAGTAATTCTTGTTTAATTTTTTGATGATTTATAAATTTATTTTTTTCATTTTTCTTCTTAAATAAAATTTCATCTGAGTTATTCTCTTTATTGTTTGTCTTTATATTTTTAAAGTATGTTTCATCATCATTATAAGATTTCCAAATAATTTTTAAATTATTTGATTTTTTTTCTATAACCTTCTCCCATATTATTTTTTGCTCACTTGTTTCTTTTTTAATTTTCTCTGCTAAAGCATCAATTAAATTAAATAATTGACTAAATAGCAATATATAAAATATTAATCTCATTTCAACAATCTTTTATTTTGAGAAAATCTATTATTCAATGATACCGTTTATGATCTAAATCTATCAATTAGAAAAACTTGAAAATTACTACGGAGAGGGTGTCATCTGAAATCAGAATTGACCCTAGTATTCAGCAGTAATCTTAGGAATAAAAGATCAAACTGCTGAAAAAGATTCCATTTTCTACTACACCAAATCGGAAAATGTTATTTTGTATTCCCCCAAAAATAACACTTTTTTAGGTGTTAGGGAACGCTAAAATAATACTCTAAATTCCGTCAGTTCGGTTGATATAACTGAGTTTGTATGCTACAATATTGGTATCTAAGTCGGACTATTTTCAAGTTCTTTTCTAAAGAATAATCTATTACTTTCCGACAGTAAAGATAAGAAATCAATCAAAAAATATAAACATTTCTATCTGAGAAATCATGATTAGAACTGCAATAAAACACTTTATCAACACGACCGAGAAACACCCACTTGAACCTGCTCATCAAAAGATCGCAGACTATCTGGCGAGTATCTGATCTAAAGTCTTTTCATCTGAGACAACAATGAAATCATCAAAGTGAATCGTTTGGTCGGGGTAACTCACTCCAACTACTCGATCTCGATAGAGACCGATTCTGATATGACTTCGATTATACTTTCCACGCCAATCATAAGTGACACCATTATAATCAAACATCAATTCCCCATCCTTATAGACTCTCACAAACCCATCGTTATCTCTTGTATTGTAGATTCCAATCTTATATGTACTCCATTCCCCTAATGGAGTGAAACTTGCTGTACCATCAACATCTCTGTCTTTACTTTCACTTCGGTACTTTTCCCATCTTTGAACCCAATTTCCTTCATAGTTTTTATACTTTGTATCAATACGATAAAGGTCCTTTTCCTTTTGACTCATAGATCGACGTGCATTTCCTCCGGTCTGTCCTCCTATTTTTAATCTATTTCCATTTTTATAATAACGTAATCCTATCAGAGGACTGACTTTTCCTGTTGATATCATATTTTTGAATTGAAAAAATAATACTCTGTCGTCGATATGAGTAAAATCCTCTGGAAGTCTTTTTCTGAAACTGATCCATATTTCTTTACCTAATGCCTTTTTAGGAAACGGTTGAAATTCTGCTCTTTCAGTGAATTCTTTTGTTCTTCCCTTTCGATCCACATTATATCCATCTTTCACAGTTACAGAGAGATACTGATTACCATCAGGATCTACCTTAATTTCAAATGGTTTGAGACCTGTACCCTTATCGTTAGTCGTAAATTTATTGGTTCTCAATCTTCCTACCTTTTCATTTTCAAAGTCCTCAACAAAATTCCAAGGAGATCGACCCTTTGAGTATGAATTACCAGTGGTAAAACATATCAAGATGAGAAAAAGGTATACAAGTTTTTTCATGTCCGAAAAAAATTTTGAAATTTGATGTAACTGAAAGTCTATATCATTCTCGCGTTCTCTAAAGTCACCTGAATACACCATATAAAATAGATGTTTATTCTAAATTTTAGATCAACTGTCAACCAATAAACCCCATCAAAATATTCTGTACCACATCAAAATTTCTTGTCCCCCATCATAAGAAGGTGTCACTTGAACTATCTCCTAAATTGCTGAAATCGCACTGGTATTTTTATGGACTACATGGGGTTTTTTGTACCACATCTAAAAATAATCTAACTACCTTTTTGTCCTACCTATTTTCCTTAGATATAACCTATATTTCAAAATCAAAAAGTTATCTTACCATAAGATATTTTCTGAATTATCCTGTGATTGCAGTCTATTTGGAGATCTTATAACACCATAAGTCTGCATGCAAAATTGGTGTATTACGGAGAGGGTGTTCTCTGACTTCATTTTACAGTCTTGTACCTGACTTAGTTCTAGAAGATTGGATATATGAAATAGAGAATTCCACCACATTTTCTCCCACCCAAATCTCTAAATTATCAATTTAGAAACCTAAAAAATAATACAAATTATGGGTATTTTGAACCCCTAATATTTGACTTAGTTTTTACCCAAATCGGTTGACACGACTGAGATCTGATGCTATAATATTGGTATCAAAGTCGGATAACTTTCAACCTTTTCCAAAGGTAATATATAACCTATCTGTCATCTTTGAGTCTGTTTTTTAGAAATTATATTCTTCGTTTTTTATAGAAAAAAACTTATCAATAACCCAAACACATACAGGAAAGTTATGACAACTTCTTACAAGGAATTCTTGCGTAAACCTTCTAATGGCAAGAGACAAAAATTTGGTTTAGGTGGTGGACTCTATGGAGGCATTGAACCAACCAATAAAGGTGGAGGACATTTTCTATTTTGGAAGAACTCCAAATATGAAAAAAGACTAGGTAGTATTCCTAGAATCAATGAAAAGAAAGCAAGAAGAACTGTTATTCAAATACAAGATTGGATTGCTAAAGGTAATCATCCAAAACTATTTGGAAAGACTTCTCAAGAGAAAAACCACACATTCAAATTTGCCTGTGAAAGATACCTTGAAACTATTGAGGGGAAAGGAAGCAGTATCAAACAAATTACTTTCCTAAACTATAAGAATCAACTTCTCAATCAAGCAGTTCCCAGAATAGGTGCGGATACAAAACTCAAAGACCTTGAATGGAAAGATGAAACTAAAGGTAGAGAAATACTTTTGAGAATGACTGAAAATCTTAGGGAAGGTAGAACTGGAGAACAGGCAAGAAAAGTCTTAGGAGTTTGCAGACAGGTATTTGATTATGCAATAGACCAAGGTTGGATGAGCAGAGGAACTAACCCTGCACTTCATCCAAAAAAATGGAAGCAAGTGAAATCACATCATCCAACTATTACATGGGCAGAAGTTCCTCAGTTGATTGAAGACCTCAATAAAAATAAAGTTGAAGGATTTATTGAAACTGTTTTAGTAGTGAAGTTTATGATGATGACATTCCTTAGAGTTTCAACAGTTGTTCGCTTGCAATGGGATTGGATACAAGAAGTTGATGGGATTAGATGTTTCGTTATTCCACCAGATACTCAAGGACTAAAGAGAACTAAGACATCAATAGATGAAGGATCTGCACCTCCTCATCTCATCCCAATGACTCCAGAGATGGATGAACTTTTAGGGCAACTGAGGAATAAAACAGGATGGCAAGAATATATTTTCTACTCTCCTAGAGGTAAGACTTACCCTCATATCCATGAAGATGTTCCTACTAAGCATCTAAAAAGACTTGGATATGCCGGAAAACTTACTGCTCATGGTTGGAGATCAGTTGTTCTGACTGTTGGTCAAGATGTTTTGAAGTTTCCCTTTTACACTATCCAACGGCAGATGGGTCACTTACTTGGAGACAAAGTTCGTGAGGCATATGACAGAAGTAAAATCCTTGAAGAAAGAAAAGAATTCTTAGACTCTTGGACTTGTGCATTATTTGAGCAAGGTCTAGTTACATAAAAAAAATACCCCTGAATAGGAGTGCTGAGTACATTGTTAGCGTTTGAACTGGAGACAGAAAACTCAACTATTTTTAATTTTCAAATCCTCAATAAATTAATTTTTGAATGATTGTATGTTCTTTATTAAAATACAAATAATTAAGTTTGATAAAAGATTTGAAATCCCCTATTTTCGTGACCCTTTTTTCATTAACTTTCTTGATATTTTCTTCAGATATCAAAGCAAGTAACAAACAAGATATTGCACAATGCGTTTCTGATGGTTTACAAAATGAGAATATGGAATCTTGGAGTAAAAGGGAAATTAGAGAGTTATGTACCTGCTTTGTCGATAATGATTCAGAAAGTTTGTCATCTGAGGCTCTGGGAGAAAAATGTGTAG
>CABYJE010000008.1 GCA_902519235.1 uncultured Prochlorococcus sp.
ATTAAAGATCATAAAAGTTTGCAAAACTCAAGAATTCTTCTTGTAGAGGATGATAAGAGTATTAGGCTTACAGTCAGTGAAACCTTGAGCAGCGAAGGTTTTAGAGTATTAAGTTTCAAAGACGGTTTAAGTGCCTTAGATTTTATTAATAATGATATTAAAAAAGATGTTGACCTAATAATTCTAGATTTAATGTTGCCAGGACTAAATGGATTAGAGTTATGCAGAAAAATAAGAAATGACGAAGACTATACACCCATATTAATTTTGAGTGCTAAAGATAATGAATCAGACAGGGTTCTTGGATTAGAGGTTGGTGCAGATGATTATTTAACAAAACCTTTTGGTTTAAATGAATTAATTGCTAGATCAAGAGCCTTAATAAGAAGATCTAAACGTAATAAAAAATATATAGAAAAATCAAAAACTGTTCTCGAGTTTAATCATATAAAAATGTTTTTGGAAGAATGCAGGGTAACTTCTTTTGATAAAGAAATAACATTATCTCCCAAAGAATTTAAATTATTAGAGTTATTTATGAAAAATCCAAAAAGAGTTTGGTCAAGGGATTTAATACTTGAAAAAATATGGGAAATTGACTTTATTGGTGATACTAAAACCGTAGATGTTCATGTTAGGTGGTTAAGAGAGAAATTAGAAGAAGATCCCTCTGCTCCAAAGTTTCTTAAAACTGTTAGAGGTTTTGGCTATAAGTTTGGATGAAAATGAAAACACTACAAGAAGTATTATTTTTTTTACATCAGAAGTGGAAAATAAAAGTCAAGCATTTTTCTCAATCAAAAGAAAAAAAATTTGAAGTTGATAAAAATAAGTATAAAAAAACTATTGATTTCCCATTTGATAAAATTAGACCTCAAGAAGTGTTATCTTGGCTAGATTATTCATCGCAAGGGTGGATAATCTTATCATCTGATCTAACAATAAAATTTATCAATCAGAAAGCTTTATCTCTTATTAGGGTTATCAAGTATAAAGATGTTATTGGAAAAGCAATTAATGATATTAATGAGCTTGAAGTACTTAGTAATAAAATTCTATATTTAAGAAAAAAAGATTTCCCATTCAACCTTGATTTCATAATTGCGGGAGTACCCATTTCGGTAAATATTGTTAGAGGAAGAAAAAAGAATTATTTAATATTATTGGAAAGTAAATTATCAATTGAATCGATAAAAAAACGACAAAATCAATTAATTAATGATGTGTCTCATGAACTGAAAACCCCTCTTACATCACTTATCTTAATTGGGGAAAGACTTGAATCAGTAGTATCAAAAAAGGATAGGTATCTTGTTAAAAGACTTAAGAAAGAGTCAAAAAGATTAAGAAAAATGGCCGAAGAGACTTTAGAGCTTTCTAAGCTAGAAAGTAGCGAAGATTTTAATAAAAACAAAAAAATATCTATTTCAGATTTGATTATGGAATCTTGGCAAACACTAAAACCGCTTGCAGAAAAAAAGGATATAAAAATAAATTTATTTTCTCCAACAAAATATTATATATCTGGGGATATTGAAAATTTAAAAAGAGCATTTATAAATATTTTAGATAACGCTATTCGTTATTCCCCAACAAAAGAGGGCATACAAATTGAAATTTTTAAGAGAGCTAGCTCTGTTGTTATAAGAGTTAGAGATAAAGGTATTGGATTAGAAGAAAATGAATCAAATGACATTTTTTCTCGTTTTTATCGTGGGGATCCATCAAGGACTAAATTTAAGAAAAGTGGAAGTGGTTTAGGTCTTTCAATTACAAAAAAAATAATTAATAACAATAAAGGTTTTATAAAGGCATTTAATCATAAAGATGGTGGAGCGATTATTGAAACTATCTTTCCGTGTCTTAATACAGATTTATAGGGAAAATTTAAAAAATATTAGGACATGATTTTTCTGCAATAAATTTTTTTAAATTCAAAACCCCTTCTCTTGTAAAAAGAATGCTTCCTTCTTTGGAGTCATCTGCCCAATAAGAATCTCTTTTGCCAATAGCTAACCAAAGCCTATCAGGTAATGTTGGCATGTACATACTCTCGAAAGCAGATGTTCCAATGTCATTTTCTTCTTTCATATCTTTGCATGCTTCTATCATTAGTTTCGGTCGATTTAAATAATGCCTGACACCCTGCCAATAATATTTTGTTTCAGCTTTAACTGGGGCTATGAATAAAATAGTAAATATTAGGTATTTCATGATTTAACTTTTTTTAATTATAAGAACTGCAAAAAAAAGCCACCTTATATAAAAGGTGACTTTTATTAGTAGTTTTAACTAGATTTTTCCAATATTTAGGAAAAGAGTTTCACCAGTTGATTTCTTTCCAGTCCCGTCGTTGTCAGTTGAAATCCATGCTTGCCCTTCGCTTGTTATTGCTAAGCCTTCAACCTTTTCAAGGATAAAACCACCCGTAGATTTCATTACTGGTTTTAGATCAGTAACTAACTCTTTTTCAACTAAAGGATAAAGTCTGGGAGGCATATTAGTCTGAAGATCTTCGAAAATAACATCATCTAAATCTATTTTATATATAGCTTTCAATTTCGCTTTCTTTCCATAGAAACTATCTCTTTCGATTACGTAAAGTGCCCCGTCATGGTAAGTCAATTCTGAAATACCAACCCCACCTTTTTTGATCCTATCTAATTGATAATTTACGGCCCCCCACTGTTTAGTTTTTAAATTATAGGAAAGAATCTTAGTAGTATTGAAAGTATCATCACCCCAAGGCTTCTGTTGAGCAATATAAAGAATATCCCCATTTCTTGTTATGCCTTCAAAACCAGGGTTTCTAGCATAATTAAGATATGAAAGTGGTGGAGTTATCTTCTC
Source organism: uncultured Prochlorococcus sp. (assembly GCA_902519235.1). GTDB lineage: Bacteria > Cyanobacteriota > Cyanobacteriia > PCC-6307 > Cyanobiaceae > Prochlorococcus_A. The sequence continues at coordinate 2,851 of CABYJE010000008.1, forward strand.
TAAAATTTCACCATCTGAGCTTACATGGTAGATTGCAGGAGGATGTTCATCTAGCTTTTTCTTGATTCCTTCAGTAGAAATGTAGAATCCACCATTACCATCAGTAGTAATACCCTCTTGATCCATAAATAATGCAGTCTTACCATCTAGCTTTATATCTATAGCTCTTTCTAATAGTGCTGGGGAAGATGAAGGATCAATAACGTAAATTCTTGGCTGAGTTTTAAAAGTCCCATCATTTACAGCATAAATTTTACCGTCATCACCAGCCACCATTCCACTTATCGCACCCCAAGATACAAATTCAAGGCCATTTTCATTTGTTAAATGTGGGTATGAAGCAGGAGCATCTTGTAGTTGATAAATAGTCACATGAGAAGATAAACCAGGTTCTTTTTTGTTGTAGTCTTTTTCATTTGCTGAGGCAATTAATCCCCTCTCTGGAATTGCGACAAATCCCTCTGGTCCAATGCCTGATGGAAGTAATTGAGTAAGCAAAGGTTGATTTAGTTCTGTAATATCGTAAACAGCTACTATCCCAGCTCGTTCAGCTCCAACAAATAAATAGGGCGTTCCATTAATTTTTGAATATGTAACTGACTCAGGTTCTACTCCCTTTTTACCTGCTCTTCCATCTTGGAAATGACCTATTTGTGCAATTGCTCTTTCTAGTCTATTTGCATCTTCATAAACTACTGTTCCATCTTTTTTAAAAATAGTCCAGGATCTTGAACCACCTCTTTTTGCCTGATTTGGATCAATATGCTTGTAATCGCCTTCATTTGCTGTTGCAAAATGATCATTATCAATCCAAGTAAGACCATCGGGTTCTCTTCTTACATTTTTTAGTTTGCTTTTAAATTTATGTGCTCCATCTTTCTTTGTATCCATTCCTGCCATTTGTTTTACAATCCCTGCAGAGAAATGTGATATAACATTTCCATCTTTATCAATTACTGCAAGATGGTTGTTTTCTTGAAGAGAGACAACTGTTTCACCAAGATCATTAATAGCAACGAATTCTGGTTCGGGATCAAAAGGAGCTATTTCGGATAAGCCTGTTAAATCTACTTTTTTAATTGAGTTACATTGTATTTTTCCTCTTTTGTTTAACTTCACAAGAGAAACATAACCTGCAGGATTAATTTGAATGCCATTGTCATCAATTTGAGGGATAAATCCATTTTTATATTCTTCATCCCTCTCATTTTCTATAGCGACAGCTAGAAATGTTCCGTCTGGTGAAACAAAAACGCTATCAGGCTGCCCACCTAAATCACATTCTTTTACTGCTTTTCTTGTTTCTAAATTGTATTGAACTAATGCTCCTGAAGGATTTGTATAACTTTCAGATGTATTTGAACCTATATAAGCATTGTTTCCAAGTGCTGCAATTCCAGTTGGTTCTGCTTCCAGTTCAACAACTCCCAATGCTTTAGGTTTTGCAGGGTCTGAGATATCAACTAAACCTACTACTCCTAGATCGCTATCTGTATACATCAATGTCTTTCCATCTTCTGATGCTGTAACTACCTCTGAAGAAGTTTTGGTTGTAGATTTTGATCCCTCTGGTAAATTATCACTTACATTGAAAGAAGAAATTCTGTTGAAGTTTTTTTCATTGGCCCAATATTTTGTATTCCAATTTGCAAATCCGCTACTTGTAGAGGAGGCGACGATTGCAAGTAATGCAGAAAAACTTGCAGCTGCTAATGTTTTTTTCATTTAGTGCGTAAGGAAACACATTATTATGTTCTCTTTAAAAAGTTAAGAAAAAAAAATAAATTCGTTAAGAACAAATTAAGCTTCTAAAGCTATAAAAAAAAGACCTACCATAGGTAGGTCTTTTGATGTGTGTAAGATTTTCTAATTTATTTAATTAGAAAGAGAATGATACGAATGCACCAGCTCCAGTTGAATCATCTTTTCCAGCTACTGTTTCAGCAACATAAACAAATGGAGTGATTGTAATTCCATCATTGATTGGATATTCATAAGAAATATCGTATGCATAAATTTCTTCAGCATCATCAACTATTGCTCCATTAGTACCATAGTTAAGACTGATTGTTCCTTCACCTAGTTCAGAACTGATACCAAGAGCCCATTGTGATTTATCATCACCAACATCTGGATCAGTATTTTCAAATCCTCCACTTATCATTGGCATACCTTCAGGATTGTAATAAGCAACTACACCAGTATGTGTAGCAGTGTCTTTGTCTGAGTAGGCCACTGTGAATCCAAATAATTCTTGCTCATAACCTAGGGCTACACCATAGTAATCAGCACCTTCTTTTGTAAACATACCTGCTGATGTTTCGCCATCATTTGCAGATGCACCGACACCAACTTCCCATCCATTTCCAAATCCTCTACCAAAGCTTAATGATTGATCACCGCTTAGGTCAACAGAGTTTGCAGCACCACAATCTCCTAGGTTATCAACCATGTTATTCATTGAACATGCATTAGGCCAAACCTTGGAGGCATCCATAGAATCCCCAACAGCCACTGTCCATTCACCTAGTGGGAAAGTGTAGTTAACATCTGAAATCTTAAGGACGTCACCAGCATCTGAACCCCAATCTAATGCTGTTTTATCTGCACCAACACCTGATCCAGTAGCATTTCCTGTTTCAATTTCAATGTTTAATTTATCATCTCCAGTGAAACTTGTATTCAGGTCAACTTCGAAGAAATATTCATTCATAAGTTTGTCACCTGCAATTGAAGAGTCAGTATCAGTTGCACCCAATAAAAATCCAACTGAACCACTCATGGTTGTGGTTTCAGAAAAACCTCCAGCTTCAATTCCATTAACGCGAGCTTCAAGACCATCCACTCTTCCTTTCATAATTGCCAACTCAGAACCAAGCTCATCACTTAGTCTATCTATTGCAGCTCCATTCATTAAGCCTTCACCACCTGCAATTAGATTGCTTAATTCAGCAGCAGCTTCTAAACGAGAGACTGAGTTTCCATTGAATTTTGAACTATTTGTAAGATCCTTTAATGAATCGTAAGCCCAATCTCCAGGAAATAAAGTATCTGATTTGAAATCTCCAAAAGATACTAATTTATTAGAGTTTGTAAATTTACTAAGATCTGTTGAATTGATCTCAGATGCATTTACTGCGAAACCTGATGCCATAGAAATGATGGCAGGAGCAGCAATTAATTTTTGAAAAAGTTTCATGAACCCTCAACACGTAAAAATGGATAAATATCCAAATCTATAAGAACGAATTTAGGTTAAGAAACGGGTAAGAAATAAAGTCAAAAAGGAAAATTTAAAAAAACCTTAAACTTCCCTTAAATTTAAATCAAAAAATGTTTATTTATTCCGAGATTTTTTTAATAAAAGTTAAAAACTATACTATGTTTATTCCAAAATATTTTTAAAACAAAACGAAAAAACGTCTAATTGATATTTAGTTTAAGGTTGGGTTAAAAAATAATTAACCACAGGATAAAATTTTAATTAATGAGTATTTGTGTATAAATTCGGTGCTATATATATGTAGTCTTTCATTTAATAATGACATCCATGAACATAGCTAAGAAAGCTTTGGTTTTCACTTCTGCAGTAGCCATTGCTGCTGGTACAAGTGTTCCTGGCACAAGTGTTTCTGCTAGAACAAGATTAAGTGGTGCTGGAGCATCATTTCCTGCCAAAATTTACACTCGTTGGTTCAAAGATTTAGCCTCTTCAGGAGGGCCAAGAGTAAACTATCAAGCTGTTGGTTCAGGCTCTGGAAGAAAAGCATTTATTGATCAAACTGTTAACTTCGGTGCATCAGATGATCCAATGAAAGATGCAGATATAGCAAAGGTTACCAGAGGTTTAGTTCAGATACCTATGGTAGGTGGCACAATTGCTTTTGGTTATAACTATGATTGCGATTTGAAACTTACTCAAGAGCAAGCAGTAAGAGTTGCTATGGGTATGGTTAAAAACTGGAAAGAATTAGGCTGTAAATCAGGTAAGTTAACTTGGGCACATCGTTCTGACGGATCAGGCACAACCAAAGCTTTTACTAACTCTATGGAAGCTTTTTCAAAAACTTGGACACTAGGAACAGGTAAATCAGTTAAGTGGCCAGCAGGCGTTGGAGCAAAAGGTAATTCAGGTGTAGCAGGTGTTATACAAAATACTCCTGGTGCAATTGGTTATGTTAACCAGTCTTACATAAAAGGTAATGTGAAAGCTGCTGCACTTCAGAATCTTTCAGGTGAGTTTCTAAAACCATCTGTAGAAGCAGGAGCTAAGGCTCTTAATGGTATTACTCTAGATGAAAATCTTGCTGGTAAAAATCCTAACCCAACTGCAAAAGGAGCATACCCTATAGCTTCATTAACATGGATACTTGCTTATGAAGAGGGTAATGGTAGAAACACTAAAGCTATCAAACAAGCCTTTAACACATTGTTAAGTGATGAGTATCAAGATAAAGCTCCATCACTTGGATTTGTCCCCTTAAAAGGAGATATTCTTGAGAAGTCAAGAGCTGCTGTAAAAAGAATCGGTAAATAAATCTTAAGACAATATTTAAAAGGAGGAATTTATTTCCTCCTTTTTTTATGCAAACAAATATTTTGACAAGCCTAATATTAAAGAAAAAAGAATAAGTATGTATGTTGGAACTATTTTTAAAAAAGATAATAGTGTGGAGATTAAAACTATAAAAATAGAGCTAATTAAAAAGTATTTTGATGAAAAACTATCTTCAATTAAATTAAGTCCAGAAAAAATAACTGCTCCTGGAATTGTATTGATTACTCCTTCGATAAAGTAATTAATCGATTTAATTCTGTTTTTTATAAAGCCTTTTCCAAAAACAAAAATCAATAAAAAACTTGGTAAAAAAATTGCAAAAGTTGATATAAATGAATACTTTAAAGCTTCATTTATTCCTCCAATTGAAAAACCTGCTTTGTATCCAATAAAACTTGTAGTTAATAAGACAGGACCAGGTGTTATCTGGCCAATCATTATCCCATCTATAAATTCATTAGTTGTTAACCATCCTTGCGAGACAACATAATCACTCATTAGAGGAATAATTACCAATCCGCCTCCAAATATAAAAAGCCCCGATTTGAAAAAGAATAAAAATAGATTAAGGTAATCTATTAAAAACTTTGAGTTTAAAGAATCCTTCAAGAAATTATAGAATTTAAAAATATCTAAAAAGAGTGTACTACTCAAAAATGAGGTTGTTGAAAATATAGATAAGGGAACCAAGCTATAAAAAATATTTTTCCATTTCTGTAAGATAATATTTATCAAACCTGCAATAGTAAGAATTGTTATGAGTGGAAATTGAATATTATTATGTTTGGCAAATATAAGTAGAAATAATATTGAGCTAGAGAATAATATTCGATCTAACTTTAATCTTTTTTTTAATAGAACTAAAGAGAATGAAAAAATTATTCCTGCAATAATAGGAGGATTAAAATAAATTAAATCATTTAGAAATTTTGATCCAGAATAAATTTGCCAAAAAAAGCTTATAGCTAATACCGAAATGAATCCTGGGATAATGAAACTTATACCTGATATCAATCCACCAAGATAACCATTGATTTTAAGACCTATATATATTGCCAATTGAGTAGATATTGGTCCTGGAAGTATTTGACATAATCCAATACCTTTTTCAAAAGATTGATTTGATATCAATTTTTTATTATTTATAAGTTCATCTTCGAATAAGGAAATATGAGCATAGGGTCCTCCAAAACTTAAAATACCAATTTTTAGGAAAGTTTTTGCAAGTTCAATTAAGGATATTTTTGCCATTAAAATATTCTAATTCCTAAAAATTAGTCTTTATGGAGCTGATAAGATTTGTTTGATTGATGGTAATTTAAGACTCGAAATCCAAGATAAGAATATTAAAAGTGATGAAAAATAAAGACAATATTGAAGACCAATACTCGGATTTCTCCCAATCATAAATAGTAAGCCAGATAGTAATGTTCCAACTAGTCTTCCAGCAGCATTTGCCATGTAATAGAAGCCAACATTTAAACTGACTTTTTCATTATCAGAGTAGGCCAAAATCATATAAGAATGTGTAGAGGAATTCATTGCAAAAACAAATCCAAAAATAGTAAGTCCTAAAATTATTGCTATTGATGGAGAACTTTCTCTCCATAATGCGACTCCTATCAAAGATGGTATTACCATTAATACGGCACTCCAAAATTGGACAGCTTTACGATCTGGACTTTCTTTCTGGCCCCATATCTTTCTAATTGCTGGAGCAGAAGCCTGAACAATTCCATAACCTATTACCCAGGCCCCAAGAAATAATCCTATTTCCATGTAGTCCCAACCAAATGCCATATCTAGGAATACTGGAAGAGCTACAACAAACCAAACATCTCTTGCTCCAAAAAGAAAGAATCTTGCTGCAGAAAGAATATTTATGGCATTTGATTTTGAAAAAAGATCATTAAAAGCTGGTTTGGTTTTCATCTTGCCAATTTCTCCAGGTAAAATTAATGTCAATAAAAAGGCTAAGCAGAGTCCAAAACCCATAATTCCTACAGCATTATTGAATCCAAATAACTTATATAAAAGTCCACCCAAGAAAAAACCAACTCCCTTAAGAGCATTTTTAGATCCAGTTAAAATAGCAACCCATTTAAAAAGTTGTTTTTGGCCAGTATCATTGCCATCATTTGTCTCTGGGACTACTGTCTTAACAGCACTTTTAGCACTCATTTTGTTTAAATCTTTTGCTATTCCACTAACTGCTTGAGCAACCATAACGTATGCGACACTAAAAATTACAGGCCAATCTTCCTTAACTGGAATAAGCATAAAAAGAGCGATGATTTGCAGGATAGTCCCAATCCATAAAGTAAGCCTTAATCCATATCTTGCTCCTATCCAGCCACCATAAAGATTAGTAATTATTCCAAAAAACTCATAAAAAAGGAAAAGTAAAGCAATTTGTAGAGTTGTGTAACCTAGCTCATGAAAGTGACCAACAACTAATAATCTTAATGCGCCGTCAGTAAGCGTGAACGCCCAATAGTTTGCTGTTACAACACTATATTGTTGAATATTAGATAAATTCATAAAGACATAAATTAAATCTCTTTTTTGATTACATATTCAGTAAGATCTGCAAGTCTGCAGCTGTAACCCCACTCGTTGTCATACCAAGCGTATATCTTTAATAAATTTGAATTAACAACCATCGTTGATAAACTATCAACTATTGAACTTCTAGAGTCATTTACATAATCTGCAGAAACTAAAGGTCTTTCTTCGTAGCCAAGAATTCCTTTTAAATAAGTTTCTGAAGCTTCCTTTAGTGCCATATTCACTTGTTCAGTTGTCACTTCTTTATTTAATTCAAAAACTGCATCTGTTAAAGAACCATTAAGTAGAGGAACTCTTACTGCATGTCCATTTAATTTTCCTTTTAATTCTGGAAAGATCTCAGCGATAGCTTTAGCAGATCCAGTGGTAGTAGGTATTAAACTTTGCATACATCCTCTTGCTCTCCTCAGATCACTTTTATAAAAATCTACAGGAACTTGAGTGTTCGTTACATCGTGAATAGTTGTAATAGCACCGTGTTTAATAGAAAAATTTTCATTAATTACCTTTACTATCGGAGCTAAACAATTTGTAGTGCAGGATGCTGCAGTTACTAATTTATGTTTGGTAGGGTCATAAAGACTTTGATTTATACCGTAAACAATATTCAGTGATTCAGCTTCTGCAACAATTCCTTTGACCGGACAAGCTACTATTACTCTTTTCATCCCAAGAGTATCAAAATAGGGATTTAGTTTGTCTGGCTTTTTATTCTTTCCTGTACATTCCAAAATAATATCTACAGAAGATTTTTCCCAAGGAACATCAAGGTAATTTTTAAAAGATGTGTAGGTTAATTTCTTTCCATCAATTATTATTTCTTCTTCTTTAACCTTTATATCTTTCACCCATCTACCATGGACTGAATCGAATTCGAGTAAATGCGCAGCAGCATTCGAATCTCCTGCTATCTCATTTATATGAGTTATTTCTATATCAGCTCTATCCCATAATGCTCTGAAAACTAATCTGCCAATTCTTCCAAAACCATTAATTCCAATTTTCATCACTGTTGAAATTTTCTTTATTAATTATACATCAAAATATTTTGATGTATCAAGTTGTTTTGATTAATGAAATCTTTTTTATTTAAGCTATATTTAGGAAAATTTAATTACTTTAAAATTGTTAAAAAATATTAGCAAAGTAAAAAAAGAAGATATATCTAAGTTGATGGTTTCATTTTCTGATCCTTTTAGGCTAGAAATAATAGACCTAATGATGGAGGGAGAAGTTTGTGTTTGCGATATTATGAAATTAACTAAGTTATCTCAATCCAGAATTTCATATCACATAAAAATTTTGAAGGAAGCTGGTCTTATCTCAGACAGACAAGAAGGTAGATGGGTGTATTACAGCCTAAAGAAAGAAGCTTTCTTTTTGATCAAGGAATGGATAACTTCTTTGACAGATTATTCTTCAAATAAAAAACGTTGCTGCGAATAAATTATATTTTAGATTTTATTAATTAACTTCTGATTCCCTGTCATAAGTCATTCCTGATTGTTCCATCCACTCAGCTTTAGTTTTGCAATTTTGTTTGTGATTAAAGATGTGAAAACCTTCAATAATAATCATTATGGATAGAAGCAAAACAGGAATAAAATATACAGGTGAAGATATTACTTCTTTATATTTGATTTGAGCTATGAATTCCCTGTATTTAAACATCTCCTTAGTTTTTATTTAATAAATAATATTCACCTATGGTTAAGTAAAGTTAAAGAAAAAATCTTTATATAATGCTATATTTTGGGTGCAACCTTTTTTGGGTGTAATTTATTAAGTAAGAATGTGGTACTCTTAATTCTAAATTAGTTTATTAATTAAGATTGAATCAATTAAAAAATTTAATATCTGATTCAAAATTCTATCCAATATTTAGGAAATTATATTGGATAATATTTTTTCCATTTTTATCAATAATTTTAATCATAATAAATTATAAAAAAAGAAGATTATTTTCTAAACCTTTCGAACATGATCATAGTAGAAAATATTTTTTATCACTATTAGAAAAAAAGTCAAAAATATTAGATATTGGTTGTGGATCTAATTCTCCATTAAACACTAAGAAAATTTTGCCAAATTGTTACTACATTGGTATGGATGTTAAAGATTGCGAACAAGAAGAAAAAAGCATAGCATCTGCAGATGAATACATAATTGTAAGTCCCGAATCATTTGATTCAAAAATTCTTGATTTTGATCAAGAAATAGATGTAATAATTTCTTGTCATAATCTTGAGCACTGTAATAAAAGAAGAGAAGTTATAAAAAATATGGTAAAAGTACTTAGACCGGGGGGGGAAATTTTTCATATCTTTCCCCTCAAATGAATCACAATTCTTTCCAGGATATAGAGATGGTTGTCTAAATTACTATAATGACAAAACGCATAAACTATCCCCTCCTGATTTTGGAGAGGTTATTTCAATTTTAACTGAAGGTAATTGCAGAATTATTTATGCTAATACTAATTATCAAAATATATTCGAGTGGCTTTATGGTTTATTTCATGAAAACAAATCATTTACTTCAAATAAAATACTTAAAGGTACTTGGGCTTTGTGGGGGTTTGAAACAATAATTTGGGCCGAAAAAATTGAAAAAAAAACTTAATTCAAAAAAAGAATGACTAGATTTGTTACGAGAATTCCAAATGTTGAGTCTATTGAAGATGCCAGACAAGAGTATAAGAACCACTAGCTGATGTTTTGGAAAAGAATATTTTTTTAATCTTATTTTTTGTTAATGTGAGTGATAAATACTCCAAAGTTATTCATAGATGCGAATCCTTTTGATTGGGGTCTTACTTTGCAGCAGAGATTGGCTGCTGGAGAACTTCTTCTTCAAATATCTTAAACAAAGTTATACCAATTATTCTGGAGAAAATAATTTTTGGGTGCATTTTGGGTGCAAGCTTTTTTTGGGTGTAATTTAGTATTAGCTGAGACGTACTGCTATAACTGATCGGGGCGACAGGATTCGAACCTGCGACCTAGTGCTCCCAAAGCACCCGCGCTACCAAGCTGCGCCACGCCCCGTATAAAAGATTTTACTTCATAACAATCATATATAAAAGACTAAATTGCTAAATTTTTTATATCATTTTGAATTATGATCAAAATCTTTCCACACAAAGAATCAAATTCAGTTTTAAAAAATATTTCGAAGCTAAAATATTTGTAATGATAATTTAATTGTCTAAGAACAGTTACATTAATTTTGAACTATGAAAAAGCTAGAAGATTTAATTTTAACTTATAAAGATTTTCCAAAAAAAGGAATTAACTTTAAAGATGTACTTGGAATTATCCAAGAGCCTGCAGTTTTTAAGGAACTAATTTTAAAAATGTCCAGTAGTAAAATTATAAAAAATTGTGATGCAATAATTTCAATAGATGCTAGAGGCTTCATATTTGGCTCGGCAATTTCTTTCCAAACTTCTAAGCCAATGGTAGTCGCAAGAAAACCAGGAAAGTTACCCGGAGATATAATCAAACAGAACTACAATTTAGAGTATGGTGAAAGTTCTCTTTCATTACAAAGAAGTGTTTTAAGAAAATATGATTCATTTGCTGTCGTAGATGATCTTCTCGCAACTGGTGGTACTGTTAATTGCGTTTCAAATTTACTTAGGAATAATGGGAAGGAAGTATTGGGTTTAATAACTGTTGTAGAATTGACAAAGCTTGGGGCTAGGTCAAAATTTGACTTCCCAATAGAATCTATAATTTGTTTTTGAAAGTTTAAAAAATTGTCTTTGAAGACATAGAATCTTAAAGTGAAGATTAATATAACCATCTTTCAAATTAGTTTTTAGGAATTTACTGTAAATTTAAAGTCTGGTCTATTTTGTGAAATTTGAATTCTCTTTTTTAAATGACTAAAGAAATTAAAACACCTTGGGGAAAAATTACACCAGAGGTTAGTCTGTTTCCAATTTATTATTTGTTTTTTATTTATTGTTTGGTTTATATACTTCCTTATGGAAAATTTTTTATAGGAATTAGTTGGTTTGATTGGCTTAGAAGTGAAGATGGTCCTCTTGAATGGATTCAGTTTATTGAATATGCACTATCTTCTTTTTTATCTCTAATTATATTTTTTAGGCAAAAGAAGAAAAAAGAAATTAATGCAATCATTTGGCTTTTAATATCATTATTTTGTTTTTTAATTGCTGGAGAAGAAATCAGCTGGGGAGAAAGATTAACTGGTATTGGAATAAATTCAATATCAAGTTTAAATGTGCAAGGTGAAACTAATTTACATAATTTGCCTTTTTTTCACAATTACTTATTAGACCCTGTTTTTGAAATCAGTTGTATTTTCTTAGGATGGATTGGTTGGAAAAGATTTAAAAACATTGATGCATTCCCAAGTAAAAAATTCTCGTTATTTTTTTTATTTGTGGCTTTATTTTATTTTTATTTTGATATTTCGTGGGCTTCAACAACAGAACAAATAAGAAACGATCAAGAAATATTTGAGTTTTTATTATCAACAGGTATTTTTCTACATTGTAGAAGAAATCTTGAAAACTTAATAATTTAGATAAGCAAAAATTACAGGATTTAAAATTTTCAAGACTGATATTTTAAATTAAACCTATTGATCCGGCGGTAAAACCAACAATTAGAAAAAGAGAAAATTCTAGTAAATCTCTGGGTAAAGAATTTACAAGTAAATTAATATGAGTCATTTGACCTTGTGCTCCTCAGGTATTTAAATTTTTAAAAATATAACTAACAAATTTTTTTCTTGAGAGAATTTTTCAAATTTTTTTCTTTTTTCTAAAGAATTCAAAAATACATTAAAAACTTACTATGAATTGGAATTTCATATTTTGTGAGCAAAATTTTTGAAATTGAACATTTTTAGGTAAGAATTTTCTAAGGTGCTATATTTAAAATAATTATGTATTCCTTATGGACTACAAGAAAAAATCTTTGAAAAACTTAAATCGCAGTGAGAGCTACGAAGAAATTGATACCAGATTGGCTTCAGGATGGTATGTAGATTCAGCTGATAGCAATAAGAAAAAAAAATACAAAACTAAGGAGATAACTTTCAAAATTTCAAAAAAAAATCCTTAGTTATTATTAATACCTATAAATAATTTTGAAAATATAAACTAAATTAGTGAATCAAATCAGTTTTAAAAGAAAATTTCCTATTAAACCAAATTGAATTTATCAATTAATATTTAGTACTATAATTTCTCCCATAAGAGAAAGCTTTAAAAAATGAAAGGTTTTGGAGAACACAAGAAATCTTTGCATAAATACAGCAAGAAACCAAATATAGAAAACTTACAAAAACTTTTAATTAATCAGGCAATTCAATTTCATTTAAAAGGCAATATTCCAGAAGCAAAAAAATATTATAAAAAAATAATCGATCAAGGATGTAATGACTATAAAGTTTTTGCTAATTATGGCGTTATATTGAAAAATCTTGGAAAGCTCAAAGAAGCAGAAAAATCTACTTGCAAAGCAATAGAACTTAATCCCGATTACGCAATGGCATATTGTAATCTCGGAGCTATTTTAAAAGATCTTGGAAAGTTAAATGAAGCAGAAAAATCTACTTGCAAAGCATTAGAACTTAATCCAGATTACGCTATGGCATATGGTAATCTCGGAGCTATTTTAAAAGATCTTGGAAAGCTCAAAGAAGCAGAAAAATCGACGCGTAAAGCAATTAAACTCAGTCCTGATATAGCAGAGGTTCAATCTAACTTAGGCACTATTTTAAGAAATCTTGGGAAGTTAAAAGAAGCAGAAAAATCTACTCGCAAGGCAATAGAACTTAAACCTGACTATGCCATGGCATATTGTAATCTTGGAGCGATTTTAAAAGCTCTTGGAAAGTTAAAAGAAGCAGAAAAATCCACTCTCAAAGCAATAGAACTTAATCCTCATTTAGCAAGCGCCTATTTTTCTCTATCAACTCTTAAATACGGCAAAGAAATTAAAATATGGAAGAAACATCTTTTTTCTGAAAATATATTAAAGAATAAATCTAATAAAGATAAAATTAACATTTATTTTGCAAGGGGAAATATTCTTCATAATGAAAAGAAATACCAAGAAAGTTCAAAATATTATACTTTAGCGAATAATCTAAAACTTGATATTAAACCATCTCAATTTGAAGATAGAATTAAAAAGTCTGAAGCATTATTTATTGAAACTGGCAAATTAGAAATATATAAAAAAGAATGCATTAATTTTCCTAAGAGTATATTTATTGTAGGAATGCCTAGGAGTGGATCTACATTAATTGAGTCAATACTTAGTATGAATGATGATGTATATGATTTGGGTGAAATTAACATACTCGAGGAATCATTCTTGGAGCAAAAACAAATTGATCAAGAATCACATCTAATTGATATTTATTTCAAAAAAATAAGCGGATATACAAATAAATTTAAAATCACAACAAATAAATGGCTCTATAACTATCAATACGCGGGTATTATCGCTAGCCAAATTCCTGAAGCCAAAATAATTCACTGTTATAGAAATCCTTTGGACAATATCCTGTCAATTTATCGATCAAATTTTGAAACTGGAAACGAATATTCTTCTTCATTAGTTGATTGCACAAGAATTTATTTAGATCAAGAAGAAATAATGAGTAGATATAAGGATGAATTTCGACCAAAAATATATGACATGAATTATGACTCATTAGTAGGAGAATCCAAAAAAGAAATAAAATCATTGATTGCCTGGTTAGGTTGGCATTGGGACGATTCATACTTATCTCCCCATCTAAATACTCGCTCAGTATCTACTGCAAGCAGTGTTCAAGTTCGCTCCCCAATTAATTCAAAGTCAACGGGTGGATGGAAGAACTACAAAGATATGCTTAAACCTTCTATAGAAATCCTTAAAGAAACTAATAAATATGGAGATTCGCTTTCATAAATGTTCAATAAAACGATATCTATATGACTAAGTATTTTGCGAGATCTAAGAATTCTTTATTAATCTAGAAGGTATGTCAAAAAAATAATTTTTGTATTATTTTAATTTGATTACGACATCATTATCATTTTAAATTAAACCATATAAGATATCCTCAGAGATTTAAAGTAATATGAAGGGGTTTGGAGATAAAAATCAATCAAAAAAGAAAAATATTAGATATAAAAATGAAAAATTCAATACTGATAAGTTAATTAAAAAAGCATTTCAACTTCAAGCTGAAGGTAAAAAATTAGAAGCAGCAAAGTATTATTTGTATCTTATTAAAAATGGATTGCAAAATTATATTGTTTTTTCTAACTATGGAACATTCCTAAAAGAAATTGGAAAACACAAAGAAGCAGAAATAGAACTAAAAAAAGCAATTACGTTAAATCCCAAATATGCCAATGCATACTATAATCTTGGAGGTTTATTTCTTGAAAAGGGTAATTTATCTAAAGCAGAAATTTACCTTAGGAAAGCAATTGAACTTAAGTCTGATTTTGCTAGTGCTTACTACAATCTTGGATTTATATTAAAAAATCTGGGTAAATTACAGGAAGCAAAATTATATATTCAAAAAGCACTTGAAATAGATCCTCAATTGACTGATGCATACTTGTCGCTATCGAATATGCAGCAAACAGAAAAAGACCAAAATTGGATAAGCCAACTTTTTTCTGAAAGTTTCTTAAATAACAAAAAAAATATAGAGTTAGTAAATATCTTTTTTGGAAGGGCAAACATTCTTCACAAAAGAAAGAAATATAGAGAAAGTGCAGAGAACCTTTTAAGAGCAAATAATTTAAAACTCAGTATGTTTAAGTCAGAAGCAGACTTGTTAATTAAAAAAACTAATAAATTAAAAATTTCCTCAAACAATTTTCAGAGAAATTTTCAAGATTACTCTGATGATCCAATAAGTATTTTTATAGTTGGAATGCCCAGATGCGGTTCAACTTTGGTGGAGTCCATTATAAGCCTAAATTCCCGAGTAAATGATCTTGGAGAAGTTAATATATTTGAAGAATCTTATAGAGAATATAAACAATTGAAATCTAATAGAGAAGCAACACTTGCAGAAATATATAAACGATATTCACAAAATAATATTGCTGAATTAACAATAACCACTAATAAATGGTTATTTAATTATCAATATGCAGGAATAATTGCAAGGACTATTCCAAATGCAAAAATAATTCATTGTTATAGAAATCCTCTAGATAATATTCTTTCAATTTATCGGGCCCATTTCAGCACAGGTAATATTTTTTCTTCTTCCTTAGTTGATTGTGCACAAGTTTATATTGATCAAGAAGAGATTATGGATTTATATAAAAAAGAATTTAGATCATATATTTACGATTTAAATTACGAAGAATTAGTTACTAACCCTTTAAAAGAAATAAAGTCTTTAATAAATTGGTTGCAATGGGAATGGAATGACAACTACCTATATCCAAACCTAAATCAACGTTCAGTATTTACCAGAAGTAATGTTGAAATTAGATCACCTATTAATTCAAAATCTGTAGGAGGATGGAAACATTATGAGGATATGCTTCAACCAGCAATAGAAATTTTAACGAAGAAGGATAGATATAAAAATCTTATTTCTTAAAACTATCTATAAGGTTTATTTAATTTCTCAATCCCTCCAAGAGAAAATAGACCCTTTTTTTAAACTCTCGAAAGTAAAATTTTAAATAACACTCTTTCCTAATGTATATAAATGTTTTTAAGGTTTTCGTTGTATAGGTTTAAAAACTGGTACAACTCTTTTGATAATGTATTGTTTAATACTTGATTTTGTAATTAGAAATGTATTAATATTGAGTGTACTTTAAAATTTCGTGTGAGGAAATTTATGAAGCTTTTTAAAAGCTTGCTTGTAGCACCTGCGACTATAGGATTATTAGCTCCTATGTCCGCTACAGCAAACGAAGTTACAATTAGTGATTTCGCCCCTGCAGAAGAACTTGCTATTACTAACAGCCGTGTAGATGGTTTAGAAGCAAGAATGAACAACATTGAAGCTGGTAGCTTCTCAGAAACAACAACTGCATCATTCGGTGTTGATTTCTACTTAGGTGCTCAAGATGATGAGGAGAGCGCTTCTGGAGCTGAAACAGATGCTTCTGATGATGCTCTTACTTTTGGTTACAGTCTAGGAATAGGTCTTAACACAAGTTTTACTGGCGAAGATTCTCTTGATATCACACTTGATGCTGGTAACTCTACTGAAGGTGTTGCTGAATTCGATGGAAACACAAACGGTGACGCACTTACAGTTGATGGAGTTTCTTATACATTCCCAGTTGGTGAGGCAACATTCATTGTTGGTGACTCTACAGACGGTAGCGCACTTTTCACAACAGCTTGTGTTTACGGCGGACCAGGTAACTTATTAGATGATTGTGCCAACGTAAATGCTGGTATTACTGGTGGTGCAGCAACTCTTGGTGCTAGTTACGACTTCGGTAATGGATTTACTGCTGCTACTGGTTTCCAGACAGGTAGTGAAGTTACAGGTATGTTCACTGATGAAACACTTGATGCTTATGCCTTCAACGCAGCTTACATAGCTGACACTTACGGTGTTTCTTTAACTTACGGTATCGTTGAGACATCTTCTATAAATGAAGATAAATTCACTGCATTAAATGCTTACTACACTCCTGAAGGTTATTTCCCTTCTATAAGTGTTGGTTATGAAGCCGGTGACATCGGTGGAGCTGACGCAAGTGTTGATGAAAAAACAAGTTTCATGGTTGGTTTATCATGGGATGAAGTAGGACCAGGAACTGCTGGTGTTGCTGTAGGTCACAGTAATACTATCGAAGGTACAGATGAGGCGTATCAGTACGAAGCATACTACTCATATGATATTAACGATGGCATGACAATTACTCCATTGATCTTTACTAAGGACAATGTGACATCCGGTTTAGATGATACAACTGGTGTAATGGTTAAGACTTCATTCAGCTTCTAAATTTATTGATTTAATTTAGAAAATCTCCAACACACAAAAAGGCCTGCTAAAAAGCAGGCCTTTTTTGTTAATAAGGACAAATTTATTTTTGTCTATAGCTTCTTGTCAATATATTATTTATGAATTATTTTAAGAGTATTAAATTTCTGTGTGAGGAATTATTATGAAGCTTTTTAAAAGCTTACTTGTAGCACCTGCGACATTAGGATTATTAGTTCCTATGTCCTCAAATGCTACTGAAGTTAACCTGAATGAAATTGCAAATTACTCTGATGTTGAGGGTATAGAATTTGTAAATTCTTTTGAAACTGTTGATTCTGATGAAGAATCTTTGCTTGCAGGTGGAGAGGGATTAGTCGAAGACAGTAGTTATGATGGCGGCTTCTCAGAAACAACAACTGCATCATTCGGTGTTGATTTCTACTTAGGTGCTCAAGATGATGAGGAGAGCGCTTCTGGAGCTGAAACAGATGCTTCTGATGATGCTCTTACTTTTGGTTACAGTCTAGGAATAGGTCTTAACACAAGTTTTACTGGCGAAGATTCTCTTGATATCACACTTGATGCTGGTAACTCTACTGAAGGTGTTGCTGAATTCGATGGAAACACAAACGGTGACGCACTTACAGTTGATGGAGTTTCTTATACATTCCCAGTTGGTGAGGCAACATTCATTGTTGGTGACTCTACAGACGGTAGCGCACTTTTCACAACAGCTTGTGTTTACGGCGGACCAGGTAACTTATTAGATGATTGTGCCAACGTAAATGCTGGTATTACTGGTGGTGCAGCAACTCTTGGTGCTAGTTACGACTTCGGTAATGGATTTACTGCTGCTACTGGTTTCCAGACAGGTAGTGAAGTTACAGGTATGTTCACTGATGAAACACTTGATGCTTATGCCTTCAACGCAGCTTACATAGCTGACACTTACGGTGTTTCTTTAACTTACGGTATCGTTGAGACATCTTCTATAAATGAAGATAAATTCACTGCATTAAATGCTTACTACACTCCTGAAGGTTATTTCCCTTCTATAAGTGTTGGTTATGAAGCCGGTGACATCGGTGGAGCTGACGCAAGTGTTGATGAAAAAACAAGTTTCATGGTTGGTTTATCATGGGATGAAGTAGGACCAGGAACTGCTGGTGTTGCTGTAGGTCACAGTAATACTATCGAAGGTACAGATGAGGCGTATCAGTACGAAGCATACTACTCATATGATATTAACGATGGCATGACAATTACTCCATTGATCTTTACTAAGGACAATGTGACATCCGGTTTAGATGATACAACTGGTGTAATGGTTAAGACTTCATTCAGCTTCTAAATTTATTGATTTAATTTAGAAAATCTCCAACACACAAAAAGGCCTGCTAAAAAAGCAGGCCTTTTTATATTTCTATGAATATAAATTCTTATAGATAAATTATCTATATTTTCAAAATTATTTCTAGATTTTTATATAAAAAATTTAAAATTTCAACTTATAAAATATTAAAAACAATTAAAGAATTCCTATTAATGCTTTCATAATATTATTAATATTCTCATTAAATTTATCAAATATCTTCAAAATGTCTCCAATCTTTAAATGTTTGATTTGTAAAAGAGATATAGAAAGATCAACTAAGACTTTTTGGATAAAGAAAGGTCACTTATTGTGTTCGACTTGTTTGGATAATATAGAAAAAAATGTAAAAAAATAAAAGCCTTTAAAATTAAAGACTTTTGGTATTAGAAGATAATTTGCAAAATTTAAAAAATACTGGATGCTATTAATACAAAGAGAAATTATAAACAGCTATGAAATCAATCAGGGCTGGAAATTAATTTGTCTTTTTTGCAATAAACCAATAATTTTGAATTTAAGAAATTTTGATATTTAAAGTTAGAACCAACCTGGAATGATTTGCCCAGTGGTTACATATGCGCCAACAGCTGCAACGAAACCTAACATTGCTGCCCAACCATTAAAACGTTCTGCTTCAGGAGTCATAATAATAAATGAAAATGTATGTAAATTATTGTAACAGCATTGATGAAGCTTTGTAAAGTATTTCGTAGTTTTTTTACAAAAACACACTTAAAAATGATTAAAAGCTCTATATTTACAGCATTGATACATTTGTGTGTAATTTAAATTTATTTTTTAAATGCTCAGGAATATGCAATATATAATTCTTGGGTAGTTAGTTAATACGGTTTTGAACTAAATAAATCTATAATGAGCATTCAAATATTTGGAAATTACCGATTTAAATTTAAAAAACACTGATTGAAATGCCCAAAATTTTACGAGGGACAGATATATTTATAAAAAATTTATGAAATTTACTTATTCAATAATTTTGATGTGGGTCGCCTGAGATTCGAACTCAGGACCAGCCGGTTAAAAGCCGGATGCTCTACCGCTGAGCTAGCGACCCATTATGTAATATTGAGTACATTAAAAATTATCCCTTTTTAAGGTAAAAAAAACAACTTATTTTCTTAACTTGAACAATTGAAATATAATTCTTAACTAATAAAATAAAAAATTAAAAATTCTCCCTTTATTTTTATTTGAAAGCTAATATATAATATGAATTATTATTTACTCAGATGTTAAGAACTATTGTCGTTTTTGCTCCAATTATTGCTGCTCTTGCGTGGGTCATTTTCAATATACAAAAGCCTGCGAGGGAACAATTTAATAGAGATTTTTTGGGGAAGGACTAATTTAATTTGATAGATAAAGAGGTAATAGTAATAGGGGCGGGTCTAGCTGGATCAGAGGCAGCTTGGCAAATAGCAAACGCAGGAATAGCCGTTAAATTAGTTGAAATGAGACCGCTATCTTCAACTCCAGCCCACCATTCAAGTGAGTTTGGTGAACTAGTATGTAGCAATAGTTTTGGAGCCTTGAGTAAGGACAGAGCTGCAGGACTTTTGCAAGAAGAATTAAGGACGTTCAATTCACTAATAATTAAAACAGCAGATATGTACTCTGTCCCAGCTGGTGGAGCACTAGCGGTGGATAGATCAAAATTTAGTAAATCTTTGACAGAGATTTTATCTTCACATTCACTTATTGAAATCAAAAGGATTGAACAATTAGATATCCCAGAAAAAGAGACCATAACTATAATTGCTACTGGTCCTTTGACATCTAATGCATTAGCTACAAAAATTAAAAACTTTACAGGTTTTGATTATTGCCATTTTTTTGATGCAGCAAGCCCTATCATCTATGGCGACACTGTTGATCACGAAATTGTCTTTAAAGCAAGTAGATATGACAAAGGGGATCCAGCATATTTAAATTGCCCAATGAACGAAAATGAATACGTAAATTTTAGGAATCAATTAATTAAAGGTCAGCAAGCCACTTTGAAGGATTTTGAAAAAGATTCAGCAAATTTCTTTGAAGCCTGTTTACCAATCGAAGAGATAGCGAGAAGAGGAATTGAAACAATGCGATATGGTCCTTTGAAATCTATTGGTTTATGGAATCCAAAATGGGGAGATTTATTCGATAGAGAAAATAGATTTAAAAAGAGGCCCCATGCAATTGTTCAGTTAAGGAAAGAAGATCTAGAAGGTAATTTACTAAATATTGTTGGATTTCAGACTAACCTCAAATGGTCAGAACAAAAAAGAATATTTAGAATGATTCCTGGCTTAGAAAAAGTTGAGTTTGTTCGTTTTGGTGTAATGCATCGAAATACATTTTTAGAATCTCCTAAACTCCTTTTGCCAACACTTCAATTTTTAAAAAGGGAATCACTTCTGGCTGCAGGCCAAATTACAGGGACAGAGGGCTATGCAGCTGCAGCTGCAGGTGGCTTATTAGCTGGAATTAATGCTTCTTTACTGGCGATGAATAAAAGTCCAGTTACTTTCCCTAAGGAATCAATGACAGGTTCTCTAATGAACTTTATTAGTAATAAAAATGTAATAATGTCTAATCAGAAAAAAAATAAGTTTCAACCAATGCCTCCATCTTTTGGGCTCCTGCCAGAATTAAAAAACAAAATAAAAGACAAAAAAATAAGATACAGAGCTTACCAAGAAAGGTCTTTAAAGGCCATGCAAAGTTTTAAAAAAAAATTAGATTCGTGTTTCGAAAAAGAACAATTATTTGTCTAGATTAATTAAAATGAATTTTTAAATAATTTAAAATGCAAGCAAATAAAGAAAATTTTGATGCAATTATAATCGGTTCAGGAATAGGAGGATTGGTTACAGCTTCACAATTGGCTGCAAAGGGTGCAAAAGTGTTGGTACTCGAAAAATATGTTATTCCTGGGGGTAGTGGAGGATCTTTCAAGAGAAAAGGGTATACCTTTGATGTTGGAGCATCAATGATTTTCGGATTTGGAGACAAAGGTTATACAAATTTATTAACTCGAGCTCTAAAAGATGTAAACGAGAAATGTGAAACTATTCCTGACCCTGTCCAATTAGAGTATCATCTTCCAAACAATTTGAGTATTTCAGTTGACAGAGAATATGAGGCATTTATTAGTAAATTAATTGATCGGTTCCCGAAAGAAAAAGAAGGTATTAAGAATTTTTATGGAACGTGTAAAAAGGTATTTAACTGCCTTGATTCTATGCCTCTTTTGTCAATTGAGGATCCTAGTTATCTTTTTAAGGTCTTTTTAAAAGCGCCTTTATCCTGCTTGGGTCTTGCTAGATGGCTACCAATAAATGCTGGAGATGTTGCAAGAAAATTTATTAAAGATTCAGAACTCCTAAAGTTTATTGATATTGAATGTTTTTGTTGGTCAGTTATGCCTGCTCTTAAAACCCCAATGATAAATGCAGGAATGGTTTTTACAGATAGACATTCTGGAGGTATAAATTATCCAAAGGGTGGGGTAGGTAAGATTGCAGAGAAATTAGTTACTGGTCTTGAAAAATTTGGGAGCAAAATACGGTTCAGAGCCAATGTTACTAAAATACTCTTAAAAGATAAAAAAGCTGTGGGGGTAAAGTTATCTAATGGAGAAGAAATTTACTCCGATATAATTGTCTCTAATTCCACAAGATGGGATACTTTCGGACTAAGTAATAATAAGGGTTTAATTGCAAGAGATTACGTACCAAAAAGTGAATATAAGTGGTCTGAAACTTATAAGCCTTCGCCATCTTTTGTTTCAATACACTTAGGAGTCGCTGAAGAGTTAATTGATAAAAAATTTAATTGTCATCATATTATTGTTGAGGATTGGGAAGAATTAGAAAATGAAAAAGGAGTAATCTTTATTTCTATTCCCACCCTTCTTGATTCTTCTTTAGCTCCAGATGGTAAACATATCATTCATGCATTTACACCTTCTTCCATCAATGAATGGGACAATCTTTCAAGAGAGGAATACCTTGCTAAAAAAGAAAATTATTATTCATTTTTAATTGAAAAGATTTCTAAAATAATCCCAAGACTATATCAAAATATTCACCATAAAGAAATTGGTACGCCTAGAACTCACAGAAAGTTTCTTGGAAGATTTGAGGGTAGTTATGGACCTATTCCTAATAAAAAATTACTTGGGCTTCTCCCAATGCCCTTTAACACAACAAATATTGAAAATCTTTATTGTGTAGGTGACTCATGTTTCCCAGGACAAGGTTTAAATGCCGTAGCTTTTAGTGGTTATGCATGTGCACATAAAATTGGATCAAAATTAAATATTAATGATTTTAAATTGCCTGATTGAATAAAAAATTAACCTCATGCCTGAAAAATTTAAAACACTTTTTCCAGTAAAAAGCTCTCTAATTTCTTTATATGTAGCTCTCACACTCCCTATTACATTTTTTTCAAGTGAACAATCAAAAATACCTTCACTATTTTTATTTATTTTAGGTCTGTTTTTGATTTTTAATATTACTAGTGATTATGTAGAAACTTGTGAAAAGAAAATTTCTTATCAAACAAGTTTTATTTCTAGGGCCTTTGGCAAAAATAATTGGGAAATATTTTGGGATGAAATTAAGTCTATTAAATCCATACCAACAAGCCAAGGTAGTAGAGTTTTTTATTTTATTGGTGAAAAAGGGAAAAATTATTTGGTACCACAACGTATCCAAAATTTTGATATTTTCTTGGATAAAATTGAGGAAAAAACCAAAATCAGTACAAAAGATATCTCTTACATCTCACCACTATGGACATATAAATTACTTACATGTTTATCAGTTCTAATGATTATTGGTGAAATTATCTCTTTTATGGTTTAAATATTATCAACACTAAATCTATATCCTTGTTGCCTAACTGTTGTTATCCCCCCACCTTCTCCTAGGCCAGCCTGTTCTAATTTTCTTCGAAGAGTTAATACTTGAGTGTCAACAGACCTTGGACCTCCACTAAAAGGGGGCCAGGCCATCCTCAAAAGCTCCTGTCTACTTCTAACCATCCCAGGAGGCATCAATAAGGCACAAAGTAATGCAAACTCCCTAGGACTTAATTCAACGGGTTTTTCACTAAGAGTTACCTGTCTAAGGAGAAGATGAACTTCTAACGGTCCAACTTCAACTTTTTCCTGTAGTCCTATTCTTCCTCTCTTCAATAATGTTCTACATCTTGCTGCTAATTCTTCAAGACCAAATGGTTTTCTTAGGACATCATCAGCTCCTTCATCTAGAAGACTAACTAATGCTTCAACTCCCGATCTTGCCGTTAAAACAATAACTGAACATCCCAATTGTTGGGCTAGTCTCATTGCAGTATTTTGCTCCAGGATTTCGGCACTTACTAAGAGGTCTGGTGACTGTTCCCTGCATAAATCTACCGCTTCTGCAGCTGATCCAACTGCTGCAGCAAGGTGACCATCTTGACGAAGTCTTTGGACAAGGACAGTTCTAAGTGTGGGGTGGGGTTCAACAACAAGTACTCTCGAAGGAGTTTGAGAACTTGTAGGCAATTGTGCAGTGCCAGGGGTTGAAGCTAAGATTTGCTCAGTTGATTGCATTCTTATTTACTGTTGGGCCAGGCAATTTTTTGTCATCCTTAATAAGGTATAACAAATGCTAAATAAAAATCGGAATCTATCAAATTATGACATCATTTGAAAACCCTAATGCAATTCGACATTTTCAATCAATTTGCGATAGTTGCCAAGACTTAGTTACTCGTTTTCATACACCAACTGATCTTAAATTATATAGTGATGGTTATCTTCAAGCCTTAAGGAATTGCAGTAGTTTAGAGCAAAAAGATCAAGAGAAATTAGAGAGATTGATAGAGAGATGGATCCTAGATCCTTCTAGTTTTATTGATCCAAATGGAGGAGGAAATAAAGGTTTTTTTGATAAA
Source organism: uncultured Prochlorococcus sp. (assembly GCA_902519235.1). GTDB lineage: Bacteria > Cyanobacteriota > Cyanobacteriia > PCC-6307 > Cyanobiaceae > Prochlorococcus_A. Next base: position 27,267 of record CABYJE010000008.1, read on the forward strand.
AAAATAACTTAAAATATTAATTTTTATTAACTAAATCAGTATTTATACTTATCAATTGTTTTAAGACGCTAATTCAATTTCTATTTTTTCTTTAAGGGATCCTGAATTATACATTTCTATTAGTATGTCTGATCCACCAAGAAACTCTCCTTTTAAATAAACTTGAGGAATAGTTGGCCAATCTGAATATTCTTTGATTCCTTCTCTGATTTCGTAATCGCTTAAAACATCAAAAGTACCAAATTCTATACCTAGGGAATTTAGAATTTGAACTACATTATTGGAAAAACCGCATTGAGGCATTAACTTAGTTCCTTTCATAAATACCATTACTGGATTTGAGTCAATTAATTTTTGTATCTTATCTTTTGTTAGGTTGTCCATAATTTAATTTGGTGTTTCTGTTTTTAATGCCAGTGCATGAATAGCCTCTGAAGCTAATTCTTCTTTCAAGGCAGAATAGACCAGCTGATGTTGTTTAACTAATGATAATCCATTAAATTCATTTGCAATTACAGTTACTTGCAAATGATCATTTCCCTTAAGGTTTTCAACAAAAACTTGGGAACTTGGTAATTTTTTAGTGATTAAATTAATGACTTCTTCTTTTGTAATCATAATTAACTTTAATTAACCTTTGTATTTTGTCTCAACAAATCCTAGTTGGATCAATCTTTCATAAGCTTCTTTGCCTTCTCGGCTATTGGGAGACATTATTCTAATTGTTTCAACAAGTAAAGGTACCGCAACTTCAGGTTCTTCAGTTTTTATGTACATTGAGGCTAATCTTTCATTTGATTTTGCCAATATTTTTAATGTTTGCTTACCCTTCCTTTGCATTTCATTTGGTATTCTCGCATCAATTCCTTTGAAAGAAGTATTAAGATCGGAATAAAAAGACGCAAGTTGCTTGGCTAATTTTCTAGCGTCTAGATAAAAATCCTTAGCTTTATCGTCATCTCCGTTTTTAATATATTTATCGCCTTGTTTTATAAAATACTCTACGTTTGAAATCGATAGCTTTTTACTATCATTCGAAAGCACTTTATAGTCTTTTGGACCCTTGATTTCTGCATGAACTACATTTCCATAAGGAACTTTTCCAAAAAATATAAATAAAATTGGGATTAACTTTAGGAATTTCATTTCTTAATCAAATTATTATTAAGGTTTATAGTAACTTATAACAGATTCATCTACCTACAATTTTTAATGCTTTTTCTTCCTCTTGGATCATTTTTTCATGTAGAAATATATTAAATTCCTTGATGGTGGAGTTTAAGTAATCATTAATTGCTATTGGTTTTCCAAAGGATAAACAAAATTCGCTCCTAAAATTCGGAGGTACTTTGCTGTAGGCTATTCCAATTGGAATTACCATAATGGATGTTGTTTTTTTTGTAGCTAATCTAGCTAATCTATATAATCCTTCTTTGAGAACTAATTTTTTCCCAAATTTATTAATCTTTCCTTCGGGGAAAACAACAAGTTGTTCTCCTTTTTCTATGAGATCAATCGCATATCTTAACGTTGAGAGAGATGGCGATAATTGATTTATCGAAAAACATCCAAGTCTTTTTAAAAACCAACCTTGTATCCCTCTCATTTCGGATTTAGTAACCATAAATCTACAATCCTTTTTTGTTACTCTTCTCCCCATTGCCATGGTGAGTACTAAGCCGTCCCATCTTGATCTATGGCTTGGAGCCAAAATGATAGAAGAATTTTTGGGAATTGAAAAACCATTATTTAATATTTTCTTTTTTTTAAAAAAGAACCTTAAAACAACGTCCTGAGTAACAAACATTGCAATAAATCCCAATAAAGGGTTGATTTTATGCCAAAGATTTAAGGATTTCTTTTTCAAATTCTATTTACTATATATTAATAATTTAAGTCTTTGCCTTTTTTTATTAGCTATTATTGGGCGGTTACTGGATTGTCTAGAAACTAAGATTTTCAAAATTATGGCTACTTTAGGGGTAAACATTGATCATATTGCAAATGTAAGGCAAGCAAGGAAAACTGTCGAGCCTGACCCTGTGCAATTTGCTTTTTTAGCTGAATTAGGAGGGGCTGATTCTATAACAGTGCATCTAAGAGAAGATAGGAGACACATACAAGATAGGGACGTATTCCTTCTGAAAGAGACTATAAAAACAAAACTCAATTTAGAGATGGCTGCTACAGAAGAAATGTTAGAAATTGCCAAAAAAATTCTTCCCGATTATGTAACGCTTGTACCCGAGAAAAGAGAGGAAGTTACTACTGAGGGCGGGTTGGATTTAAAAAGTAATGTGCAATACCTTAAGAAGGCTGTTGGGAATTTAAAAGATTCAAATATAGAAGTAAGTGCATTTATTGATCCTCTTGGAGAACAGATAAATTATTCCAAAGAAATAGGCTTTGATTTTATAGAATTACATACTGGAAAATATGCTGAATTATCGGGATCTGAACAATACAAAGAGCTCCAAAGGATTATAGAGTCTACACATTTAGCAAATGACCTTGGGTTAATTGTTAATGCTGGTCATGGCCTGAACTACAATAATGTTAAAAAAATTGCATCAATTAATAATATGAACGAGTTGAACATAGGTCATAGTATTGTTGCAAGGGCTTTAGCGATAGGATTAGAAAAGTCTGTACGTGAAATGAAGTCCCTTATCACATCAAATTAAATTTCAAAAATGACAACATATTTTTTCGTTGCGGCAAGTGAAAAGTTTTTAACTGTTGAAGAACCACTTGATGAAATTTTGAAAGAGAGGATGAGGAACTATAAAGAAAATAATAAAGAAATAGATTTTTGGCTTTTAAAAAATCCATCATTTTTGCAAACAACCCAATTTGCTGATCTAAAAGCAAAAATTCCATCTACCCCAGCAGTTGTTTTATCGACTGATAAAAAATTTATAACTTTCTTAAAGCTTCGTTTGGAGTTTGTTGCTGTGGGGGAATTCGAATGTCCTAATGCAGAAATAATTGATCCATTTAAAGTTGAGTAATATAACCATCTAGTAAATTGCTCAATCTTTATAAGTCAAATAAAATTGAAGTAATTAGTGAACTGTTAGCAGAGGAATTAAAAATATGTCCTCCGCCTATAAATGAGAAATTAGAAATAGTAGTTCCCAATTACTTTTTGGGTAATTGGTTACGTGAACAAATAACTATAAAAAACAAAATAAGTGCTCTTTATGAATTAAAGACAATATCAACTTTTACTGAGTCATTATTGACAAATTTTTTCCCTGCAATTGACATGAGCGCATGGAATTTTGAGTCAATTAAATGGGGCATTATTGATTCCTTGGAAGAATTAAATAGCTTTAAAGAATCATTTCCGCTTAGAAATTGGATTAATAAATATTTGGATAATAAAAAGACAATTGATGGGGACATATATAATCTGACAAAAAAGATCACGAATAATTTTATTGATTATCTGATTTTTAGACCTGAAATGATTGCTCAATGGAATAGATATGAAATTAATTCATCTAATCTATTTAAGAATTTAAACTCAGATCAATTTTGGCAACCTATTTTATATAAATTATTAGAGGAAAAGATATCTGAAAAGCCATCATGTTTATACATGATTGAAGTAATAAAGAATTTAAGAAAAATTAAAAACGTTGAATTTCAAGTACCAAATCAAATTTATATTTTTTCAGATAATAACTTATCTAAATTACATATTAATTTTTATTCAGAACTTTCAAAATTTATTAAGGTAAATTTGTATTTATTATCTCCTGGAGAAGATTTATGGAATAGAATAAATTGTCTTGAAGGTGAGTTGGAATTTGATGATAATGAAAGTAAATTGAATTTAAACAATACAAATATAGAGAAAATATTTGGTAAATTTGGAGCAAACTTTCAGAAATTAATTGATGAAAATATTTATTCAGAAGGTATAAATTTAAAAAATAATCTTATTTATCTCGATCCAACAACTAATTTTCATAATAAGAAAGATATTCCTCTTCTTAATCAAATACAAAAAAGACTAATTGATAATAATAGAGTTGATTTTATAGTAAGTGAAAGGGATGATTCAATATTACTTTGTGAGCATTTTAATCAGAATAGTCAATTTGAATATTTAAGAAATAAAATTATAGAAATAATAAATTCTTGCGAGAATATTAAATATAGTGATATTGCTGTTTTATCTCCACAAACTAATTTAATTAAACCTTATCTAAGGTACATTTTTAATAATGAGTTAATTAATGGTGAAAAGATACCTTATTTTTTTATTGATGAGGATAATCATGACTCTTCAGGCATCTATGAATTTCTAATTGACATCACTGAAATAGCAAGTGAAAAAATTACACTTGAAAAAATAGATTACATTCTTTCGAAAAAAGTAACTCAGAACATTTTTGATTTTAATATTACTGAGAAGGATGAAATTATTTTCTTACTTACCCAAGCGGGGTTTCATTGGGGATTAGATGATAAAGAAAGATTAGGTGAAGAGAAAAATACTCTAGATTGGTGTATAAATAGAATCACTTTAGGCTTAATTTATGACAAAGAAGTAAATTTAAGTACTTTTAATTTAAAACCATTTAGCTATAAAAATATAAGTTTGGATTTGAATAAATGGGTTAAAATATTAATTCATTTAAAAAAATATATTAATTTGATAAGGGGGTCTTTTTCTTACTCGAATTGGGTTGAAAAGATAAAGTTTATATTAAAAAGTATTGCTGATTCTAATGAAAATTTCAATTTAGAAATAAGTGAAATAAATAGAATTCTTGACAATCACGCAATACCTTTAATACCTGATGATCTTATCTTGTTAAAAGTTTTTAGAGAAATATTAATTTCTTGCATAAATAAAGTTAAATATCAAAGTAAATCACGAGTCAACAAGATCCTAGTAAGTGATATTGAGAATTCAAGGCATATTCCACATAAGGTTATCTTCCTAATAGACATGAATAGTGTTAATTATCCAAAATTACCAAAGAGTGAAAACATTAATTTATTAAAAAACAAATATCAATTGGGTGATCCATCTGTTTTTGAAAGAGAGAAATATGCATTTCTGGAGTTGTTAATTGCCTGCAGAGATAAATTTATAGTTACTTGGGTAAAAAATGATAAAGACAATAAAAAATTAGATGTTTCATTTCCTATTAAAGAATTAATTTCTTTTTTTGATAGTTTCTTAAACCAAAGCCAAAGAGAAGTAATAGTTAAAAGTTCTGATTTAAATAAAAATGAAATAATTGATCTTGATAAATCTAAGATTGTTAAAAGTAATTATTGTTTAATAGAAGATATAAATTGGAATGAAAAAAAATCTGATATTAAAAATTACAAATTATCAGAACTGATTTATTGGTTCAAGACTCCACAAAAATATTGGCTTAATAAAAACAATATTTCTCCTAAGGAAATATTTATTCATCATCCAGACGATGAGTATGTAAGCAATCTGCAAAAGTCACAACTAATTACAAAAATAATCCAGCAAGTAGAGATTGATAATCATAATATTATTGATGATTTAAATGAATTAGATATTAATGATCAATTGGCTGAAAATGGTATTATTATGCCCAAAAATAGTATTATTACAAAAGAAAAAGAAATCAAAGACTTATTAAGCAGTCTATGTGCAAGTTTGAGTCAACATAATAAGATTAATAAAATCTATGTAAAGTTAAATGCGAATAAAGAAGAATATTTAATCGCTGATGACACCGTAATTGAATTAATTAATGCGAAGTTAAGTTTAAACCGGTTGACTGAGGCTTGGATAAAATTACTCTTTATTTCTTCTTTAAAGAGTAATATAAAAATGACTAAAGTAATTTATAGAACAGAAAATGATTATAAATCGCAAATTATTCAATCACCCGGAGCAACTGAATCAAATCTAATTTTGGAGGACTACATAAATATTTTTAAAAATTATTCTGAAAAATGTTTACCTCTTCCTCCAGAAAGTGCTTATAAATATGTAGAAGCAAAAATAAAATCAAAAAATGAAAAAAAAGCTTTTACAGATAAATGGGTTGGTAATAAAAATTTTTCTAAAGGAGAAAGAGATAATATCGAAATGAAAATGTGTTTTGGTAATGAAAAAGAACCAGATTTCTTTCTTGGAAATAATAATTTTGATCAATTATCATACAGATTATATGGTCCTCTGATTAAAGCATTAAAGAAATAAAAAATGTCAAAATTTCAGTTAAAAAATTTTTTTAAAGCTGCTTATGATCTAATACTTGTTTTTTTACAGTTCTTTATTATTAGTCTTCATTTTTTTCAATGGGAATTTCTTCCACAAAAACAAATAATTCAAGAAAGTCCTTTTTCTAATTTCCTGGGTATTTTAATTATCATAATCGCTTTCATAATAATGTTAGTTTCTATTAAAGACTTAGGTAGAAATTTATCCCCTTTCCCAAGACCTATCAAAAAAAGCAATCTAGTTACTAAAGGTATTTATCGATTTACGCGTCATCCTATGTACTATTCTTTAATATTTATTTCCACTGGAGTTTTTATAATAAAATTATCTATTTATTATTTATTTTTGACAATAAGTTTAGCTTTAATAATTAAATTTAAGATTGCCTTGGAAGAGAAATATTTAATGAATAAATTTAAGAATTACTTACTTTATAAAAATAAGGTCAGAGTTTAATTTAATAAATAAATGGATATTAATCAAATTAAATTAGATAATAAGTTTAAATTAGTAGAAGCAAGTGCAGGAACTGGTAAAAGTTTTACTTTGTCTCACATAGTTTTAAGAAATGTTTTGGAGAAAAAAGTTAAACCAGATGAGATACTCCTGCTAAGTTTTACAAAAAATACTTGTTCTGAATTAAGAGATAAAATACTCTCGAGATTTCATAATTTAAAATTATATTTGCAAAGTCATAATGAAAGTAATATAGATAATACTCTTAAGGATTGGTATCTAAATTTTAAGGATAAAGATAAATCTAAGGAAAAAATAATTTCCGAAATTGATAATTTTATAAATCAATTCTATAAGTTAAAAGTAACTACGTTCCATGCTTTTTGTAATAATATTATTGATGAATATAGTATTGAAATAGGTCTAACTCAAGATCCATATATTGAGAATAATATTGATAATTTGTATAAAGATGTAATAGATAATTTGTGGATTGATGATTTTCTGAATCTTAATCATGAGCTTATATCAGCAATCAACGCAAAAAAAATAAGTTCTAGATTTGGTAGTAGGATCAATAAGTCATTTTTTGTAGAAATTTTAAAAAATATAGATCAAGAAAATATCTGTGAATTTAAAATAAATAATAAATATAAGATTATTGATTTAAATAATTATTTTAATGAATTTTTTTATTTAAATTGGAACGAGTTTTGTTTTGAATGGAATAAGAATGGTAAGGAATTATTTTTACAACTCATAGAGTTGGGAAAATTAATTAAGGAGAGTGGTGGAAAAAGTCAAATATATGCTGCAAAACCAAGAAATGATAAGTTTAATCAAATAAATTGTTGGATTGAAGAAATTAACAAAAGGCTTAATTCTCAAAATATTATTGATTTTATATATGATATTTCTAAGGATGATCTTTTATCTAAATATTTTTATATTGAAAATATATCTAAAGAAATTAATAAACATAATCTAAAATTAGATTTTACTAAATTTAATTTATTACAACATAAAATTTATAAAATAAAAGAAGGTTTCTTTACTGAATTTGTAAGAATATTTACCCAATTAGCTTATATAAAATTAATTGAATTAAAGAAAAGTTTATCTATTTTCAACTTTAATGATCTTATAAAGACTGTAGAAAATACATTTATAGATTCGGAAATTATTAATAGTAATACTCTATCTAAAATTCAAAAAAGATTTAAATGTGTCTTAGTTGATGAGTTTCAAGATACAGATATTACTCAGTGGAGTTTAATAAAAAAGTTCTTTAATACAAAAAATCATTTTTTACTTTGCGTAGGTGATCCAAAACAAGCAATTTACAAATTTAGAGGTGGAGATATTGAAACTTACTTAGATGCAAGATCTAATGCAATCGAAATTTTTAGTCTTACAGATAACTATAGATCCTCAAAAAGGTTAATCGATGTTCTTAATAAACTTTATAAGAATGGACTTAAACAATCAAAACTAAACTACAGTAAATTAACCTCAAGAATTAATGAAAATATTAATCCTGAATTTAAATTTAAGGATGTATTTGAAATTGTAGAATTTTCAAAAAAAGAGACTGATTTAGAGGATCTTGTAATTCATTACATAGTTAACTTTATTTTAAATAATAAAGAAATTGATATTAATAAAATAGCGATTCTTACATTAAATAATTCGCAATGCATAGATTTTAAAAAAAAATTAAATCAGTTTAACCTCCCATGCAAAATTCAAAATAAACAAAATATTTTTGATACCGAAGCAAGTTCTCTACTATTTTTATTCATTGAATGTTTATTAAATCCGAGGTCTTTAAAAAATATAACTTTGCTTGCCACTTCAAAGTTTATAGAAATGAAATTAGATGATTTACTTGATCATGGAATTAGTAATAATTTAGAAATTTTAATTAATAAATGCATTACTTGGTCCCAAGAACTAAGAGAAAAAGGTTTTTTAAACATTGTTAATGAACTAATTATAAATTACAAGTCATCCTCTATTATTCAAGATTCAGATTTAAATTCAAATTTATTTCAACTTTCAGAAATTGTTGAAATAGAATTAATAAATAATGATTTTGAACTCAATATAGTCTTCAATTGGTATAAAAATCAGTTAGATCATATTTTAAGAATTTCTACTGGAGAAGATTTCTTGACTAAAAACTATAATCTTCAAAATGGAATAAATCTTTCTACCATTCATAGTAGTAAAGGCCTAGAATTTGAAATAGTCCTATGTCCATATCTCTCATTTATTTCAAATAAATCAAATAAAATTAAAGGACCCCTTTGGAAATCAAATATTGATAGAAATATATACGTAAATATTTCTAATAATTACGCGAAGGTGGAAAATTTTAAATTAATAGAAGAAGAAGATTTATTTAAAGAGAGTGAGAGGTTAATTTATGTAGCACTTACAAGGAGCAAATATAAACTTATTGTTTTTAATGATTTAGAGGATACAAATAATATTTTAAATAATGATTTGCTTAATAATTTGGAAAATATCAATATTTATAAGTCTACTTTTGAAGTTAGCTTAGAAAAAGAGAAAATAAAAGAAATTTTTTCTAAGTTCCAAATCAACCTATTGAATAATAATCTTTGGAAAATCGATAATGTTAATAAAAAAATATCTAATGTATTTAATTCTGATCAATTTATTTCTTATTCAAGTTATTCTTCTTGGATACGAAAAGATAAAAATATTGATGCAGTCATCAATCAATATAGGGATTATGAAGATAATATATCAATTATCAAAGATTCTAATTTTAAGAATTTAAAGAATTATCCTAATTATTTTTCTTATCCAAATCCCTTAAGTGAATTTCCAAGAGGAAATATTGCTGGGACTTGCCTGCACAAAATAATAGAAAGATTTGAATTTAGAAACGATAATAATCAAGATTTAGTTGATTTAATTATTGAGGAATTGAACTTTCATCAAATTGATACTTCTTTGGCTTTTAAAGTAAAAGATGCGATTTTAAGAATCATAAATATATCTTTAGGAAGAGAATTACAAAATAAGAAACTAGTTGATATTCCAAATGAATACTTAATTAAGGAACTCAAATATGATTTAACCCTATCTTATGAAGGTAGAAATATTAATTCTAATGATATATCAAATTGCTTTTTTTTAGATCAGGAATATGAATTTGGTGAAGAATATGCAAATAAAATAAATGATCTTCAAATTATGAATAAAGGCTTTCATTCAGGATGTATTGATTGTGTTTTCCCTGTAGGAAATAAATTAGAAGATAGTAAATGGTGGGTAATTGATTGGAAAAGTAATTTGATTTCTGGTAGTGATAATAGTGATTGTTTACCAAGAAACTATAACTATGAGAACATGAGAAATGAAATGATTAAACATCATTATCCATTGCAATCTCATCTTTATTTATTAGCATTGCATAGATTATTAAAGTGGCGACTTAAAAATTATCAACCACATAAACATCTAGGAGGATATATTTATTTGTTTTTAAAGGGATTGCCAGATTTTGAATTATTTGAAAAATCTAACTCTGAAGATATATCTCCAGGTATTTTTATTAGCAAAGCACCCTTAAAAAGAATTAATTATTTAGATAACCTTTTTTAGAATGACTAAAACTACTACAGATATTGAAAGGTTCCAATACGATCATATATTTAATTTAATCTTAAGTATTTTCAAATTTAGTGAAAAAAAATATGGAAATTTCGTAAAAGATTTAATAAGAATTTTATTAGAGTTTGAAAAAAATGGTGAAACTATAATTGATGTTGATAATAGTTTAATAATCTTTGAATTATTAGAAGATGGCTGGCCCAATAAACATATAGATGTTCTAAAAAATATAGGTTTGATCGGTTCCCTTCATTCTCCATTCATATTAGTAAATAGAAAATTATCCTTATCAAAATGGTCAAAAAAGATAGAAAGAGTTATTAATTCATTTCTAAAAAAAATAGATACCGATAATTTAATTAACTCAATAATTTATAAAGATGATAATAAAATTGATCAAATTAAAAATATATTTAAATATTCAAACTTAGTTTTCCTTCAAGGAGGACCGGGTACGGGTAAAACCACTTTAATAATAAAGTTAATACTAGAACTCCTGCAAATTGATAACTTTTTAAATATTGGTTTATCCGCTCCAACTGGTAAAGCTACAGCTCGTTTAAAAGAAGCTCTTAATGATAAAAAAAATATTTCCTTAAGCAAATTTCTAGACCAAATAGAATTTCAAACTTTACATAGATGGATTTTAAATTCCCAAAATAAATCTCTTAAGTTGAAATTTAAACTAAAAGAGCTTGATATTTTCATAATTGATGAAATGTCAATGGTTAATATCGATTTGATTGAATCAGTTTTAGATTTGCTAGCAAAGGATTGTAAAATTATTTTAGTTGGAGATAAAAATCAATTGTCTCCAGTAAATAACTGTTCTATATGGAATTACTTGTTTGAATATTCCGATAATAGTTCAATTAAATCTTGTGTAGTAAATTTAGAAAAAACTTATAGAAATATTGGAGATATAGCATTAATTAGTAGTTTAATATTTAATAATGATTTTTCTTTACTTAATCAAAAGATAAAAGATTTAGAAAAAGATAATAATTCAAAAGAAATTACTATTCTAAAGAGTAGAGAAAAA
>CABYJE010000009.1 GCA_902519235.1 uncultured Prochlorococcus sp.
AAAACTAACTTATTTTTATGGTTAATTAATTTATGAAATTTATCATTTCCAAAAAATAATGAGTCTTCCAAAATCAAAACTTCACAATTTATTTTTAAGATTGGGCTTTCTCTAAAAAGTTGATTCGGGAAAATAATTGATACTTGTTTCATCTTTGCGACTTCCTGTTACTGCATCTTTTTGAACAGTAGATAACATCATCCCAACAGTTTTTCCATTTTTTACGCCACTCAAACGGCCTATTGCAAACAGGACAAGTTTTAGTAGAAAGATTTTTCAAAATTTATAATTTTCTTTTATGAGTAGATTTAAATCTAGTTGAATCTTTAAGGGCCATATGTTTTGTATTTCTTCCCGAAACTCTCTTTCTCCAGACTTTGAAAGATTTGGGTTTAAGATTTTGACGCATAATTTTTATAGCATCTTCCTCTTTTAAACCAAATTGATACTCGATAGCTTCAAAGGGTGTTCTATCTTCCCAACACATTTCTATTATTCTGTCTATATCGATACTTTCCATATTTATTGTTCACATTGTGAGGTACAAAGTTTTTCAATATCGGATCTACCTGTAATTTGAAGTCTATATTTTGCCCAATATCTGTAAACCAATCTTAATAATGGAGATAAGAACTTAATCTTCAAGGGATAGTAAACCCAACCTAAACCAACTAATTCATAAGAATATGCAAGTACATCTAGTCCCCTAATAATTTCACCATTTTCAATAATCCCATGCAGGTTTGACATGGCTTCTGAATACGAGATGTCATTAAAAAGACTTTGATCATAATCCTTACTATTAATATCTATAAATGCAATTTGATTTAAGGTATCTCTTTTTTTAAGAAAATTTGTTTCTCTTAAACAAAGTGGACAACCACCATCGAATAAAAAGGTTAATTTATTTTTCATATTTTTATCCAAATATAGAAATTAAATAACTTTTTTGTGGAATAAAAATTTTTTTTTAGAGTACAAGCTTTATAAAGCCTTAATAATTGCCAGTTCTAATTTAGTGAAATTATATTATCTTATTAATTAATAAGCCATTGATTAAGGGATACATCAATGGTTTAAAACTATTAATGATCATTCATCTAGAAGATGAACTCCTTCTCCTACGTCAGGAGTAAATTTACAATACTTTTCAAAAATAAGTCCAACACCTCTCATTTTTTCTCCTAATTCATCGTTAAATCTATTCCATTCTTCCGATTCACGCTCAGGTAAATCCCACCCTTGTTTTTCTACCATACTTGTTATTACTGTATAGTCCCATTCTATGTATGCCATTGAGTTAATTTAAACTACCAAAATATTATAAACCAAGAGATTTAATAGGTAATCAATATTTTTTGAATATAATTTAAAAGTGTGAAAAAATTATAAATGTCAATTTTGCCAAGAAGATTTGAACGCATCAAAAGTGTTTTAAATTGTAGAATGAAAAACTTGACTGTTTTAGTTGAGGATGTCAATAAACCTCATAATTTATCTGCGATATTAAGAACATGTGATGCAGCAGGAGTTTTCGAAGCAAATTTTATTAGCAAAACGAATGCCGTTAAGACTTTTAATAGTACTGCTCAAGGAAGTCAAAAATGGGTAAAACTGAATAATCATGAAAACACTATCACGGCAATATCTGATTTAAAGAATAAGGGTTTTAAATTATATGGAACGACTCTTAATAGTGAATCAATAGATTATAGAAATTTTGATTATTCTCAAAATACATGTTTTGTTTTAGGAGCAGAAAAATGGGGAATAAGTAATGAACTTATATCAATGGTTGATCAATCAATTTTTATACCTATGAGAGGTATGGTTCAATCTCTGAATGTTTCAGTTGCTGCTTCTATATTATTATTTGAAGCTGTTCGCCAAAGAAAAAATAAAAGTATATTGCCCTCTAATGGAGAAGGGTTAAATATGGATGAATATCAAAAAACACTTTTTGAATGGTGTTACCCAGAATTAGCTACGGTGTATAAAAAATCAGCTAAAGAATATCCAAAGTTGAATGATCAAGGAGAACTTGATCCTATTACAGATAACTAAATTTATTCAGAATTTTGACTATCAAAAATTTCTTCAAGGTCCTCTCCAATAAAAGAAAGACCTAAAACTAAAAAAAACATTGCCAAACCTGGGAATAAAGCCGTCCACCAGATACCTGTAGGTAAAGCTGCAAGAGCCAGATTTAAATCACTTCCCCACTCTGGGACATCTGCAGGAACGCCAAGGCCTAAAAATCCTAAACTTCCTAATACCAAAACAGCATCTGCAGCATTTAGGGTAAGCAGAATAGGCAATGGTGTTATTACATTTGGGAGAATATATTTAAAAATAATTTTTTTAACATCTGCCCCTGCAACTTGAGCTGCCTCCACATAAGTTTCGGATTTAACCAATATTGTCTGATTTCTGATTAATCTAAAATATTGAGGAGAGTAAACAATACACAATGCCAAAGCCGCGTTAAGGATACCCTTACCCAATACAAAAGCCACAACAACTGAAAGCAAAATTACAGGTATTGAAAAAATAGTATCCATTATTAGTGATAAGCATTTATCAAAAAAACCACCAAAATATCCACTTAATAATCCCAATGGCAAACCTAAACTTAATGAAAAAAGAATAGCTAAGAATACAACTTCTATCGCTAATGATGATCCTTGCAAAGTTCTTAAGCAAACATCTCTTCCTAATCTATCAGTGCCACAAAAATGATTAAGAGAAGGAGGGGCAAAGATATCATTGCTTAACATTGAAAATGAATAGCCAAAAAAATTATTGGCCTCTAAAAATTTCATTATTAAAACAACAAGAAGATAAAAAAGTACAATTAAAAATCCAGCTTTTCTGATATTTGCGCCGACACGATTAAATGAGTTAATATCCAAAATCTTTTTTAAAGATATAAATGAAATATACCGAATTCTTTTAAAAATAAATAGCTATAAATTTTAAATTAAAAGAAATTACTGGTTTAATTTCAAGACTGCCATAAAAGCTTCTTGAGGGACTTCAACTTTACCCATTGCCTTCATCCTCTTTTTACCTTTGGCTTGTTTCTTTAAAAGTTTCTTTTTCCTAGAAATATCACCCCCATAACATTTAGATAAAACATCTTTTCGCAAAGCACTTATGCTTTCACTTGCAATAATCCTGCTACCGATTGAAGCTTGAATAGGTATTTTAAATTGTTGTTTTGGAATAAGTTCTTTTAATTTCTCAACTAAACTTCTGCCAATTCCATAAGCCTTATCTTTATGAACAATAGAAGTTAATGGATCTGCTCTTTCTGAATTTATTAGAACATCTAATCTAACAAGGTCATTTTTTCTATAGCCAATCAAATGATATTCCATTGATGCATAACCTTGGGTTCTACTTTTCATTTGATCAAAAAAATCTGTAACAACTTCTGCTAATGGAATTTCATAAATCAAGGTAACTCGATCTGTTGTTATGTATTTCATATCTATAAATACTCCCCTTCTTTCCTGACATAAACCCATTAATGTTCCATTAAATTCATTGGGAGCATAAATTTCCATTTTCACATAAGGCTCTTCTATTGATTCTCTAAGTTGTGGATCAGGAATTGTAGAAGGATTATCAATAAAGATATGTTCCTGCTGATTTAAATTAACTTTATAAATAACTGATGGTGCAGTTACGATTAGATCCAAGTCATATTCTCTTTCTAATCTTTCTTGAACAATCTCCATATGAAGAAGTCCTAGGAATCCGCATCTAAATCCGAAGCCCATTGCGCTACTGGTTTCGGGCTCATATTTTAAAGCTGCATCAGATAATTGTAATTTTTCGAGTGATACTCTTAAATCTGGGAATTGATCAGCATCAGTCGGGAATAAGCCACAAAAAACCATAGGATTTGCTGTCTTATATCCAGGCAAAGGATCATTGGCAGGTGAATTTAAAAGAGTAATTGTATCTCCCACTCTCGCATCAGCAACTGATTTTATAGAAGCAGCTAAATAACCAACTTCTCCTGCATGTAATTCATCAACTTGCTGCTGATCAGGCGCCATTATTCCTATCTCATCTAGTTCATAATTTTTCTTACTTGCCATTAATAATATTTTTTCTCTCTTATTTAAAGACCCAGATATCACCCTGAAATAAACAATAACTCCCCTGTACGGATCATAATAAGAATCAAAAATCAGTGCCTTTGTAGGTAGTTTAATTTCATCTTGAGGAGGAGGGACTCTTCTAACGATTGCTTCCAAAATATCTTTAATACCAACTCCAGTTTTTGCTGAACAATTTATTGCATTGGATGTATCAAGTCCAATAATTTCCTCTATTTCTTGTTTTATTTTTTCAGCATCAGCCCCTGGTAAATCAACTTTATTTAAAACAGGAATTATTTCAAGATTATTTTCTAAGGCAAGATAGACATTAGCTAAGGTTTGAGCTTCTACTCCTTGACTTGCATCAACAACGAGTAAGGCGCCTTCACAAGCTTGAAGAGATCTACTAACCTCATAAGAGAAATCAACATGCCCTGGAGTATCTATTAAGTTCAAAACATATTCTTGGGAATCGTCAGCTTTATATTTCATCCTAGCGGCCTGTAACTTGATAGTAATTCCTCTCTCTCTTTCAAGATCCATACTGTCCAAAAATTGTTCTTGCATATCCCTTTGCTGCACAGTACCAGTATCTTGAAGCAACCTATCTGCAAGGGTAGATTTACCATGGTCAATATGAGCGATTATGCAGAAATTTCTAATTTTTGAAACCGATATATCAGTCATATAGAAAGAAAAATTCTCCTCTTATTACATCTTGATTAATATTAGCTAATTAGAATTATGGATGGAAACCAAAAATGGAATTGTTTCTTTTTTTAATTTCTTTTATGAAGGTACTGTTTTTTTCAGAGGCTGATCGTTCTGGATAAATTAAGTCATTTATTTTTTTCTTAAGATTATGCTTGTCGTTTAAAAATAAGACTGACTTTTCTAGAACCTCAACCATAATTGAGACCGCAGTACTTGCTCCGGGAGATGCTCCTAACAAAGCAGATAATGATCCATCAGATGAATTCACAATCTCAGTTCCAAATTTCAAAGAGCCACCGCCTTCAGTTTTTTTAATTATTTGGACTCTTTGACCAGCATTCTTTAAATACCAATCAGAAGGATTAGCTGATGGCATCATATTTTTTAAATTCTCAACTCTTGAGTTATGGCTCTTTAATGATTGTGATATTAGGTAATTAATTAAATCGTTGTTCTTGAAACCAACGTCTAACATAGAAAATATATTATTCTTCTTTATTGAACTAAATAAGTCAAAGTATGAACTTTGTTTTAAAAATTTCGTTGTAAATCCAGCAAAAGGTCCATATAAGAGAAGTTTTTTATTATCAATCCATCTGGTGTCTAGATGAGGCACAGACATTGGTGGCGATCCAATATCAGCTTTACCATAAACTTTTGAATTATGTTTTTCTGTTAGATCTTTTTTCTCGCAAATAAGCCATTTCCCACTAACAGGAAATCCACCATAACTTTTTGCTTCTGGAATTTTTGATTTTTGCAAATAATTAATTGTTTTTCCACCAGCACCAAGAAAAACATAGCCAGTTCTAATTGAAGTTTTTCTACCTTCAGAACTAATTTCTAGTTCCCATTGTTTTTTATCAATTTTCTTTAAATCTATTAATTCTGTTTTGTATCTAATTTCAACATTTTTGTTTAAGGAAACTAATGACAAATACTCTTTAGTTAAAGCCTCAAAATTAATATCAGTTCCTCTGCCTATTCTGGTAGCAGCAATTTGAGTAGATGGATTTCTATCTTTTGTTATTAGAGGAGCCCATGATGAAATTTCATCAAAAGATGTAGAAAATTCCATATCGATAAATTCAGGATTTTCGGTCATTTTCTGAAATCTTTTTTTTAAAAAAGAAATATTATCCTGACCAGACACAAAGCTAATATGAGGAATAAATTTTAGAAACTTCTTAATATCAATTTTCCCTGCTTCATACAATGAGGCCCATAAAGACATGGATGTTTCAAAAGAACGATTTATTGAGAGCGCTTTATCTATTTTTAGATTTCCTTTTTCATCTAAAGGGGTATAGTTTAATTCGCAATTGGCTGCATGTCCTGTACCTGCATTATTAAAAGCGCCAGTACTTTCACTTCCTGGAGCATTTAATTTTTCTATAATAACAAATTTTATATCTGGAAAAACTTCTGAAATTAGGAGGGCTAAAGTACTACTCATTATCCCTCCTCCTACTAAGACTGCATCAAAGTAGCTATTGTCATTAGTGGGATTTTTAGATGAAGTCACAACAGAAAATTATCTTTTTTGCAATTAATCAGATTTCTTTCTAGGCTTATTATAAAGTTAATCCAAAATTATGAGTACTGAAACACTCTCGCTGACAAACGAAAATGTAGAAAAAGTCCTTGACGAGCTAAGACCTTTTTTAATTTCTGATGGAGGTAATGTAGAGATTGCAGAAATAGATGGTCCAATTGTCAAAGTCAGACTTCAAGGAGCATGTGGTAGTTGCCCAAGTAGCACTATGACTCTCAAAATGGGCATTGAAAGAAAGTTAAAAGAAATGATTCCTGAAATAAGCGAAGTTGTCCAGGTTTTATAAAAATTTTTTAACTGAAATATATTATTTAGTTTTTAATTCCTTCAACAAAGATGATTCCATATCAAGGCAATCAATTGGAAGTCCTTGACCAATAGCGATTAAAAGAGGTGCAAGAATTCCTAAAGTAAAAACTAAATTTGATTGGCTTACATCATATTTACTCAAAGTAAAAGTTATCAAATAAATAATTGAAAAGTAAGCATGTAGTGAAAAAAATTCTTTTGGCTTTAACACTGGCCACCTTAAAGTATTTCCCAAGAAATATAAAAAACCTGTCATAAATAAATAGTTACATGAAGATTAAACCAAATATAAACATAATCCTTTTTAGAGACTATTTATAAAAAAATTTACCTAAGATAATAATTAAAAAAACATTAAATCTTCGTTTCTATTTGTAAAAGCTAGACATGCAGTTAAAAATACGCTTATAATAATTGTGTAGCAATCGCTACTTTTTCGTTCACCCTCATTTGAGGGCGCAGTTCGAGTCATACCATGGAACGGGGGATGGCCGTGTTGTCACATCGAAACATGACTACTTTAACTTACAGAGGTAAAAACTACGTTCAAAACAAAGAAGCTGCTAAAAAGCAACTTGTTGAACTTACCTACAGAAGAAACGTATACACCAACAGAATGGATGACGCTTCTTCAAGTAATGAAAAAGCAGAATTAAATTACAGAGGTGTTAATTACACTAAATAATTTAATTAAACAAATTAAAAGCCCCTTTTTTCAGGGGCTTTTTTTTTTAGCTATATTTATCAAGAGTCCTTTAAAAAATATGTCTGAAAGTTGCTGTAATACAAATACATCGAATAAAGCATCTAATCAATTCGATCATAAAGATGCGATTCAAGAAAGATATGGTTCAGCCGCACTTGAACAAGAAAGTTGTCTTTGTACACCAGTTGGTTTTAATCCCGTTTTACTTGAAGCAATTCCTCAAGAGGTTATAGAAAGAGACTATGGATGTGGTGATCCAACAAAATATGTTCAAAAAAATGATATAGTCTTAGACCTTGGAAGTGGTAGCGGCAAAAATGCTTTTATTTGTGCCCAAATTGTTGGAAAAGAAGGGAAAGTTATTGGAGTTGATCAGAATCCTGACATGCTTTGTTTATCAAGATCAGCCTCTAAAGAAGTTACAAAAAATATAGGTTTTAACAATACAGAATTTCTTGAAGGATCAATTGAAAAACTTGATGAATTAGATGAAGATTTAAATCCATTAATCGCCGACAAATCAGTCGATATTATTTTAAGTAATTGCGTTTTAAACTTGGTAAGTCCAGAATCTAGAAATAACCTTCTAAGAAATATAAAAAGAGTTTTAAACGATAATGGAAGAATTGCAATTAGCGATATTGTCTCTAACAAAAAAGTACCTTTAAGATTGCAAAATGATCATGATCTATGGACAGGATGTATTAGTGGAGCATGGTATGAACCAGACTTTATAAGTGATTTTAAAGAACTAGGATTTAAAAATTTAGAATTTGCAGAAAGAAGTGCTGAACCTTGGAAAGTAATTGAGGATATTGAATTTAGAACAGTAACTTTAGTGGGCAATATTTAAAAAATTCAAGAGTTTAAAATATAAATTTCCATGAGAAATAATCTAAGAGATCAAATACCCGCATTAAAAAATAAGTATTATTTCAACTATGGCGGTCAAGGACCATTACCAAAATCTTCTCTAGAAGCAATAGTTAAAACTTGGGAAATTATACAAGATTTAGGACCATTTACTAATGATATGTGGCCTTTTATTTATAAAGAAATATTGACCACAAAAAGAATCATTGCACAAAAATTAGGTGTCAATTCAAAGAATGTAGCTCTTACCGAAAACATCTCTTCTGGTATGATTTTGCCCTTCTGGGGAATAAAAGTAAAAGAGGGAGAAGAGTTGTTAATAAGTGACTGTGAACATCCTGGAGTAGTGGCTGCAAGTCGTGAATTTTGCAGGAGAAATAAACTAATATTCAAAATTTTGCCAATCCAAAAAATTAAAAATCTAAACGACGAAAATATAATTTTAGAGATTTTGAAAAATCTAAATAGTAAGACTAAGATCCTAATTATTTCTCATATCTTATGGAACTTTGGATATAAAATCCCTTTAAAAAAAATTTCTATCGAATTAAAAAATAATCGAGAAGATTCTTATTTACTTGTTGATGGTGCTCAAACCTTTGGTCACATAAATATTGAAAAAGAAGTTTTTTATTCCGATTTATATTCAATAACTTCTCATAAATGGGCATGTGGACCAGAAGGACTTGGAGCAATTTATGTCTCAGATAGATTTATTCATGAAACAGATCCAACAATAATTGGTTGGAAATCATTAAAAAAAGAACAAGGTATTTATGAGCCTTCACATAATCTTTTTCATGATGATGCAAGGAAATTTGAAATAGCTACCTCTTGTATTCCTTTACTTGCTGGGCTTCGGAATTCTTTAGATCTTTTGGATAAAGACTGCCATGAAAAAGAAAAAAACAAAAATATCAAAAAATTAAGTGGAAAACTTTGGGATGAATTAAATCAATCAAAGGGTGTTGAATTAGTTTTAGAAAAAAAATATTTAAATGGGATTGTTAGTTTTAATATCGAAAATATTAAAGATAAGGATAAATATGTAAAGAAACTTGGAGAAAAGAAAATTTGGATTAGAGTTATAGAAGATCCAAAATGGTTTAGAGCATGCGTACATCAAATGACTACAGAAGCTGAGATTGATTTACTTGCTAGGGAAATAAAAAAAATATTAACTTAAAGATCTATTGATATAAAAAAAATTTAGTTTACCAAGGTATCTCCGAATTGTCCCATGCAATAAATTTCCCTGTAGATTCTGGTGATTGATTTTTAATAATATTTATCAGGAATTGGGAGGATTTTTCTTTACTAAATAATTTATGTTCTGGAACAAATTTATGAAAAGGTCTAGATAAATCAGTATCTACTGTTCCTGGATGAAGTAATGTGATAGCAGCCTTTGGGAAACGTCTAGCCCATTCAATACTTAAAGATTTAAAAAACTGATTTTGCGCAGATTTTGCAGCTCTATATGAATACCAACCTCCAGTTTGATTATCTCCAATGCTACCAACTCTTGCACTTATACTTGCAAAATTAAAATCGCAATCTTTTGGTATAAATTCTTCAATCGCTTTAGCTAATAAAATAGGAGAAAAGGCATTTATTGAAAAACTTTCCATCATATTCTTTTTATCAAGATGTTGTAATCTTTTTTCTGGTTGAAGAGAATCACTATGAAGTCTACCTGTAGCATTAACAACTAGCCTTAATTTTGAAGGATGATTTGATATTTTATTTTTCAACTGCAAAAGGGATTGCGAATCCTCTATATCTAATTCCCAAAAAGGATTAAATTCACTTTTTCTTCCACACAAAACAACATCTAAATCTTTTTCACTTTCATTCAGATCTTTAGCTAGTTGTGTTCCAATTCCACCTGCGCCTACAACTAAGGCTAAGCCTTTCATTTTATTAAAAATAACTTCATTGATTCTAAGAAACTTTTCTTGTGATTTGCGTAAAAATCTTTCTTATTTGATTAGGAAATTTTATTGAGATTTATTTTTTTCTTTTAATAATTTATAAGCTATTTTTCTATCATCAAAATTAATAACTTTATCATTGAGAATTTGGTAGTCTTCATGTCCTTTTCCTGCAATTAAAATAATATCTTTTTTATTGGCAAATTTAATAGATTCATTTATTGCTTTAAATCTATCAATTTCAATTGTTATTTTTTCTCTTTTTTTTATACCCATCAAAATATCATTCACTATCTTTTGTGGTTCTTCTGATCTTGGATTATCTGAAGTTATAAAAAGTTGATCAGACAACTCTTCAGCTATTGATCCCATCAAAGGCCTTTTACTACGATCACGATCTCCGCCACAGCCAAAAACAGTTATTAGTTTCCCGTCACAAAGTTTTTTAATTGATTGCAAAACTTTTTTTAATCCATCAGGAGTGTGAGCATAATCAACAATTACTGTTGGAAGAGATCTTGAAACGTCATTATCATCAATCTGTATTTTCTCCATTCTCCCAGGAGCACCAGGGAAAGATTGTATTAGCTTTGATAAATCTTTTAAAGAAAAATTCAGTTTATACAAAATTGTTATTGCTTGAATCGCATTCATTAAATTAAATTCACCAACAAGTGGAACAAACAGTTGAATTTTTTCCCTAGGTGTATGAAAAATACAAGTGGAACCACTTTCAGTAAATTTTTTATCTGTTACGAAAAAAAAATCATCATTTTCAAATTCACTTTCAGTAATCTTTGTAGACACTAATGAAGATCTTTTTTCAAGATCAGACGATAATTTAGATATCCAATGGTCATCGTGATTTAATACAGAAATTCCATCCTTTTCTCTTAAATAAGGTGGGAAAAACAATTTTCTTTTTGTTTGAAAATAAGATTCCATATCTGAGTGATAATCAAGATGATCTTGAGTTAAATTAGTAAAAATAGCCGCCTCAAATTCGCATCCTGATATCCTCTTTTGAGCAATAGAATGAGAACTTACCTCTAATATCGCGAATTCAGATTCAGCCTCAACAGCAGCATTTAATTTCTTTTGAAGTTTATCGGCGAAATCAGTTGTATGAGAAGCCACTTCTGAGAAGCCAGGCCATCTATTAAACAAGGTCCCAAATAATGCAGTCTTTTTCCCTAATTTTTTTAAAAGATATTCCAATAAGAAAGTAATTGTCGTTTTTCCATTAGTACCAGTAACACCAATAAGTTTAAGTTTTCTTGAAGGCCTATTCCAAAACTCAGCGACAATTTGACCAAAAATATAATCTAAATTATCCTCAATAACCAAAATCCTTTCTCGATCAATAGATCCAATTCTCTTTTTTGCAGCAGGCCCAATAATGGCAGCCTCCGCGCCATTTTCAATTGCCTCAATACAAAATTTTCCTCCATCAACATTTAAACCAGGCATTCCTAAAAATAAAGTTCCTTTTTGTGCTTCTTTAGAGTTAAAAGAAATATTATTGATTTCATGATCGATTAAATCTAACGAAGGAATAATTCCTACTAAATCTAAAAGTTTATGTAATTTTATAGATCTCATATAAAAAAATTATTTCTCCAGAATGGTACTAATATTTTTTTTAAACCAATTCTTTAATTGATCATCTTTTAATCTTGGAGAAATGCGAGGCAATTCTATGATCTCCTCAGACCTAATTCTTTCAATAGCAATAACAGGTACTTCATAATCATATTTTTTATATTTATCTTTATATAAATCGACCCTATCAATATCAATTTCTTTAAGCTCTTCTAAATTAGGGAATAACTCATTAAGATTTATTTTTGCCAGTTTGTTTTTTAATGAATCACAAAGGCAACATCCCTGCCTAACAAAAATAAATATTTTCATTCATTTAGTCAGGCACAGGGTCACATCCACAGGGAGTTAAAGGATGACATCTGCTTAATCTTTTTAAAGTTAACCACCCTCCCTTCCAAGGACCATGTCTAGTAATTGCCTCATATCCATAAGAGCTGCAACTTGGAATAAATCTGCATCTTGGTCCAAAAAAAGGAGAAAACCATTTTTGATAAAACGAAATCATAAAAAGAAGTATAGAAGTAATTGATTTATTAATAGTTTTGATCACTTTAATGATGTAAAATAATAGTTCCAGTAGTAATTAGTTTAATTGAATTTAATCAATTATCCAATTTATTGCAAATTTCTATTTAATTTAAAATTATGTCAAGATACCGCGGCCCCAGATTAAGGGTTACGCGTCGCTTGGGAGAACTACCAGGTCTCACCAGGAAAGCTTCAAAGAAGTCTAATCCTCCAGGTCAGCACGGCCAAGCCCGTCGCAAGCGATCAGAATATGCAATTCGTCTAGAAGAAAAGCAGAAACTTAGGTTTAATTATGGAGTTTCTGAAAAACAACTAGTTCGTTATGTAAAAAAAGCTAGAGCTCAAGAAGGATCTACAGGAACTAACCTACTAAGACTTTTGGAAAACAGACTTGATAATGTTTGTTTTA
Organism: uncultured Prochlorococcus sp.; assembly: GCA_902519235.1. Lineage (GTDB taxonomy): Bacteria > Cyanobacteriota > Cyanobacteriia > PCC-6307 > Cyanobiaceae > Prochlorococcus_A. The sequence continues at coordinate 12,746 of CABYJE010000009.1, forward strand.
GATTAGGTTTTGGAGGTACCATTCCAGGCTCAAGACAATTAGTAAATCATGGCCATGTAACCGTTAATGGAAAGGTTCTTGATATTGCTGGTTATCAATGCAAATCAGGCGATGTAATCGGAATTAAAGAAAACAAAGCAAGCAAAAAACTTGTTGAAGGTAATATAGAATTCCCTGGCTTAGCAAATGTTCCACCTCATCTTGATTTAGACAAACCTAAATTAACGGGAAAAATAAATGGAAAATGCGATAGAGAGTGGGTGGCTCTTGAAATAAACGAACTACTTGTTGTTGAATATTATTCAAGAAAAGTTTAATACTACTTTTCTTTGGATTATTAAATCTCTCATTAAAAAAATGAGAGATTTAATTTAATTCTTATTTTTAAAAAAATAATGGGAAATAAGGAAAATAATATCAAAAAGCCAGGTTTTAAGACCCTATCTATTCACCATGGGGAAACATTTGCAGAAGAAACTGGATGCGTTATGCCTCCTATTTTTTCTACATCCACTTTTAAACATGGAAATAAAGATAATTTCGACTACACCAGATCAGGCAATCCAAACTTTAGAATTCTAGAAAGCGTCCTTAAATCAATAGAAGATTCTAAATACTGTACAGTTTTTGGATCTGGGATTAGCGCGGTAACTGCAATTTCATCAACACTAAAATCAGGTGACAAGATACTCTGCGAGTCAAATCTCTATGGTTGTACAGTGAGGATGTTCGAAAAAGTTTTCAAGAAATTTGGGCTAGAAGTTTTATACACAGATTTTACAAACGAAAATAATATCAAAAAGATTTCATACTTCGAGCCAACCTTGATATGGCTAGAAAGTCCAACTAATCCACTTTTGAAGGTACTTGATATTAAGGCGATTTGTGATGAAGCGAATAAACTACAAATCCCAGTAGTAGTAGACAACACCTTTTCAACGGCACTTATTCAAAAACCATTGGACCTTGGTGCAACACTATCACTTGTAAGCACAACAAAATTCATTAATGGACATAGTGATGCACTTGGTGGAGCAGTACTTACAAATAATGAGGTATGGAATAGTAAGATGCTTTTCTCTCAAAAAGCTCTAGGGCTTCAACCATCTCCTTTTGATAGTTGGCTCATTACGAGGGGAGTAAAAACTCTTCCTTTAAGAATCGAACAACAAACGCAAAGTGCAAAATTAATTTCTGAAGAATTAGACAATCATAAAATAATTAGTAAAGTAATTTATCCTTTTAATCAAAAACATCCGCAATTTAATTTAGCAAAATCGCAAATGCGATCTGGAGGTTCGATGATCACCATAAAATTAAATTTAAATAAAGAGGATACTTTTAAATTTTGCAAATCTCTCAAATATTTCTCGCTAGCAGAAAGCCTTGGAGGAGTTGAAAGTTTAATTTGTCACCCCGCAACAATGACTCATGCTTCTGTTGATGATGAAACAAAAAATCTTTTAGGGATAAATGATGCTCTTGTCAGATTATCGATTGGATGTGAAGAAACTAATGATTTAATCTCAGACATATTATTTGCTTTAAATAAATTCTGAAAATTGAGAGATTTACTTAAAAACCCTATATGGAAAAATTTAGAGTTGGGATATTCTATTCCTGATAGTATTCATGCTGTTTCTGTAGCATTACCAACTTGGAATGATGTAATAAATTACGAGGAAAAAAATCAAGCATGCATGAATTTATTGCAGTCCATTTACCCAAGATTCGGGCTAAACCCCATAGTGAAAAGATTATGTGAAAAAGTAAAAAAGGAAAATTATTACAACAATACAAGTATCTGGCCATATCCGAATGAAAGCATAGCTTTTAAAGCTAAAAAATACATCGATAGAAATACTTCTGAACAATCCTCATTAATTGAGAAAAGAGATAATCTAGCTTTCTTAATAACTGAAAAAGAAGGCAGTATTTATGCAAAATCTTTTTGGCAACATACTGGTCTTGGCATATCTTCAAGGGCTGCTGCTATAGAACTAGGTCTTGAAGATTGCCCTCCAAAATCTTACGTAAATGAATGTTCTCAAAGAATAAAAAATAGAATTTCTAAATCTACAAAAATTAACTCTAATAATATTCACTTAACTTCATCTGGCATGTCTGCATTGCATACATCATTAGAAATCATATATAAATTATTTCCGGCTAAACCAACACTACAAATTGGTTTCCCATATGTAGATGTACTTAAATTACCAATGAATATCTTTTATGGAGCCAAGTTAATTACAGAAGAAAATTGCGAGGATATTGAATTAGAAATCAAAAGCATAAATCCATCAGCATTAATTATTGAACTACCGAGTAATCCAATGCTCAAATGTGTAAACATTAAAAAAATTTCAAAAATAGCTAAAAAGTTAAATATCCCATTAATTGTAGACGATACGATTGGATCAAATTTAAATATAAATTCCCTAGAACATGCAGATATAGTTTTTACTTCACTTACAAAAATTTTTTCTGGTAGTGGTGATATTCTTGCGGGATCATTAATACTAAATCCAAAAAGCAAATGGATTGATCAATTTAGAAATGCATTAAACGACATTAATCTTCCAACACTTTCCGATGGAGATACAGTTTATCTAGAGAAAGTTAGTAGAGATGTAAATCAAAGAGTTTTTGAACAAAATAAAGCATGTTTAGAATTAAAAAAAAGATTAGAGACCCATAGCGAGATTAAAAATATTTTCCATCCTGAAAATTGTCCAAATTTTAATTCTTTACTTACTTCTGATGGAGGGTACGGCTGCTTATTATCATTTGAATTAAATGGAGGATTGAACAAAGCTAAAAAATTTTATGATTCTCTTCAATTATCTAAAGGACCTAGTTTAGGTACAAAATTTACTCTAGTTTGTCCTTATGTTTTACTAGCTCATTATGACGAGTTGGATTGGGCTGAAAGTTTTGGTATACCATCGCACCTTATTAGAGTATCAGTTGGATTAGAAGACCAAGATCAATTGTGGAAAAGCTTTTCTGAAGCACTAAATAATTTCTAAATTCCTAGTATTTACCGTATAGAAACTTATATACTCTTTTTCTAAATAATAGTTAGTATTAGAATATATTTTCTCAATATATAAATGGCAAAAATTTATGAGGACAACAGTTTTGCTATTGGAAACACTCCATTAGTAAAATTAAAATCAGTTACTAAAAACGCGAAAGCTACAGTACTTGCAAAAATTGAAGGTAGAAACCCCGCCTATAGTGTCAAATGTAGGATTGGCGCGAACATGATTTGGGATGCAGAGAAAAGTGGGAAGCTTACAAAAGACAAAATTATTGTTGAGCCAACTTCTGGAAATACAGGAATTGCTCTAGCTTTTACTGCTTCAGCAAGAGGTTATAAACTGATCCTTACAATGCCAGAATCCATGTCAATTGAAAGAAGAAGGGTTATGGCAGTGTTGGGGGCTGAAATTGTTTTAACAGAGGCATCTAAAGGTATGCCTGGAGCAATAGCTAAGGCTAAAGAAATTGCAGAAAGTAATCCTTCTCAATATTTCATGCCAGGTCAATTTGATAATCCAGCAAACCCTGAAATTCATTTCAAAACTACTGGACCAGAAATCTGGGATGATTGCGATGGTGAAATTGATGTCCTAGTTGCAGGGGTTGGAACTGGTGGCACAATTACAGGAGTTTCAAGATACATTAAGCAAGAGAAGGGCAAGAATATTACTTCTGTAGCTGTAGAACCATCACATAGTCCTGTTATTACACAGACAATGAATGGAGAAGAGGTTAAATCCGGACCACACAAAATCCAAGGAATTGGAGCAGGATTTATTCCTAAGAACCTTGACTTATCAATTGTTGACAAGGTTGAACAAGTAACAAATGACGAATCAATAGAGATGGCTCTTAGACTAGCTAAAGAGGAAGGTCTATTAGTAGGAATATCTTGTGGAGCTGCTGCTGCTGCTGCTGTTAGATTAGCTGAACAAGATGAATATGCTGGAAAGACAATTGTAGTTGTTCTACCTGATTTAGCAGAGAGGTATTTATCATCAATTATGTTTACTGAAGTTCCAAGCGGAATCATTCAAGAACCTGTCAAAGCCTAAATCTATTTTTCTCCAGTAATGACTCTGGTGAAATATACATCGCATCGCCATAAGAGAAAAATCTAAATTTTTCTTTTATGGCTTTTTTATACAAATCTAATAACCTTTCTCTACCAATCATTGCACTTACTAAAAGTAATAATGAACTTTTAGGAAGATGAAAATTAGTTAATAACCCATCAACTACCTTAAATTTATAACCTGGCTTAATTACTAAATCCACGTACTTCGCAATGGGAACATAGTCATTAATTTCATTAGAATAACAACTTTCAAGAGCTCTTACGCTAGTTGTACCAATAGCAATTATTTTTCTATCTGTTTTCTTTATTCTTTTTATTTCCTCCACTACTTCCTTATTAACACTTACCCATTCTTTATGAAGTTTTAAGTTACTTAAATCTTCTTGATCAATTGGTTTGAATGTTCCATAACCCACGTGCAAAGTTATCGGTAAGATTATAACTCCTTTTTTTTTTAGATTGGAAATAAGACTTTTGCTTAAGTGTAAACCAGCTGTTGGTGCAGCAACTGCCCCCGGATTAGTTGCATACTCAGTTTGATAACTTTTCTCATGAAAAGATTCTTCTTCGGAATTTTTTATATAAGGAGGGAGAGGGATTTCCCCGTATTTATCAAGAAGTTCATTCATTGAATTGAGACAAGTTATATTTTCCGGAAATTTAATAAATCTCCCTCCAGTTTCTTCATCAATCCCATCAACAATCAAATTAATATCTTGTGCCAAAGGAGATTTTAATTTTAATTTTCTATTTATTTTTAACTTTTTCGCTGGCTTTGCCAAACATAACCAAACACATTCGTGGGATCTTTCTAAAACTAATAATTCGACTAATGTCTTATTTTCTAATTCAACCTTTAACCTAGCTTTCATTACCTTAGTATTATTTACAACTACAAGATCGCCTTCTCTAAATTCATCTAAAAGATTCTTGGTAAATTTATTTGCTAAACATTCTTCTTCTAAAACACTATTTCTAACTATCATCAATCTTGATTCATGCCTAATTGCAGAAGGTTTACTAGCAATTAATGTAGGATCAAGTGAATAATCATAAGATTCAAGCTTATAATCTCTTTCTTCTTTATTAATTTGAGAACTCAATTACATCTAGGAGACAAGAGTCTCTGGATCATTTTCAATTAGGGAAGCCAAGTCTTTTAAGAATGAAGCTCCATCTGCTCCATAGATCACTCTATGATCAGCTGTAAGATTTACTTGCATTATTTTTTTAACAGATATTGAGCTATCACTATTAGCAACAACGGTTGGCTTAGAAGATGCTATGGCTAAAATAGCACCGGTACCAGGAGGAAGAATTGCGTCAAATCTATCAACTCCAAACATACCAAGGTTAGACAAAGTGAAGGTTCCCGTTGAGTATTCATCAGGTTCTAATTGTTTTGATCTTGATCTTTTTACAAGATCTTTCCATTTCCTAGATAATTCAAATAAATCAGTACTGCATGGTTCTTTTAATACTGGAGTTATTAGTCCACCATCTTCCATCGCGACAGCAACAGCAATATTTATATTTTCTGGATAAGAAATTCCATTTTCTGAAAAACTTGAGTTAACTTGAGGATGTTTCTTTAGTGTCTTTGCAACTGCCTTTACAAGTAAAGCAGTCATAGTCACTCCATTCTGTTTTACCTTTTTGTAGAAATTATCTAATTTATCTGTGTTGATGGAGTATCCCACCCTAAAACATGGAACATCTAAACTAGATTCCATATTTTTATTTACCGCTTTTTGAAGAGTATTGAATTGGACTGTTTCTCCAGGATTACCAAAACTATTTCCTGAAATTTCTGGTTTACTTTCAACTCCCAAATTTGAACCAGTGATACTTACAGGAGAAGCACCTTCCCCTATCCATGGTATAGAAACAGGTTGGCCATTAGCTTTTAAAATATCATCGGCTTGAATCCTTCCGTGAGGGCCAGATCCATTAACCTTTGCTAAATCAACACCCATTTGAGAGGCTAGTTTTTTAGCCCTTGGAGATGCAATTATCCTTGAAGAAACATTACTTGTAGCTGCATTAATTTGGTCGGTATTAAAAGATGGTACTGGCTTTTCACTCTTTAAGACAACTTCTTGTGCTTCTTTTTGAATATTTTCAGTCTGAACTACTGATTTTTCTTCAGTTTTATTACTTACCAATTCAAGTTGATCAGAACTAGAAACTTCAGGTTGATTTCCTTTATTTTGTTCTTGAACAGAAGCTATTTCATCCTCATTTTCTACAATAAGACCAATAGTCTCTCCTACTGGTGCAGTGCTGCCAGCAGGCATTAAAACAGCCGCAAGATATCCATCTTGAAAAGATTCAACATCCATATCCGCCTTGTCAGATTCAACAACCAAGACAGATTCACCTCTTTCAACTTTATCTCCTGGATTTTTCAACCATTCCACAATCTTGCCCTCGGTCATAGTAGAACTCAAGGCAGGCATGAATATTTCGTGAGACATAAGAAAATTGTTATTGCATAAGTTTCAAGGGATTTCTACCAAACTTCCTAAAGTTTTTATGATTAAAAACCCTTTAGACTCTTGTTATAATTATACGAAATCATGTTCACAGTGGAAACTCTTAAAACTTAAGAAAGTAATAATTTAGATCAATTAGAGTTTAAAACTTTTCGAAATTAAGATTTACTTATATTTATCAAAATACTAAATCTTCTCTTTAATTATTATCTATAGATTGAATAACTCCATCTTTAACAGTAATCGAGACTTGCATTTTTTTAATAAGATTGTCACCCACAGTGACGTCACAGAAACTATCCACTTGCCCTTGATCGACAATTTCGTCCATTTTTAATTCGCGAACTTGACTCTGTTGTTGAAGAAGATTTCTTTTTTGTTCTTCAATTTCATTTCGTTTTGCTGCGACTTGTTGTTGCACCTGACTAACCTGTTCTTGAACTCTTGGATCTAGAGGATTAACCGATTGGGATCTAATATTATTAACTATTTGCTGCCCCTCCTGCTCAAGTTGAGACAATTGCTGGTCAATGTTTGAAATTGCTTTGCTTAATTCTTTTTCAGCATCTTCCTTCCAAGTTGGTGTAACTACAGCCTTAATAGCTATGGAGCGCTTTATAGATATAGAGTTTTTTGTTTCCATAAAAAATTAAATTATCTTATTAAATATATATAGAACAAATCAAATTTTCTTACTAAATTTGTTTTCATACATATTTTTTATTTGTAATGAATACTTTTTTTCTATTTCTTTTCTTTTTTGTTTAAGAGTTTGTGTTAACAAACCATTTTCTAATGTAAAGGCATCAACAAAATAACAATCTAATATTTGTTCTTCTGATCTTGCTCCTAATCGACTTTTAAGCAAATTATTAATTTTTGATTTAAAAAATGTACCAATATTCTTATTAAGGTTTAATGTCGACAGGTCTTCTTCCAAAAACTTGTTTTTAACCAATTCGACATTAGGCACCACAAGGGCTGTTAAACATTTCTTGTCTTGTCCTACTAGTTGAATCTGATTAATAAATTCAGAACTAAGAATTTCGGTCTCAAGCGGATTCGGTTCTATATTTTCACCACTTGATAGCACTATTGTATCCTTGGCTCTTCCTGTTATAAAAAGAGAACCATTTGGTATTAGGAAACCTAAATCACCAGTATCAAACCAACCATCCTTGGATAAAACATCCTTTGTAGCTAATTCATTATTAAGATAACCTTTCATTACTTGTGGCCCCTTAACAAGAATTTTCCCGACTTCTCTGAACTTCAGAATCTTTTTTTTATTATCATTTACTATTTTGATTTCAGTAAATGCTAGAGGCTGACCGGATGATCCTCTAACATTTAATTCTCTTCGCCTACAAGTTAACACTGGACTCGTTTCTGTGAGGCCATATCCAACCAAAACATCTACACCTAAAGATTCAAAAAAAAGATCCACATGTTCTGGCAATGCACCTCCTCCGTTAATGGGAAATTTCAGTTTTTCTCCGCATAATTGTCTAAGAATATTCGGCCATAAAAAAATAGTAGACAATTTATGTAAAGGATATCGGCCAATAACAGAACCAAGTAAGGGGATTTTTGATTTTAAAGTTGTTTGATTGATATCTAAATTTCTTATCTTTCTTAGACTTCTTTTAAAAAATGAACTATTACTTATCAAAAACTTAATAAGTTTTTGCTTTTTGGAAGGCATTTTTTTCAACGCCTGAAAAAAACCATCATGTATTGCCTCCCATAGTCTTGGTACAGTAGCCATGACAACAGGTTTTACCTGTGTAATATCATCTTTCAGAAATTTTGGAATTGTATAGTACTGAGAACAACCACATGAAAAAAAGAAGTATTCAGCGCTCCTCTCATATGAATGCCAGATAGGCAACACGCTCAACACAGAGGTCCCGGGTTCTGGATCAGCGATATAGGCTAAATTGATTATTTGATGTAAAAAATTTGCATGAGTCAAGGGTACGCCTTTAGGTTTCCCTGTTGTCCCAGAAGTATAAAGAATAGTAGCGACGTCATCAATTTCTAGATTATCTTTTTTAAGATTATTATTCTGAAGATTTTCTTTATCTACTGAACTTATAAATTTACTCCAACTTATTAAACTTTCAAATTGTTCATCTTCTAAATTGATTATAAATTTCAGTCTTTTTTTTAATTCTTCTTTGTTGTTTAACTTTAGCCAAATCTCCTTAGATTGAACTATTAAACCTACTGAATTAGAGTGATTAATAATATAATTTAATTCTACTGAAGGCGAATTAATACCTCTTACTGCATTTATAGCTCCTAAACGCATTAAGCCTTGATCAACTACTAGCCACCTTGGAGAATTTTCAGATATAACAGTAACTACATCACCCTTTACTAAACCATAATTTTTTAAAGAAAAAGAGACTTTTGTTATTAAATCAGCCAGCTCAGAATAAGAAAATTTTTCTTTGTATTTCCCTCTTAAATCGCAAACAGCTAAAGTATCACCACATTTAAATTTTAATTTTTCCCAAATTTGATCTATATGATGAAGGTTCTTGATAAAGTCTCTATTTTTAGCAAATTTATCTTTTTTTGAAAGAGGTTTGGCTGAAGGCCAATATGCTAAATCACCCATATTTATTAAATTGATTTTGAAATTTTAATTTCTATTTTGATACAAAATCAAAATTAAATTCTTCCTGAATGATTTTTTTAACAATTCTCTTGACTTCTTGAATATTTAAATTTTTATTATAATCAATCATATTTGCCATAAGACAATTTTCTATTCCGCAAGGAACAATTTTATTAAAGTTTTCTAGTTCGCAGTCAATATTGATTGAAAATCCATTTATCGTGATCCATCTTTTACACCCAATTCCAATTGATGCAACTTTCTTATTTCCTATCCAAACACCAGTAAATCCTTTTCTAGAGTGACAATCTATATTAAAAGTTCCAAGGATTTTTATTATAATTTCTTCAATTTTTCTTAAGTACCAATTTAAGTCTTTATTAAAATTTTTCAAATCTAAAACCAAATATGTTACTAATTGTCCTGGCATATGACAAGTTACCTCACCTCCTCTATCAATCTTAAAAACATCATATTTATCATCATTCAGAGAAAACAGTAAATTATTGTAATTAGATCCTCTACCCAATGTATAACATAGTTGATGCTCCCCTATCCAAATAAAATCAGGATTAGATTTATTTAAAATCAATGCCTCTTGATATTCTTTTTGTAATTTATAAACATCATTGAAAAAAGAAATTTTATCAGGTTGTTTAATTATTGCTGTTCTATTAACCATATTTAAGTAGATTTAGAAAGTAAGTAAATATTTTTAGATTTGTTATGAAAATTTTAATCCATGGAAAGAATCTTGAGCTCACTGGAGCATTAAAAGAATATACTGAGGCAAAGATAGAAAAAGCAACTCATCATTATAAAGATATCGTTAAAGAAGCAGACATACACCTTTCAATAGAAAAGAACCCAAGAGTCTCGTTCCAAACTGCAGAAGTTACTATTTTTGCAAATGGCACCGTAATTAGAGCTGAGGAAAAAACTGAAAATTTATATTCAAGCATCGATTTAGTTTCAAATAAGCTTTGTAGAAAATTGCGTAAATACAAAGAAAGAAACAATAAAACAACTCATAACAATCAATTTAAAAATAAAGAGTCTTTACTAATTGAAAGTATGGAATCAAGATTTTTAGATAAAGCTTTACTTAAGGAAGGAATGGAAGCAAGTCTGCCTGAGCCATCTATAAAAAATAAATACTTTGAAATGACTCCAATTTCATCAGATGAAGCAAGAAAACAATTAGATCTAATTGATCATGATTTTTATGTTTTTAGAAATAAGAAAAATAATCAACTTCAAGTTATATATAAAAGGAATCATGGAGGTTATGGACTGATTCAATCTAAATAACTTTTAAATGCCCAATATTGATTATGAATTAAACAAGAAAATTCACGCGATTATTATTAATCCCTATCTAACCTGGGAAGATTTCCTTGTGAATTGCGATTTAATAAAAAAATACAATATCAAGAATATTTCTACTTCACTTAATTATTTGGATGATTTTAAAAAACTTTTGGGTAATTACAGCCCGAATATAAACGCACTCATTTCTTACCCTTTAGCAGATTTACCAGTTTCATTTATTGAAGAATTAGTTTGTTTTGCAAAAGATAAGGGTGCAACAGGAATTGAATATATCCCAAACTTTATTAATTTATCCAAAAGTAACTTAGAAACTTTCGCTGCTGAAATTGAGCAAGTGAAGTTATCTGGATTACCAGTTTCAATAATCATAAATAAATCAAAACTACAAAAAGAAGTTTTGTACAATGCGATAGAAATATCTTTGGAATTAGGAATAAAAAATTTTCAATTCGGGGACGGGTTTGGGCCTCCTATTACATCAAATGATGTATCGGAAATACGAAAAATAACAGGCTCCCAAAATCAAATCAAAGTAGTAGGTGGTATAAAAAAGCTGAAACAAGTTATTGATTTGTTTGATAATGGAATTAGTTGCGTGGGAACTTCTAATTTTTGTGAAATTTTTCAAGAAGTAAAGTTTATTTAAATGTCCGGTTCTGGTGAGTGCAGACTAGAAGGTCTCTGTATTAAAGCTTCTCCACTAGGCGAGAATGATAGATTAATAACTATTCTTACTGATGAGCAAGGGATTGTTCGATTAGCGGTACCTGGTGCGAGGCGTCCTAAAAGTAGTCTTGCCGCAGCTGCTCCATTAACGTATTTAAGTCTGCAGATTTTTGGAAAAAGAAATCTTAAATCTGTACGTCAAATTAAAATATTAAAAAGCTATTCTGGTCTAGGGAAAAATATTGAATGTCTTGCAGCCGCGCAAGCAATAACTGAATTAACTTTTTTATTAATAGGTAATAATGACAAGCAACAAAACTATTTATCTTGTGTTCTTGCACATTTAGATAGGATTTACTTGTATGAAGAATCTAAAGAAAAAGATATTAAAATGCTCTCAATGAGTATTCAATCTTTAATCCATCTTTTAGCTATAGGAGGTATAAATTTACCAATTCATCATTGCTGCAAAACTGGAGATCCTATTATTCCGCCTTTAGGAAATTGGGAATGGAGTTGTTATTATTTGCCAAGTGAAGGGTTTTCATCCATGGAAGATCCTCAAAGTAATCTAAAAATAAATGCATCTGAAGTTGCTCTATTACAGAGACTTCTTTTCCCCGAATTACCAATAAAATCTAATGGAGAGTTATTGGGACCTAAAAAAGTTTGGCTTAAAATATTATTTATTATTGAAACTTGGATCTCTACTCAACTAGAGAAAGATTTATCTTCACTAAAAATGTTGAGAGAAATATATAGTTAGCATTTTCTTGAACCATTAACAATTAAAAATTATGATCTTGGGGCGTCTGACTGTTAACTTAATAAGTAGTTCATTAAATTAAAGTGGTTCATATTGCCTGGTTGGGTAAGAAATCTCCTTTTTGTGGGAACGTAACATATGGCAATTCAACAACTGAGGAATTAAAAGCCAGAGGGCATAAAATTAGTTTTATTCATTTCGATAATCCCTCTAGTTCAAATTCATCAACACCGTTATTTCTGGCAAATGATCCTGAAGTAAGTCTCCCGTATTTAATTAAGTCCCAGGTTTATACAATACCCTCCCCAAGAGCAGAAAAAGAGCTGAGGGCTTCATTGGAAAGATTAAAACCCGATATTGTTCACGCTAGTCTAACTTTATCTCCATTAGACTTTAGGCTTCCAGAACTTTGTAATGAAATTAATGTTCCTCTTATAGGAACTTTTCACCCACCATTTGATTCTAAAAATAGAAATTTAACTGCAAGCACTCAACAATTAACTTATCAACTTTATGCTCCCTCTCTTTCAAAGTTCGATAAAATAATCGTTTTTTCTGAACCTCAAAAAAATGTTCTTAAAAAATTAGGTGTGCCAAAAGAAAAACAAATAATAATTCCAAATGGAGTTGATGAAAATATTTGGAAACCAATTTGTGAAAAAAACAAAAAATATGATCAGGTAAAAAACAAACTAGGCAATGAAAGAATCTTTTTATATATGGGAAGGATTGCCAGTGAAAAAAATATCGAAGCACTTTTGCGTTCTTGGCGCCAAACAAAAAACAAAAATTGCAAATTACTCATTGTTGGAGATGGACCAATGAAGCCTACACTTGAAAATAGTTTTTCTAACTTGAGTAAAGAAAAATTAATTTGGTGGGGTGCCGAATTAGATTTGGAAACTAGAGTAGCGATAATGCAAATAGCAGAAGTTTTTTTCTTACCAAGCTTAGTTGAGGGGTTGTCATTATCACTTTTAGAGGCAATGTCTACTGGCACTGCATGTGTAGCCACAGATGCAGGAGCTGATGGTGAAGTTTTAGATGACGGGGCAGGAATAGTAATTTCAACCGATAATGTTGCCACACAACTAAAAACTATAATCCCTATCCTGATAGAACATCCTTCATTTACAAAAAATCTTGGGGAAAAAGCTAGAGAAAGAGTAATTGAAAGATATACTATTACCAAAAATATAAATTCTCTTGAGAAAGTTTATATTAATTTAAAAGATAATTTCAAAAACTAACTAAACTCTTTACTTCGATTACTAGCTGAAACTACTGATTCAATTAATGCTGATCTTACACTCTTTTTTTCTAAAACCCGTAAGGCAGAAATAGTTGTTCCCCCAGGAGAGGTTACTAAATTTTTAAGCTCTGAAGTAGTAAGTTTATTTTCTTTTATCAAACTGATAGTCCCTTGTATCATCTCCATTACAAGTTCTTCTGACAGAATTTTTGGTAGTCCACCGCTCAACCCGCCATCACTTAATGATTCTATAATTAAAGCAACAATTGCAGGCCCCGATGAAGTTAACGCTAAAAATATATCAAGATAATCTTCAGAAAATTCGTAAATCTTACTAGTATTTTCAAACAATTTTTTGGTAAAAATTTCCTGATCTTTTGAAACTTTTTCACCCCAAGCAATTCCAGTTAAACCCTTTCCAACAGTTATTGGAATATTAGTAACAACTCTCACACATTTATGATTAGGAAATTTTTGAGTAAGTCTATTTATCGACACCCCTGCAAGAATTGATACTAATAAATTATTCTTGTCTTTTAAATTATCGCCTTCATTTATATCTTGAAGATGTTGAGGTTTAATCGAAAGGAGTTTAAATTGACAATCCCAAATTATTTTTGACTCTTTGGAGCCTGATTGATAAACGTTAATATTATGTTTATAATTTTTCTTTATTTTTTCTAAACTTTTTTTTGAATTTACAACACAATAAACATTCTCAGGTTGTATTAATTTCTTATCTAAAAGAGGAGTTATTATAGCATTTGCAATATTTCCAAAACCAATAATCGCAATTTTATCAGTCACAGATTAATCATGAAAAAGCACTTAATTTAGAATTACCCCATGCTGGTTCAGGAGCAGTGTTGTTTCCCAAATTATATTGTGGTGTATTACTAGTAGGCACATTTGAAGGAGAAGCTTCTTCAGGAGAAGAGCTTGTTACATTAACACAACTTGGAGCAAAAAGAAAAATACTTTCACCTACTCTCTCTTGATGTCCATCGATTGCATATGTTCCCCCAGCTACAAAATCGACAGCTCTTTGAGCCTGATCGGGATCCATCATAGTTAAATTAAGAATTACAGTTTTTCTTTCTCTTAATGCTTGTATAGCTTGAGGCATCTCATCGAAACTTCTTGGTTCCATTAAGCTTACTTCTGAAGATGAATTAGAGATCCCAGGCATTCCAACTACTTTTGATGATCTGTTATTGTTCATAAAATCGAACGGATTTGAATTTGCAAGGGCATTTGAATTTCTCTGATTTTGTTTAAAATCATTAATATCATTTAACTCATCCTCTGAGGCATAATCCAAATCATCAAAATCATCATCGAGATACTCATCCCCTGCAACAACAGCTTTTAATCTAGAAATAATTGACACCTTTTAAATCCTCTTAAAATTGATTAATAAGGTTTAAGTACCTTAAGTAATAGATTCATTTTTAAAATGAAAAGACTACCTATACTTAAATAACGTTACTTGTACTTTACTGCAAGTTTATAAATAAGATTTTTATAAAAAATTACTTATTAGGATCTATCTCCAAAAATTAATGATCCTAACCTTAACCATGTTGATCCAGCGTCAATAGCTTCTTCCCAATCCCCAGACATTCCCATAGAACAATCTGGAAGTTGAAGAGAATCTGCTAAAGAGCGGCATTGTTTAAACAATTCTGTATTTTCTTTGGAACTTAGTCCTTTTGGATTAATAGTCATCAAACCAGTTATTGTAATATTTTTCAATTCTTGAATTTCTCCCCATTTTAATTTTAAAAGGTTAGGGTCAAAACCTCCTTTAGTAGGGTCATTACTAAACTTAACCTGCAACATTATTAGTGGATTTTTATTCTCTTCATATGAAATATTAGAAATCTTTTGCAACTTTTCAAATGAATCTACAGAATGAATGAATTTAAAATTTTGAACAATCTTCCTTACTTTATTGCTTTGTATTCGTCCAATAAAATGCCACTTTATATTTTTAAGGTCCTTGAGGATTAATTGCTTCTCAAAAGCCTCTTGAAACTTACTCTCACCAAAATCATTTTGACCTATATTTTGAATAATCTTGATTTCTTGACTTTTAAATCCTTTACTTACAGCAAGAATATTTACATTTGATGGAATTTTATTTTTTATTTTCAAATAATTTGAAAGGTCCACTTTTTTTATAAAAAAGTTT
Organism: uncultured Prochlorococcus sp.; assembly: GCA_902519235.1. Taxonomy (GTDB): domain Bacteria; phylum Cyanobacteriota; class Cyanobacteriia; order PCC-6307; family Cyanobiaceae; genus Prochlorococcus_A. The sequence goes on from CABYJE010000009.1 coordinate 28,203, forward strand.
GTGTAAATAAATTCTCCCATTTAGGTAGATCTTCAGATACTTTTCTTCTAGCTCTTTGAAGGTTTAATTCGGCCTGATTACGGGCATCTAAGTAAGGTATTACTTCAAAAAAAACTTCTCTTTGTTTAATTTCTACTAAAAAAAACATTTTTTGCGCATATAAAGTCGCATAAATATCTCTCCCATCATTTCCAGGAGACACTTGATACAACATTCCAAATGTTGGATGATTTAAATAACGCTCGGAACTCAAACTAAAATATTGTGTTATTTATAATGCACCATACAGTTTTCTAAGAAAAATTGCTATGCAAATAAAACATATCGATAATGTATTAACAATTACATTGAGAGGTTTTGAAGGATTAGAACTTCTAAATCTACTGGTTTTTATAATAATTTTTTTCTTAGAAAACAATGATTCTGCACCTTGATCAATTCTGAGGAATATATTTTGAAATAACCTCTCCACTAAGATTAACAAAACATTAAAAGATTTCTTTAATCCTAAATTCCGAAAATTTATCGATCTTACTGAAACTGATTTGATTATATTTTGAAATTCTTCCTGTACTAGGGGAATAAAACGTAACGCAATTAACAACTGAAAAAGCCACTTACTAGTTGGCAATCCAATCTTTCTTAATGGATACATAAACCAACTTAATCCCCATACAATGTCTTCCTGCAATGTGGTTAAAAGCATCAAATTCACACTATGAATAACGGTAAATATCAAAGTGGAGGTTTTTATTCCTATTTCAAAAGCTTTTCTTGATAAGTTATAGGGACCAAAATTAATAAACCATATCTTCTGCGAAGGAATTTGCAAAATATTCCATTCTTTTTGGCTTTCCAGTAATACTTGCAACTCATTGGGATTTCTCAAGTAGCCATCAAGAGATTGAATATCAGAAGAGGCAAGAATTGATATACATCCAATTAAAAGTGACAAGCATGAGAGAAAAAATAATGATCGCCACCATACTCTAGATGGCAATAAACTTAAAAAAGTAATTAATAGTAAAAAACCAACTAAACTCAATCTCCATATTGGACCTGCCCAGATTGGAGTGATTAAAAATATCATTACGATAATTATTTTTAATCTACTATCAATAATTCTTAGCCAACTTCTATTACCATGAACGTATTGACCAACAGAAAATTTGGTTAGCAAATTCATTAATCTTTTTGAATTAACTCAATATTTTCTCTTTCGACTTCTTTATTTAAAGCTCTTTGCTGTTTCCCTCTCCAAAGTAAAATGAGGGGTGTGCCTTCAAAGCCTAAATTTACTCTAATTTGTTTTTCAATATATCTTCTATAAGTTATTCCGAATAACTTAGGGTCATTTACAAAAAGAGTAAAAGTGGGAGGTTTGTTTTTTACTTGAGTACCGTAATAAAGCCTACCTTGCTTTCCGCTTCTCTTCGTTGGAGGACTTTTCCAACTGATTGATTCTTTAAGTACTTCATTAACTACAGATGTTGTAACTCTTCTTCTATGTTGATTTACAGCATTAAGAGCATGCTCAAAAATATTATTAACCCTTTGACCAGTTAGGGCAGATATAAAAATCATTTTTGACCAGTGTAAAAAATAAAGTTTAGATCTAAGTTCTTTTTCTACTTGATAAATTGTTGAACTATTTTTTTCTACAAGATCCCATTTATTAACAACAATTATGCAAGCTCTGCCTTGTTCTTCTATGCGCCCAGCCAGCTTCTGGTCTTGATCAGTTACTCCATCAATAGCATCTACAACTAAAACACAAACATCACTTCTATCTATAGATTTAAAAGCCCTATTAATACCAAAAAATTCAGTGCCATATTTAACATTTTTCTTTCTTCTAATCCCTGCAGTATCAATAATTTTCCAATGATTATCACCTTTTTTAATGAGCGTATCTATTGAATCAGTTGTCGTACCACTAATATCACTAACTATTGCTCTTTTTTCTCCACAGATTGAATTTAACAAACTAGATTTACCAACATTAGGCCTACCAATAATAGACATCATTATCTTTTCTTCATCATCCTGGATATTATTTTCAGGAAGTTCGCCAATAACGAGATCTAAAAGATCTCCAGTACCTGAACCATGAATAGCTGAAACAGGGTTAGGTTCGCCCAATCCTAATTTCCAGAACTCTGAAGCTAGGGATATTCCTAGAGTAGTCGATTCACATTTATTAACAGCAACAATTGTTTTACAGCTTGAGTTTCTTAACCATTTTGCTATTGATAAATCACCATCAGTAACTCCTTGATTCCCATCTACCACCAGTAACGCGAGTGAAGCCTCTTCTAGAGCTAAGAAAACTTGTGTCCTTATCTCTGGAAGAAATTCACTATCATCATCAAAAACTAAACCTCCAGTATCAACTATTTGAAATTCCTTACCTCCCCATGAAGCATTTTGATAAGTTCTATCTCTTGTAACACCTGGCTTATCAAATACTATTGCATCATTACTTTGGCAAAGACGATTAACCAAGGTAGATTTCCCAACGTTAGGTCTTCCGATAATTGCTATTGTAGGAAGATTCAATTCTTCTCTCCAAAGAAAATAGTATCCATTACAAATATACCTTTAATAGAATCATTTACCTTTTTCAAAAAAACTTATTTAATTTCTGGATCGCCAAAATGTCCTTTAACTGGATTAACAGGGGGGGGACTAAGACTTGGCTTTAATCCATTGTCTTTTGAAAAACAATCATTTTCAATCGCCCAATAAATCAACCAATTTACTGCCGTCGCTCTTCTAGTTCTTCTTGGATAGAGTTCATTAATCTTATAACCTTTAAAATTGAGAAAATTTTTCAATCCCTGTTTATATTCTTTTGGAATTGATCGAGTCAAATGTATTGAGGCTGGTCGCTCTGAAATGATTTGAGGAGCTTTTTCAAATTTTTCTGACCAATAAGAAGGAGTTAATGCGCTAAAGGCCCAATCATTTATAGAGAGTTCTTTAGTATAAAAAAGTCTTTCCCAAACCAATTCACAAACAAAAACATCACTAACCCTATCTTCTAGAACAAGAAATAATAAATCCTTACATATTGGCCATGTAAATTTATTTTCAACTAATTTTTCTTTCTTATACATTAATCGAACCTTATCAAAATCAAAGAAAAATAAGGCATAAATTCCTTATTATATTGTGATGCATATTGAATAATTTGATCAGGCATCCCAACACTCAAAGCTATTAATGTTGTATTGATGATATCCTCTTTTTTTAAAATTTCCCTAACTAAATTCCATCTTTTGCCAACTTTCATAATGGCCAATACCGTTTTATTTGCCTTACTTTCCCTAATTAGGGTTGTTAGTTCAGATTCTGAAGAAGGGCATTCTTTGATGATTAATGTCTCGCCTTTTTTTACCAAATCAAAATCATTCAAAGCTGCTGCCGCTGAAATAGAGGAAATACCAGGTATTGTTTTGGTAATAATTTCAGCATGATTATTTTTAATTAACCTCAAAATATTAGAAGAACTTGCAAATAGTGAAGTATCTCCAAGACAAAGTAAAACAACTGATTCGCCATTTTGTATAAATTTCACAATTTTTTCTACAGCTTTAGACCATATTTCATCTGCATCAAAATCCTTCCTAGCCATTGGAAAGATAATAGGAATATTTTTTTTAAATTTGGTATATTTCTTGACTATTTCCCCAGCGAAACTTTTTTTATTATCATCTGATATTGGGAAAACTATAACTTTCGCTTTTTTTATTGCATCCACAGCAGCAATTGTTAAAAGTGATGGATCTCCAGGACCTACACCAACTATGGTGAATGTTGGTAAATCAGTTTTATATAGATTACGTAAACTTAAAAACTTGTTAATTATCATTTTTATTTTATTAATTTTAGCTATGTACCCTTGGCAATATAAAAGTTTCAGCTAGTATTTCTGACTCAATTTCAGACAATTCCTCTAACCTTTTGAAAGTTTGATTTTTAGTGAATTTAGTTTGCGCTAATTTCCAATAAACTCCAAAATGTCTTGCCTCACTCTCTAGCAGCGACTCATAAAGAGATTTAAACGATTTATCTTCAGAATTCAGCGCAAGCAAGCTTAATCTTTCATGACTTCTTGCCTCAATAAGTCCTGCTATTAAGAAACTATCAAGCATTCTATTGGGCTCTTCCTTTCTTATATTCTTGGACAATTCAGCTCCATATGGAGGCGGTTTTAAGGACTCAAGAGAATGTCCAAGATCCTTTAAAAAATAAAGTATTTTTTCAAAATGCTCTAATTCCTCTCTCGCTATTGGACTTAGAACTTCTGCCAGATATGGTTCTGATGGATATCTAAACATCAATTGAATAGCTACTCCTGCTGCTTTTCTTTCACAATGAGCATGGTCAATAAGAATATCGATTGGATTAGATAATGCGAGTTTTATCCACTCATCTGAGGTAAATGACGATAAATATTTAATATGAGAAATGGGCCTTTTAAAATCGACTAGCATTTAATCTTTAATACTCAAATATCCAATGATTCCTTCAAGAGCTAAGGAATAACTGGATATACCAAATCCACTAATAATTCCTATAGCTTTATCTGTAAGAAAGGATTCTTTACGAAAATCTTCTCTACTGAAAATATTTGAAATATGCAATTCTACAAAAGGAATTTTCGATCCAATTAAAGCATCACGAATAGAAATCGAGGTATGAGTAAAAGCGCCAGCATTTATAAGGATACCTTGGATACTTTTTACAGACTCCTGAATTTTATCTACTATTTCTCCTTCATGATTACTTTGAAAACATTCAAGATTAATACTTTTTTCTTTAGCAACTTTAGTTAAATCTTTTTCTATATCACTCAATGTTTTATTACCATATATTTCAGGTTCTCTAGTGCCCAAAAGATTTAAATTTGGTCCATTTATCAATAAAATATTCATCATCAATAAAGTCTTCTCTTTACAAATGCTATCTAGAAAGAAACAAAAAAACCAAAACAATTTCACACAAAGTGTCCATTAACTGATAAGTTCAAATAGTGGGGGTCGGTGCCCGAGTGGTTAAAGGGGGCGGACTGTAAATCCGCTGGCTCTGCCTACGTTGGTTCAAATCCAACCCGGCCCACTTCAAAATTGCCCTTGTAGCTCAGCGGTAGAGCACTCCCTTGGTAAGGGAGAGGTCTCGGGTTCAAGTCCCGACGAGGGCATAAAACCCCTCAAACTTTACCAGTGAGTTACTTATCGAAGGGATAAGTCTTTTTCTTTTAAATTAAAACTAAGTATAAAGGGTCTAATAATTTAAAATAATTTAATTTATTAAAGAATAATCAATATAAGGATATCTAGCATATCAAACTAGTTCTCAATAAATTTAATTCGTTAATTAAAATCATTATGAAAATCTCAAAATTATAAAATTTATCTAAGAAGGTTCATAAAAGTTTTTGATTATTAAAGATTGATTCTCAAATACAATTATCCCGGAAGACAAAACACCAACAACTGAAGCATCATCAAATAAGCTTGCTAGGTAATCTAAGGAATAAAAATTACCGAATTTCAATTTCATCAACCCAAGCTTTAATAAGCCATTAGCTGATATAAATCTAATTCCATGTTTTTTTAAATTATGATAGAAAGTTTTCGATCTATTTCCAACATTACTTGTACACTTTTGATTATCAAATGGTAATAAATCAGTTTCTTCTCCACCAATTAAGAGAAAAGTATAAAAAGTTTTTGATTTCAAAATATTTTTAATTTCTTTCTTATATGCAATTATTTGGGAATAATATCTATCCTCATCCATCATTTTATGAAATGTTATTTTGGCTTCTGCCACAAACAAATTACCTCCGCTGGATGCACAAATATCCATCCTGCCTCCTCTATTCCTACTTTTAATTTTCATACCCACCTCAAGAGCGACTTTAGGATTATCCTCTTTAGCTAAAAATTCAATTACTTTTGCACCCCAAACAGAGATATTTTTAGTTTCATTTATTCCAGTAAAGTCCTCAAAACTTTTATATTTTATTTTATTTTTAAGAGATTTTATTATAGGGAGTTTAATAAGATTATTTTCTGAAGAAACATCATTTCTAAAATCAATTTTTCCACAATCTGAGCATTGAGAATTTAATTTATATTTATCATCAATATTTATAAGATTTCCTGGACATGAGAAAACGCAAAACATGCAACTTATACATTTGGTATTATCGATTTCAATAGCACTTTTAGAGCTATCAATACAATCTATTTCATGAGCCACCATATTATTCTTTAAACCTTTAGGAGAATTATTTATAAAATCCGACAAATAACTAAACTTTTTTGTTTCTAAAGTTAAGCATGGTTGAAATTTGTTATATTCGAAAGAGCAATTTTTCATGAAAGGATGTGTTTTATTATTTTTAAAATTTCATAGGGCGCATTAAGATTTAATTCTTGCATATTTAACCCACATAATGGTTTAACATTTAAGTCATCAATAACTCTAAAGGGTATCCCTGCAGCAAATCCAATTTTAATTTCCTCAAACATTATATCTTCAAAATTTTTATCATCAACAATAAATTGATCTGGAAAGCTTTTCATTTTTATAATTAAATTTTTTATATTTAACAATCTATTTTTTTTATATGCGTCGTTTAAAGAATGTAATAAAGCTAGTCTTCTATTTTTGATTTTAGGCTCAACCTCAAGTGTTACTTTTCTAATATTTTGTTGATTATTTTCTCGAAGGGCACGAGTTAGTTTAGTTAAATTATTATAGTCCAAAGGTTTTTCAGTTATAAATTCATTTTCGAAGATGAAAAAAGGAAATTCATCAATTAAATAATCTCTTCTATTTCTATTTTTTTGAAGAACATAATTTCTTTTATCTGCTATTTGAGAATTTTTAAGATCTATTGGATAGAAGAAATTAAGCCATGTTCCCCAAGCTAATAAACAACTTTTTGTCCTAGTATTGCTATCTTTTTCTGAACCACTTGAGATTATAATTCTTTCATCATTATAGGTAACATATTCTTTACCAGTATTAGGGTATCCAACGTAAATATCCTCTGTTTTAAAACTTTTTTTATTTTCGATATAAATCTGTCCTAATAATCCAATCATCAAACCATTTTTCAGAATACTTTCCTTAAAGATTGATAAAAAAGTTTCGCTATTAATTTCACTATTTGCAAATTTCAATCCTAGATTTGTTAGTCTTATTTCCTTATTTTTTCTTTCAAATAAACCTAATGAGTGCAAAGCGTTTATGGTATTGCTTACCTCTTTCTGTTTAGTTGAGTCAATATATACGCCATTTGTTAAGGCACAACCTGATTCATCTAGTGGATTCTCTTTATAAGGACAATAATTTAAATCTTTTATTGAATTATGTTTCTCTAAAATACTACAAAAATTATGGATATTTAGTGAATTCTGATCAAATTTTATATCCTTCATATTAAAAATTTGATCTGTTGAAAATTTAGTCGCTGTAAACTGACATATTGCATGTAAACATATTGGTCTTGCTGGAGGATTGCGATTAATAAGATATGACATCAGAAAATTTTTAGTATTTTATATAGGTTATAAAATTTGAGAGATTTTCTTGTATTGAATTAATTACTTCATTATTTGGCAAATTCCTGGTTCCGATAAAACCTTCAAATATAAATTTAGTTGCATTATATTTTTCTTTTATAA
>CABYJE010000010.1 GCA_902519235.1 uncultured Prochlorococcus sp.
CTATTTTGAAAGAGACTTGGGAAACAGCATGCATAAAAGAATGAAACGCTTACTAATAACACTACTAGTTGCACTTTTATCCCCCTTTGAAGTCTATGGTTATGACGGTCCTCTTTTTGATGCAATGGCTCAATTAAATCATAAATCAGAAGATGAAAGACCAGGATTTGAAAAATCTATTTCTAGAGTGAGAGATGCTGGAATTTATAAGATTGCTCTTTTTGCTAGAAGTAAAAAATTAGGTGAAAATGAAAAAGCATTACTCAATTTGCATAGAGACAACAAAGATTTAATAGTGCTTGGTGCACCAAAGTATTTTTTGCATGAAAATGACATTGGTAAATCCTTCACAAAGCGAACTTTGAAAAATATTGATAAATATAAATATTCTTTTGTAGGAGAAATTTTATTCACTCATGCAGACAAGTGTAATACTAGTTCTAGAGGTGGTATTGGGCGCCAGCATGAATCAGGAGAAACATATTTAGACCCATCAGGAAAAGGGGTTGCTGACTTTTTAGTGAAGGTTTCTTCAAAGAATATTCCTGTTATGACACATTGGGAGTTTTATGATTGGGAAAGGGATTGGCCTAAATTTTCTAAACTTTTCCTTGATTTCCCAAATCAAAAATTCATAATACCTCATATGGGTTTTGGGAGTCCAAAACAGGCTAAATTAATCCTTTCAACACATGACAATGTATATATGACGATATCGAAAAAAAATAAAGATAAAAGAAACATCTGTGATCCTATTAAACAATCTAAATTTGGGTCTGGATTTTTAAATGATGAAAATCAATTAAAAGATGAATGGAAAGAAATCTTAATCGAGTATCAAGATAAATTGTTATTTGCCACTGATGCGCATAAAAAGCACCGCTGGAAAGAATATTCAGAAATAGTGAAGATTTATCGTGATATTTTAAATCAATTACCTGAAGAAGTTGCTAAAAAGATTGCTTACTTGAATGCTGAAAAGATTTATAACATAAAAAATTAGAGAATTAAAAAAAGATTTGAATATTAGTAAGCGCTTTTGAGATGGCTAATAAGAAAAAGAAAAAGAAATGCAAAAAGAAAAAATGTTCAAACTGGAAAGGGGGTAAATGTATTTGTTATGGCCAATAGACTAGGTACGGTGATTGAAAGTCGATATAAAATTGGAGAGATAAAATCCTCTTTTTTTGTGAAAAAATTATTATACATTTTTCTAGTGTTGATGTGTTTTGCTACTGGTAATTCATACTCATGGGAAAAGGTACTTGTTCCAGACTATGTAGATAAAAAAACAAAATCTCCTTGGAATTTTTCTGAGGACTTTGAAAATCAAGAAGAAGGAAAATTAAAAGTTGCTAATCCTAACCCTTCATCCTCAAATCCTCCTTCTGGTGGGGGTATAGAAAAATCATTCAACCAAATATTTCGACTCTACGATAAGGGAGCAGGTTTAAAACCATATACAGTTAAAAAAGATCTTGATGGCAATAAGTATCTTGAAGTTACAGTGAAACATAGATGGAATAATGATCCTCTTAAAGAAGGGACAGGAAAAGAAACAGAAAGAGCAATATTTGAGACAAAGCAAAGAAGCACTTTAAATAAAGAAATATGGATTGGTTTTAAAACAAGACTTCCTGAAGATTTTAAACATACAGATGGCAGAGTAACATTTTTTGAATTTAAAAATCGACTTGTATCTATTAGAACGCATCCTCTTGTAAGAATAAGTTTTGATGATGCTGGAAAAACATTAAAAATAACAGGTAATACTGCTGGTACTGGTTTCAATAGAAGGAGTAAAGAAGATAATATTAAGCATCGCATTAATATAAAATATAAAAAAAATGGTTCAAATTGGTTTGTGCGTAATGAAAAAACTAGAGGTGAAAAAAAAATAAAAAATAATTTTAAACTCACACCGAACAAAACATTTAGTGTGACTCAATTAGGTGAATGGAGCACGTATAAAATTGGAATCTATAATACAAATGATGATGATGGTTTTGTAAAAGTCTTCAAAGATAATAAATTAATATTTGACTACAAAGGCATAACATCTGACTGGAAAGGAAAATACACTGGTACTAACGTAAGAATAGGTGTTTATAGAGACTCGGGAAAACAAATTGGAATTGAATACCCCGATCAATCTATCCATTTTGATGATTTTATTGTTGTCTCAGATCAAAAAACTTTAGACCAACTGATCAGAAAGAATGAAAAACCCAATGATTGATTAAATTAAATTGAAAGAGCGGTAACTATATTCTTAACGATATTATGTAGATAATTTAACCAGAATTTAAAGTGAGGGACTCGCATTTTGAAGAAAAGAAAGAGAATATAAAGATAAAAGGTAATTCCAATGGAATCAACCAAAATCCCAAAAATGATTATTAAAAAACAACTTAAAAAGGGAGTTATTAAGAAACAGCTTAAAAAGGTTGATAAAGCAATTGTTGAAATTGCAGAAATGAAATTTGAAAATTATGAAGAAAAAGAAGAAAAACTAGACGCGCTTGTTTTTTTAAAGAATCAAATATTGACAGAAGCTAGGGAATTACTATGAACGGAAGACTAGACAAGGTTGCTATGACCAATAAACTAATGCAACTCAAGAGAGAACTGCACTACAAATGTGCGATTGGTGAAAAGGGGAAATGGGAATGTATAGGAGCAAACGATTATCTCAACAGAGTGTTTGATGCATTAGATGAATTTTGGCAGTAAATACTAAACAAAAAAAAAGAATTGATATAGCGACTTGTTGGGCGACTAAAAGAATTTCTTTTATGGATAATCTAGAAAGATATGAAGACATTTATGCAATAGCAGAAGAATTTAGAGAGTGGATACTACATGTAGGAGAAAAGAATGAAAATTTAAGAGATTCTTTTTTAAACTTACCAAAGGAATTAAAAGAATTATTAGACCAAAAAGTCAACGATTAAATGAAACGCTTAGCTTTATTTATTGTTTTCCCACTTATATTTGGTTTTGGAAACGATAAAGCAAGATTATGCGAAGACCTTAAATTTGCAATAAATAAATCAAAAAATGATTATCAGCAAAAAATATCATTTGTAAAACAAAGCAAAGAATTTGCTAATGATAAAATTACCAAAATATATGCAATAGAGACAAAATGGGAGGATCTTTTTGATAGTCCTTATAAAATAGAAAGCTTATGTAATGAATATTTCTTAATAAAAGAATTTGATATTGATTTATCTAGTGAATGTTATTTGTTTGAAACTATCTTAAAAAGTGGAAATTATAGTGATGAAGATTTTGATTTTATGCCCGAAGAAAGAAGACAAAATGCTCAAGCTCTTATAGAAGAATTTAAAGCCAAATATGATCAAATTAATAAACAAGCAAAAGAAGATTATTTATCAGAACAAAAAGAAATGCAGAAAATATATCGAAAGAAAAAATGCGATTAAGTCACTTATGGTTTTTAAATGAAACGCTTACTACTTGCACCGCTATATTAAATACTTTTGACAGTCGATCTAAAATAAGGGGCAATTATCTCCTTTTAATAAGCTATCTTTAAAAAGATATTCGAAATTTTAAAAGCAAATAAAAAAATATTTCTATAAAGATGGAATTACCAGAAGCAATTCTTTTTGATTTAGATGGGGTATTACTAGATACAGAACCATTACTAGCTAATGCCTGGTATGAAACCGCAAAAGAATATAATTACTATTTAACAAACGATAAATTACTAGAATTAAAAGGAAGAAGAAGAATAGATTGCGCAAAAAAAGTTTTCAAATGGATAAATGAAGAAATCACAATAGAAGAATTACTCATTACTCAAAAGTTAAAAGTAGATAAAGTACTTACTAAAGCAAAACCTTTTAAAGGAGCAATAGAATTAATCAAATTTTGTATAAATACAAAATTACCTATTGCACTAGTAACAAGTAGTAGTAGTGAAAGTTTTAAAATAAAAAGCTCTGCAAATCCCTGGTTAAATTTATTCAATACGAAGGTTCTTGGAGATGATAAATTCATTTCTGATGGCAAGCCTTCGCCTGATCCTTATTTGAGAGCATTAAAAATATTGGATGTAGATCCTAGGAAATCATGGGTTATAGAAGACTCATATGCAGGATCTATCTCAGGACTTAAAGCGGAATGTAATTTAATGTTTTTTTCAAAAGATATTGAAATACTAAATAAATTAATAAATGAATTTAACCAAGAAAAGATTCAAAAAATTAATGATTTATCAGAAATTATTTATTATTTAAAGTTATATAAAGGATTTTAAATCAATCTAATAAATTTGCTAATTCTTCTAATATTTTTTCCTTAGGTAATTCTTCCAACAAGACAAATAAATGAAACGCTTGATATTAACTCGACCCAAAGACTAAATTAATGGAATTTTTAAAGGAGCTTTGGCAGAATCATTATGACCCATACCATGCAATTCTTGGTATAGGTGTAGTAATAGTATTGTTGGTAATTTATAGTCGATTACTCAATAAATATCATTAATCACAAACCATCGTGGATTAAGCAGGATCAGATATATTGTTATTCGTATCTTCAATCTTTTCAATCTCTTTAATCATTTCCTCTAGCCATAAAGTATTATCTTCTGATCTCTTTTTAAAATAAGAAATCTTAGGTTGATTGATTTCTAATGTCTCATAATCTCCACTCATAAAATTTTCCTAAATTTATAACCACTTAAACTTTAGTTAGTTTATTTATTAGTTTTACTAAGGGGAAAATAAGAAAAAATTAATTTATGGTTAATATGAACTAAGACAAGTTAAATATTATTTGTAAAAATATCGGAAACACTTAATTTACCTAATGCTAACCACCAGTACAGAAACGAACCGCATCAGCTGTTGGCGAACCAGTCGCGTTTATTTATTCAACACATTCATTAAAGAACTTTGATTCTTTTTTTAATGAGCAAAAGCTTAGTGCAATAGCTACTAAGGCAACAGCTGATACAACTGCTGATCCTAGTTGTATCACTCCGTAAGCAAGCATAGCTTTATTCTTTTTAAAATCTTTTTTTGTATCTTTCTTTTTATCAGACATTTTTTTTAAATTCCGAGCTTATTATATTCAACTAAATGACTAAACTCCACATAAAGAAAAGGTAAGTTATAAAGTTAAATGTTAAATGTATATTGTTATTCCAATAACCAAATTCTGAAGAGGAAAAGCTCAAACTAAAAAGTAGAAAAAGTGATGAGAAAATTAATTAAAAATTTATTTGAAATTAATTATTTTGTGATTGGTTTTTGAAAATAATTTAATTTCTTAAAAATAACGTTTTCTTAAATTATTTTTAAATTTCATATGACACAAATATAGATAATTGAATAATCTTAATGCATATTGATGATGCAGTGTTTTTAGAGGATTTATGCCCTAAGCTCAAATTAAGATTTTGGAGAAAGTCTATTCATACATTTACGAGCAAAAGATGCATATATTGCGGAAAACCTTCAGAATCTATTGATCATATATTGCCACGAAGTCAAGGAGGATTAAACATAACAGAAAATTGCGTTCCAGCTTGTCTTTCATGCAATGGAAACAAATCAGACGAGAATGTTTTTTCTTGGTACAGAAAGAAAAATTTTTATGACCCTCGAAGAGCAATGGCTATTAGAGCATGGTTAGAGGGAGATTTAAGATTATCTATAAGATTATTAGAATGGGCTAATAAAGAAATTAAGGAAAATAAAGAAAATTTTGAACAAGAAGAATTAAATCTAGATGCTGCTTAACTAGAAAATTTGAGGGAAATTTGAGGGGACGCTTATTAAAAACAATACTTTTGTTAGGTTCAATTTTTGTTTTTATTTGTTTTAATCCAATTTCAAGAATTTATATTGCTGATTACCTGGAGAAGATATCGTTATTTTTATTCAAAACAATAAGTGAAAAAGATTTAAATGATTGGTATGAAAAAGAGATAAATATGAATTACTTGATAAATTAAGCGGGCCTTCTTATTGATAAATAAACAAATCAATATAATTTATTAGTTGAAAATATTAAGATTTCTCGATTCGAACGACTTATCAAAATGAGTAAATTTACTAACTGACAAATTAATTTTTTTTGCTTATTATTAAAATTAACTTAAGAAAAATTTAAGTAAAAGTTAAGATTATGGCAAAATCAAAAGCAAAGAGAAAAAAAGCTATTTTATCTCTAAAAACTCCAACTATTCTGGCAGATGGAGTTATCCAGTTCAGTACAATAGTAACTTCTATAACACTTGTTTTTTTAACAGTTGGATTTTATTCAGCTTCTAATCAAGCTAATAATTTAAATAAAAACTTAGAAAGAATTACTTCACAAAATTCAGTAAATAAGAGTGCTGGAAATTATTGCGATTTAGCTCTTTGATAATTAAACTTTAGTGCTTAATGCCTTAAAAATTTATATCAAAAAATTTACTTTTGCTATGCCAGAATCAGAGAGATAAAACAATAAAGAAATGCATTAACTCTGCAAGGAAATTAAAAAATCATCATTTGTTTATATTTTGAGGAACCAATAACTAAATTTAAACTTGATATCTTATGGAATTTTTTATGCGTAAAATTACAAAATTCATTTTCATCTGAATAGTTAATTAAATCAACTGAATTAATATTTGAATCAAACCACAGTTCATATTCTATGTAATTTGGCTCTGCAAAATAAGTCATACCAAATTTATTTCAAAAAGAAAAAGCTTCTCTATTTCGTGTGAGGAGAATATAGAAGCTAATTTCAGTTTAAAAGATTTAATGAACTCTTCTTTAAGAATTAAATAAGATACGAATAAGAAAAAATAAAATATTTTTTTAATTTAAAAAAATGATTAGTTTACTTTTTGCATACTATAAAAAATTGCATCCAAGGCCACTGCTTTGCTTTAGAAGAATTGAATGCATAATTAGAATCACATTTTAAAGTTATAAGCAAGTTATGAATTGTTTAAAAGAAAAAAAACAAAAAGAAAGGAATTTTTGAAAGTTATATTTTTAATAAAAAGTAATTATCTATTTTGTGTTTTTGCTTCTAAACCTATTAATTTCATAAGGACTTTTGCATTACTTGCAACTGCAGAATATTGTTTTTCTTGCATTGCTTTATGCATAGCAGTTTCTAGAGTACATACTAATTTCGCTGTCATTTCAGGGCGATTTAAGTCCCCTTCCTCAATATCATCTTTCAGCAAAAGATAAGCATTAGAAGTGATCTGCCTGGCTCTTCTTCTTGAGATTCCATATTTTGCGGCAACAAAGGAATTAATAGATGAATAGGCTTGTCCTTCAGCAACTAATTCAGCAGCATGTGCAACTCTTAATTCGGTTTCTTGTTTAGTTGCTCTTTTAGTCATTACTACTTGGTTTGCCTATCCTTGCATCTAGCTCTTGCTCAAAAACAAACATAAAGTAGGTTTAACTATTGTATTTATAGCATTAAATATTATAGATTTGTAGAATAAATTCAGTTCTAACAAGGGGTTATAGCTTAGCTTACCCTAATCTTAATTAACATTTTATGTTCGTCTGAATGTAATTAAAGATTAGGGTAGAACTATTTATACAACTAGAAACTAGCCCTTCCCTTGAGGGGATTATTCTCTTCGCACTAGTTATCGCACTAATTAGTTAACGCTTAGTAATATTTACCCCTAAACTTCAGTTATGCCAACAGTTTTGAAATACTTTTGATTCCCTTGGTAAGGGAGAGGTCCTGAGTTCTGGTCTCGGCGAGGGTATATAGCCCAATAAAACTAATTAATCTTAAATAACTTAAACATATTTTAAAATTTAAAAAATATTTTTTTAAGAAATGCCATTATCGTCATACAGGATGCGTAGAATATATCTTTCGGCGACCATGAATTATGGTCTTGGTTCTGATGATTCAGAAGAGTTGGCATACTACAATAAAATCAGAAAAGAGATGAATGATATGAAAAAAGACCCAATTAAAAAAGGGATAACTTTCAATTGGAATATTCCTGAAGAAATAGAAAAATGAATCTAATTACTTTCTTATTAATCGATGGGGCTCTGATGTTTATTGGCCTGCCAATGCTGATAATTCTTAAAGGGAAAAATTGATCCAAATTCTTAACATCTTAACCATATTCAAATTCAATTGTTGATCCTTTATCCGTATATGGGAGTACCTCAAACCGTACATATTTATAAGTCGGATGGCCTGTCTGACTAGTTAGAACATAGTTGTAGTCGTCATGAGCAAATGTCTACCAAATCCAAACTAAAAGAAAATTATAAATCTGAGCTTGAAGAAAGATCAGAGGAAGAACTTCTTGAGGAAGAAATCAGAAATCAACAAACATTGGATAGCTTTGTTGAGTCTGACAAAAACTGGAGCTAATCAAAACTTATTTTTAGGAGATTTTTATGAACTTAAAAAGATCACCATTTTCAATACTAAATAAAGAAAGAAGAGAAATTGACTATATCAAGGGAGTTTATAAGAGAAAAATTCAAGCTGAAATTGAATCTTATAAAGATTCCGAAGATGAAGATAAGAGAGATACAATTCAAGCTCAAGATGTATTGATGCTTGATAGAATCTCAATTTAATTTTCATTTACTGATCCGTAGATCAATAATCTTGCTATTAATAAGGTAGAGACTTTTTTATTAAATGCCATTAGACGTATTTCTAATGAACATGTGTGTTGTAGTTATAGCTCTGCTTATCAGAAGAGAAATCAAACTTAAGAAAGCAAGATAAATCATGAAGACGCAAATTTTTAAAAAGCAATACATCCCAAATGTTCATGCTATTACTCTTTTACTAATGCTTCTTCTATGTCTGTGGTTACCTCTTGCACTCAGATTCTTATTAATAATTTAGTCGAACTAATTAGCTAATACTCTCATCTTTAAAATCTGCTATAACCTAATTTTGTTTTAAAGATCTTATATGGAACTCCTGTTCCGTTCATTGCTTCAATTACTTTATCTCCAACAGTTCCATAGAATTCAACAGAAAGATCAGTTCCTAGTGCAGCATGAGCCTCAAGATAAACACCTAAAGCTGGATTAGCTAAATGAGCTAGTAAAGCATCATCGTTTTTATAAACTTCTGACCATACGAAACGAAGAGGCTCATCAGGATCTTGATCAAAAGTATGATGGAGCATTCCTGGTTCGTCAGCTTCAACAGCTTTATCTGTCCTATCCGCAATTTCTAAGTATTCTGCAACCTTATCTTCCTTTACTTTAATTTTTGCAAGAAGCATAAATGGAGTGTCTGATCCAAAACTCGTCATAAAAAAAAGACTCTTGCGAGCCTGGGTGATGGGGATTCCTATCATGACAAATTAATTAGAAACAAACAACTCCATCAATAGTTAATTTTTATTACTTACAAACACCATATGTAGTGCTATGATTTTTAAAAAGGTTGGGTGATGGGGATTATCCCGCTTTTTGACTGGGGCGAAGCTAACGCCCTTTTTTTATGGATATAACTTTTTAATAGCTTCTTTTTGTTCTTGTTTTTTTATTTCTTCAGCATCATAAACAGGACAAATATTCTGATTAAGTGATGTTAAAAAAGCTCTTTTTTTAAAAAGTTTGAATATAGGAGTCAATAGTAAACGTTTCATTTTTTATATATGCTTTATGGCTCAAACATACTTATCTCCCTTTTTTATTCCAAACTTCCTCAGTTTTACTCCATCCATGAGCGATTAACCTTTCATAAATTTCTCTAGCTAAATCTATATCTACAGAAATTGTTGTTGTCATTACAGGTGGTTCTTTTCCAAACACACCAACTATTTTTCCAGTATCTACAAACATATACTCAAAAACACCATCTACACTCTTATCGTTTTTGATAAATCTTTTTACTTCTGTTCTTTTTGAGTTAATCAACCAATAAGATTTATTCATTAATTAAAAAGGTATCAGTAATAAGCCTTTCATTAACAATATAGAGCTACTGTTTGATCTAAATCTGCACAAGGTTCAATAGTAAATTCCAATAATTCTCTCCAAGGACTCCACTGTTTCCAAATAGTTTCTAAAGAATCAGCATCTACAACAGAGAAACCATTGCCATGTTGAGGTAAGAAAATCCAAGATTTAACGTCGTAACCCTCCGGTCTATTTTGTGGCCCTCCTTTGTAGTACCATTCTTTTAACATTTTTGATCCCTTGTCTTGGGCATTTGCATCATTAAATTTATAAGAAATTAAAAAAAGCATAGATAAATAGTTTTTTAAAGTAATTTTATGAGTCTAAATTTAAAAATAACTTGATATGACAGTCGAATCATAAATATGACCTGCACTCTCAATTAATGGCTTCACTGCTGGATCTTGAAACATAGCTATTGATTTACCTTCTTCACCCTGTTCAATAAGAATTACACTGGTTGGATCATCTTTCTTTACTCCTTTATATAAGCAAACAATTCCCCGTTCTTTATTCATTTGTATATTTTCTTGGCTGTCATAAACTGCAGCCCATTCCTCATAAGGCACGCTTATTTTGAATGTAAAAACAGTAGTTTCAAGAGTCATAAAAAAAGGAGCTAGTTGCTCCTTATTCTAGATCGACTGTCAATCAATCTAATTATCCCATTGCAGCAACAGCATCGGCAACTTGTTTGTTTCTTTGAATAACCTCATCATCATTTAAAACAGCGGTAATATTCCAATCAAGACCAAATTTCGCTCTCCACACTCCAAAATGTTGAGATATTGCTATGTGATTATCAGCCTTGAAAGTCACAAAAACCTCTCCTGTTTCAGGCGCATGGAATCTACTTACCAATTCAAATCCATCAAAATTATCCATAGGTGCACCGGAAGCAATATACTGCTCAAACATCTTGTAACCTTCGGACTGAGAAATTCCGTCTGGAATAAGTCCATGAACGTGATAGTAAGCCATAAAAAAAATCATGAATGTAATTTCAATTTAAAAACCATATTTTAAAAAGCATTTAAATTATCTTTAAATTTAGATTTTTAAGACTTTTTCAATACAAATTCTCAAAAAATATCTTTTTTTGGTATCGCTTGTACCGTTTATAAATTTTTTGGTGGCTATTAATTGGTTATGAGTTATTTTGCAGAACCTAACCATATTGAATATGATGCATGGTTCGATGAAAACATCGACCCAATAGATCTTGTGAATTACGCAGATGAAAAGGAGTTCAGTGATTCGGTACACTTTAAGTTCCATAAGATGTCCACAAGAAATTTAACGATTGGATCTTCTGATAATTTTCACTGGTAATTAAAAGATTTTTCACTCCATAAATATTTATGAATCTTACGCAGAATATGTTCCATCACTTTCTCTTCTTACCTTAGCTAATACAATTTCATCTACAACTTTTTCAATCATGTAAGCACTTTTTTTACCAAAGCATTTTTCTTTTTTAATACTCTCAAAATGATTTGGGATTAAATCATTACGTTCACAACAATCGCATTTAATATCAATTTTCTTACCTCTGAAAACCTCCAAAGCTCTTGAAAAAATCCATTGCTGGACTGAAATACTTTCCCAACTATCAAAATTCGACCATTCATCAAAATGCTTATTAAGAATTTCTTTTAATCCATCAACCTGGTTTACATATACTAAGTATGAATCTTTTCTTGGTTCATCATTAATACCAATTGTTTTGACAGAATTTTGATTCATTAAATATAGATTGATTGAGTAGCCTTATAAATCTAGAGGATAATTTCAAAAATATAAACACAAAAATGTCTCAAATAAGATCATTTATTGCTTTATCTAATCTAGAAGTATGATTTGTATTTCTGAGTAACTCAAAATCATTAAAATCAAAGCCAGGGCCAACACAACAACTCACTAAAGTATATTCGCCTGTACTTTTTGCAGCTTGCCAATATCCAGATGGGATCATTTCTACTGGATTATTGGAATCTAAAATTAAATTTCTTATTAAATTATTATCATCATCTAGGCACCATAAATTAAGAGGATCGCCCCTTAGATAAATCCAAATTTCATCAGCATTTTTTACTCTATGCCAAGCACTTTTTGCATCTCTCTCCAAAAGATAATAAATTCCCGTAATAAAGTTTCTACTTTGGCCATCTTCCCTTATTAGAGAATTCTCACTCCTTACTATCTCTCTAAACCATCCACCCTCAGGATGAGGAGATAAATTGAATTGTTTAATTATTTCTATGTTTTTTTTATTAGGATTCACATCACAAAAATATCTTTTAAATTTCTCTTATAGTTAAGCGCTACATGAAAATAAAGCAAAATATATTTTCTAAAAAATTAAGCACAAATAACTGACAAATCTACGAAATTTTTATTTTCATCTGCTAGTTCAGTAATGATTCTATTGAGCCATTCAGAGGTCGTTTCACAATAGCCTACATTTAAAATAGTTTTTTGCTTTGCTGTTTCTTCTTTATTCATAGTTAGAGTATTTTTATATAAATTAGTCTTTAATTAAATCTATGTGAATAAGTCTTAATTACTATCTATTTTAAAAAGTTGTATTTAATACATATTTAAGAACTGCTAGTAAACAAATAAAATTAAATCGTTGACAAGAAAATGTATACAAGTAAGAGTAGAAAAAATTTATTATTTAACCTATGAATAACATCAAGATTGAGGAATTGATGAAAGTAAGGTTCGATGGTATTGCTAATAGAATTGGGCAATTAAGCAAAAGGGAAAGTGAGTCTTTATTACTTGAGCATCTTGAATGGTTAGAGGGAGGATGGGAGACTGAAGAAATCTTATTTTTAAAAAAGCCCTACAGAAAATGGTGGTTCTAACTCCACTTCTATAAATAATTAATAATGACCTAAGGGACCAGGGCCAGATCCTATTTTGTAAGAATTTTCTAAAGATTTCTCAACAAATAATTTTGCTTTTTGGATGGAATCAAATAGATCAAAACCTAAAGCCGTGTAACCACAAATAGCAGCACTCAAAGTACAGCCGCTGCCATGGGTATTTTCTGTATTTATAAAATTATTAAATAGCCACTCTTTTCTACCATTTTTGTCAAGAAAAAAATCCTTCCCTTTCATATCTGTTAAACCGCCACCTTTTATAAGTACCGCTTTAGCTCCAAGACCAATAATTTTTCTTGCGGAATTTTCGATATCTTCTTCACTCGTTATTTCTAAACCAGAAAGTAGATTTGCTTCATAAATATTTGGAGTTACCAAATCTGCAATTGGTAATAAGAGTTTTTTATAAGCATCAATCGCAGAATCTTCCAGTAATTTAGAACCAGTTCTTGTAACCATTACTGGGTCAATAATTTTGGTTATTTTGTATGTATTTAATTTTGAAGCAGTATCATTAATTATCCTTTCATTTAGTAACATTCCAGTTTTTAAGGCATCAATACCAAAATCAGCGAATAAAGTATCTAACTGACTTAATAAAGTATTCTGCTCTACTGGTTCAACGCATGTAACTTCTATACTATTTTGTGCGGTAATACATGTAATAACAGAACATCCATGTACTTTAAGGGACATAAAAGTTCTCAAGTCAGCCTGTATACCTGCCCCACCACCGGAATCACTACCGCCTATGGAAAGTGCAATTTTAGAATACATAGTTTAACAAACTAGAATTTATAAATACCATAAAAATATTCTAAATTTAAATTTAAAAATCTGAATATGCATTAAAAAAATCTAACTCCAATTCCATAGCTCTCCTGTATAAATATTTGGCCTGAATAATATCATATGTTTCTTTATTGGTCTCAATGAGATTTTCAAGTGAATCTGCCAGCTTTTCAAAGCTCTCATCAGAGTAAGTAATTATCCATTCTTGATATTTAATGTCAAAATCCTCATTATACAGACTTTTACCTATCCAAGAATAAAGTCTCATACATGGAGTCATTGCAAACATTATTTCAACGGAGCTAAGTCTTTTGGAAGTATCATCAAGGAAATCTGTATAATTTTTTGTAGTTTTTTTTATATAGTTATTAGATAAATCAATATCCCATTTTTTTGCATAAGTTTCATGAAGTATTAACTCCTCTGAAACGCCCATTAAAAGTTCACTCAACTTCCTTATTGAATATTTATCTTTTGATTTAGAAACTGCAAGACCATATGCCTTAGCAAAAGTCTCTAAAAAGAAATAATCTTGAGCTAAATATTCTTGAAATATTTTTTTAGGGAGACTTCCATTCTTTAAACCTTGAACAAATTTTGTATTTAAACTTAGTAAAGCAATCTCATAATTATCCTCCCAAAGTTTTTTTGTTATTTTCATTTTTTTTTTTAATTTTTTGTTATTCTAAAATTTTTATATTTTTTTACCTACAAACTTAATCTTATTTTTCTAGGATTGAAAGAAAGAATTATGAAAGAAATAAATATCTTATGGTTTAAGAAAGATTTAAGAATTTTTGATAATGAAGCCCTTTGCGAGGCTATAAAAGATAATGATATTTTACCTATTTACATTATTGAGTTAGATATTTGGAGCCAAAATACACATTCCAACAGGCAGTGGCAATTTTGCAAAGAAAGTCTAATAGATTTAAGAAATGAACTTTCTGAGATTGGACAACCATTAATTATTAGGACTGGAAATGTTATTAATATTTTTAATGAAATTAGTGCAAAATTTAAAATCAAGGGGATATATAGCCACCAAGAAACTGGAGATTGGCTTTCTTATAAAAGAGATCAAAAAGTAAGAGAATGGGCTCTAAGTAAAAATATTATTTGGAAGGAATTTCTACAATTTTCAGTTTTTAGAGGGAAATTAGATAGGAATAATTGGTCTAAAATGTGGCAAAAAAATTCCGAAAAAAATTTACTTAAATCTCCATTAAGAATTAATTCTATTAACTTTGGTATTGGAGAAATACCCTCAGAAGAAATTTTTCACTTTAAAAAAGAAACTTGTCCAGGAAGAATGGAAGGTGGAAGAAAAAAAGGTTTAGAGAGAATGCAATACTTCTTTAGTAATAAATTAGATTCTTATTCAAAAGATATTTCTAGCCCAGAAAAATCATTTGATAGTTGTTCAAGACTATCCCCATATATTTGTTGGGGATGCATTTCATTAAAAGAGATTTTTAATAAGGCAAATATATCAAAAAACAATAATTCCAGAATGTTAAAAAGTAGATTAACTTGGCATTGTCATTTCATTCAGAAACTTGAGAGTGAACCAGAATTAGAGTTTAAAGAATACCATCCTTTTTTTAAAAATATTAGAGAAAAAAATAATGAATTACTCTATTTATGGAGTTCAGGTAATACAGGCTTTCCCTTTATAGATGCATGTATGCGCTCATTAAATTTCAATGGATGGATTAACTTCAGGATGCGAGCTATGTTAATGTCTTTTGCTAGCTATAATTTATGGCTGCCATGGCAAGATTCGGGTTCTGAATTAGCAAATAAATTTATAGATTATGAGCCTGGAATACATTGGAATCAATGCCAAATGCAGTCTGGAACTACATCTATAAATACCAATAGAATTTATAACCCTATTAAGCAAGGTATAGATCATGATCCCCAAGGAAAATTTATAAAAAAATGGATACCAGAATTAAAAGATATATCATTTAATTACATTCATGAACCATGGCTATTATCTAGATTTAATAAAGAAGAATATGAACAAATTAATTATGCAAAGCCAATAATTGATATCCCAAATAGCACTAAAAATGCTAGGAAGAAAATTCAGGAAATAACTAAAAAGGCTGGATATTGGGATATCTCAAAAGAAATTTATTTAAAACATGGCTCTAGAAAAAGGAATAGAAAAAATATAAGTAATAAAAAAATTGTGTCTAATGAAATACAATATGAACTAAAATTAGATATCTAAATTTGGTTATCAAAAATTCCTATATCTTTTATTGGATAATAAAATTTTTAATTTTAGAATTTACTTTATAAATCCACGATTTAGTAATACAAAGCTTTAACGTATCGTTTAGATTTTAATAATTATGTCTGAAAGATTTGAATGGGATGACACCAACAGTTCGGGTATATGGTGGAGTACTAATGTAAGTATTAGAGACGAATGTATACTCCTTAAGGAAGATACTCAATGCGAAGATTCTGATATCGTCGAACTACTTAGGAGTATTGCACAAAATATTGAAGATAATGGCCTTTAATTTTTTAAGGAATAGCCACTCTTTTACAGATTTTCAATTCCTTTTACAGCTTTTATTAATCCGATACTAATGCCTTTTTCACTCATTGAATGACCAGCATCATTAACAATAATTAATTCAGAATTCTTTAATTTCTTATTTAGATCCCAAGCACTCCTGACAGGGCATACAACGTCATATCTTCCTTGAACTATTTTTGTTGGTATCGATTCTATTGATTTTATATTTTTCAAAATAAAATCATCCTCTAAGAAAATATTATTAATAAAATAATGACATTCGATCCTAGCAAAGGCATCTGAAAAAGAATTAACTTTGGACTCATTAAAATCAAATTTTTTATTTATTAAATGACTAGTTGAAAGTTCCCATTTAGTCCAAGCTGCTGCTGCTCTTGATCTAAGCTTCTCATCTGAAGATGTTAGATATTTATAAAAAGAACTTATCAAATTATTTCTTTCTTCTTTTGGTATTACAGAAATATATTCTTCAAATTCATCGGGGAATATCTCACTTGCACCATATTGATAGAACCATAATAATTCAAACTTTCTACATAAAAATATTCCTCGCAAAGTTAAGCTTATTACTCTTGAGGGGTTTTTAATTGCATATACAAGTGAAAGTGTTGAGCCCCATGACCCTCCAAACAAATGCCACCTATCAATTTTTAATAGATCCCTTAATTTCTCAATATCATCAATTAAATGATTAGTAGTATTTTCTCTTAATTCTGAGAAAGGAGTTGAGGAACCGCAACCTCTTTGGTCAAATTGAATAATATCGAATTTATCTGGATCAAAGTATCTTCGGTATCTTGGTTGACTTCCTCCTCCTGGACCTCCATGAATAACCAGTATTTTTTTTCCATTTGGATTACCGGATCTCTCCCAATAAATAGTATGAATATCACTAACTTGTAAAAAACCCTTTTCACGTACTTCAATTTTCGGAAACAAAACTTGATCTTTCATTTTGAAATATTTTTAATCACTTTATTAATCCATATTATCGAAAAAGAAGTCTGGTTTAGAAGAAATTTGTTAAAAAAAAGGACTGCTTGTACAGTCCTTTTTGATATTTGATTTCCTTCTTACAGGACATAAGATTACATATTTTAAAGTCTATTTACTCATAAACCTAGAATACGTGAATTCGGGGATTTATCTCGATAATTTCAGTTCCTATTGTCGCTAGTAATTATAAAGCGAAGTCTTATCAGACTAATTGATTGAACTTTATTTTTCGAATAATCCCATTCTCAGGAATACGCTTCCTATATTTTGGAATTTGCTAAATTTCAGGCGGACTTTCAATCATTTAGATTGCCTCCGAACTCAACATTTATAAATTACTCCTTTTTATATTTTCAGTAAATCCGTAAATATGCTGATTTACTTTTTTCTTTAATTGTAGGAGGATTTTAATGAACCTTTGTTTTTTTAGATAAATATAAAAATTTAAGTCTTTGATTCTTCCTTATTCTGATTAGGAGAGCAAAAATAGGTTCTAATATTCTTTTATCACTATCAGAAAGTTTATAATCTTCCAATTTTCACTGAACAAATTTCACAAAATCATTAATATTAGGATTCTTATCCCCGCTCTAAAGCTCTCTACTCTCTAATCCAATATTCAAAGGCAAAAGTTATTTTTGTCGTAAAAATATTTACCAATCAGGGTAATTGAAATCTTCGCCAAGAGGTTCATTATAAAATTCGCCTTCTTTTATACCTTTATCATATTTTTCAATAACCTTTTTATAAGAAGCTATTGACGGAACTAAATCTCCTACATATATAGGTTCCATAGTAATTGTTATAATTATTTTAATTATTTATTAATTTATATGAGAATTTAATAAATAGATTATTAATATACATTATGGATTTCATCAAAAAGAACAAGATTTTAACTCTAATGGCGATAATTGCAGTTTTATCATTTGCGTTAGAAAAAGCAGGCATAATACACCCTTAAATTAGGAAATTATTTGATAAATCCTTCTTAATGCAATAAGTAAACATAAACTATTACTGCAAAAATAAGTAATGGAGATATTAACGTAAAAATTAAAGTGGAAAGATTAATAAGCATAAATTTTTAAATTAATATACAATCTTAATAAACATCACTTTTAAGCATTTGCAATAAGTAAAATTTAAATTATTAAGATATAAAAAAAATTTGAATAAAGAAAGATATAAAGAAGAATATGAAGAGGGCTCAGACTTACTTTGGCCTAGTGATAAAGAAGACAAAATAACTCGTCAATTTTATAAAAATTTATCTCATTTCTCGAAAAACATAAATTACAGTAAAAAGAAAAAATTAAATCTTTTTGAACAAGTAGTTAGAATAATAAAAGGTAAAGGCTGGGGTTAATATATTCAAACCAAAATGAGAAATGTAATGATATTAATTAAAAGTTTTTTTCTTTTAAGACCAAGATTTTTATCTACTATATTTTTTATTCCAATTCTTTATGGCATTGGCTGGGTTTTATCTCAGCCACTTTTATTGTTTAATTTTGAAAAAGAAAATTTATCCTTAATTGGGACTATTATTACCTTTTTAATTTTTATCTTTTTACTCCCTTATTGGTTTTATATTAAACGAAATAAATCTAGTGCTTGGGTACTTCTTGGGATAACTAAAGACAAATTCTTAAAAAACTTTGTCAATTTTTCTCAAGGTATTTTATTTGCTTTATTTTTAATAGTTCTAATTCTGGTACCACTATTTCAAAAAAATTATATTTCTTGGATAGGTTTTTTCTCGCCAATAATATTGTTAAATTCTATTTTACTGGGATTAGGTGTTGGATTTGCAGAGGAAATAATTTTTAGAGGCTGGTTACTAGAAGAATTAAAATTTGAATATGGTACAAAAATATCAATAGCTTTACAAGCTATAGTTTTTAGCTTCGTTCATAATTTATCAAACGAGATCTTTTGGAATATATTAGGATTACGTTTAGGTTTTATTTTACTTGGTATATTTCTATCATTAATAAGAATTAGAGATAAAGGTTCTTTATGGAATTGCATAGGAATTCATGGAGGACTTGTGGGTATTTGGTTTTTTATAAATAATGGATTAATAGAATTCAAAGAAAATACACCTTCTTTTTTAGCAGGGACTTTTACACAAAATATTCCCAACCCAATCGGAAGCTTTAGTGCAATTTTAATATTACTTTTGTTATGTATTTTTTATGCAGTAAAATTAAAAAAGATTTCTCCAAGAGGTATTAATTAGATATAAATACTGATTGATTGTTGATTAATAATTGTCAGATTAGAATAAAGCTTAATACTCATATGAACTTTGAGGCAGGAATAAGATTTATTATCTTTTTAGTAATTTTTGGAGTTTCAAACTATCTAATAATGTTGAGAAGATATGAAAACGACATCAAAAAAAGAAATTTTTACAGCATAAAAAAATTTCAGGCTATATCCTAAAGGTTCATTTATTTTCTTAAATTAAAAAAATTTATTTTTGAATTTCTTCACCATTTTTTATTAGTTTTTTGCCAACCTTCATTTAACAATTTTTGCCACAATAATCTTGCTTCTTCAATAACAATTCTTTTTCTAGTTTTCATTAATGGAGGATTTTCCCCATGAATTCCCATAATGATCCCTTCTTCAATAAACATATAAGAAATAGATTTATCAGAATGCTCTTTATCTTTATAAAAACGCATAACCCCTACAAAATTAGAGTCAATTAACCAAAAATCATTATTTGAATTCAATAAACCAAAATAAAATTAAACTTATCATATGTTTGATTGTAATCTGCGAGGAAAATATTTATTTAGTTTATTCATATTTCATATGATTTTTCTTTTTGTCTGCTTTTTTTCAATTCGCCACGTTTTTTCTTAACCTCAACTCTTTTCTTTTGTGATGCTTTAGTGGGTTGTGTAGATTTTCTTAATTTAAATGTTTTATTTAAAGAATTTTTTATGATTGAACTTAATTTCATTAAAGCTAGCTGCCTATTTAATAATTGATTTCTGTGTTCTTGAACCGCTAAACGCAAGCTATTATTCACTAATTTGTTTTTCAAGTTTCTCTTAAGAATTTCTTTCTGATAATCATTTAATACTTTGGAATCTTCTAAATTAAAAATAATCTCTACTCTGCTTTCAATTTTATTTAAATTTTGTCCTCCAGAACCAGAGGATCTGGAAAATCGCCACTTAATTTCGTTGGATGGGATTACTAATGTTTTAGTAATTTTTAAATCCATTTTAAGTTCTTTTTGGTTTAGATCTTAAGAATAATCTCCTTAATATTTTAAACATACCTAAAAATTCGATCGGTAAATACTGGGCGGTTAAGTTAGGTAAACCGAAATTCGGTGTATTTGCCGTATCAATATCTTCGGTATTTATCCTTTCATATTTAAAAGAATTATCAGATATTGAATTTGTACTAATTCAAAGGTCACTTATGTATTCAATGTTTGATCTTCTTTTTGAAACACCTTCATATCGCCCAGTATATGTTATTTCTGATAGTGAAATGAAGGAGTTAAAGAAAAACCAACATCAAGAAGAGCTTGATGAAATTTCAAAACAAAAAGTAAGACTTGAAGATGCTTTTAAAGCGCAACTAAAACATCTTGAAGAGAGAGAAAAAGAAGTAAAAAAAGAACTTAAAGTACTCTCAGCCTCAAAAGATAAATAATTTATTTTTAGAGAAATTACTTTTTTCAAAGACGGTTAAAACCGTCTTTTTTAATTCTTCTAGTTTTAAGGTATCTATTAAATCCACAGATTTTAAAAATATTTTCCATAATTAAAAAATGAACAATAATAAAGAAAAAATAAGAATGTTCTTACCCTTTAGTTGGGTAATTTGTGCAGCAATATCTTTTGCTTATATAAATTCACATTTAATAAATACCTAATAAAGATGTCTTATTCCTCAAGAGACGAAATACTTGCATCTTCAAAAGGATGGGTAGCATCTTTTTTAAATTTTCTTCCTGGGTTAGGATCGGGGTACTTATATCAAAGAAGATGGAAACCATATTTTTTTACCATAATTACTATTACTGCATGGTTCGCTTTAGGGTTTTTTTTACAAGGAGATTCAGAACCTTCTCAAAGTGAACAAATAATTGGGATTTCTGGTCTTTTTTTTATATCAATAGTTACAGTTATAGAAGCCAACTTGGCTTTCAAAAAAGCAAGTAATAAAACAAAAGCTGAAAAAGAGAAAATAATTTCCTCTAAAAAAAAAGGATGGTTTAAATAATTCAATAAATTAGGTCTAAAAAAATTTTTAATTAGTTCACAGTTTCTCAATTTAAATAAATAATTACCATAAATGATTTTTAAGATAATTTAAAATTTTTTTTTAGTTATAAAAAAATAAAATTTCCTTTTCTTTAAGACCTTCCCATCCCGAGTCTATTAATAATTGATTCAATGTTTCTTTATCAAAATGCTTAGAACCCGTTTTGACGCATCTATTTCTCATTGATTTTTTAACACCACTCCTTTGTCTTTTATTCTCCTTATCTATAATTCTATTGTATAGATCTAGCATTTTTTGAGGGATTGGAGTACCGTCAAGATCAACTCCATTTTCAATAGCAAGATCAACAGCCTGCATTCCAATTTTCTTCATATATTAAAAAAAGCTGAAACCATAATAAAACAAAAGTTATTAATCTAAAATTCTTTGAATAATAATTTATTGATTTTGAATTTCCTTAAGTACTCTAATAGCCTCTTTAATGTGTTCAGGACCATTCAATAAATCTCTAAAAATATGCCTAACTGTCCCTTTGCGATCAATAACATAAGTTACCCTACCATCCATAAAACCTAATACTTTAGGAACTTTAAAAGTTTTCCTAAGAGAGTCATTTGCGTCGCAAAGTAGTGGATATTGTAATTTATTTTTATTAGCAAATGCCAAATGACTTGAGGTACTTCCATTACTTACTCCCCAAACTTGCGCCCCTAATACTTTAAATAAGTCATATTTATCTCTAAATCCACAAACTTCTATAGTGCAACCAGGCGTATCGTCTTTTGGATAAAAAAACAAAACGAGGGGACTTTTTAATCCCTTATTTGATCTCTTAAATCCATTTTGATCCAGTAAAGAAAATTCTGGAATTTTATCTCCAATCTGCACAACAGTTCTTATAAAATCCTATATTAGAGGTTAATATTTTTTTTGTGGCCTTTAAAGAAAATAACTAATATTAAAGTCAGTTTTTTTGTTTTAAAAGATACTAAAAAATTATTGAAATAAACTAGAGTGAATCAAATAGGGTTAATTTATTAATTCAATAATATGGAATTAATAATTTATATTTCTTTATTTCTTATTCTTTTTTTGGGAGTTATTTTTAATTTAAAAATAACTAATCTTAAAAAAGTTAAAGAAATACGAAACAAAACTAAAGATTATTCAAAAAAGAATAATTAAATATGTATTGCTAAGGTTAAAATTCAATTTTTTCATTTGGAGTAAATACCGAGCAATATTTTTTTACTAGATCCTTTGGCTGACTAGTGGAAGAATTAGTTAATTTTAATTTTAGCTTTTCTATAGCCTCATTAGCATTAATCTCAGTGAGTCGATATCTTGCACACGTATCCAATACTTTAAACATTTTTGTAGTAACGGCTTCAGCTGGATAAATTAGAAAAAAAAGGTAAAAAACAAAAAATAAGTACTTCATTTTTTTAAATAGTAAATATTTAGCTAATAGTTTCAATAATTTAGAAAAAATTAATTTAGAAAAAGATTAAAATTTAATAGAATTACCTATTAAGGGTTGTATCTAGGATTTCTATAAAATAATAATAAAAGAAATTAAGATAAAATAAGTGATAGTAATAAATAATCTCGGTGAAAATGAGAAAATTAATAGACAAACATAAAACTCTTATAAATTGGTACCAAAAAAAATTCAAATTAAGTGATTATCAATTACTTTGGCTAGTTTTCTTTAAAGGAGTATTAATAACAATAATATTTTTCAAAATTTTCTAATATTAAAAAAGCTGATCCGAGAATGAAATTTTCACATGATTTGACTATATTTAATAGTAGATTTCCTAATTAGTTAAATAGTTATCAGTTATGAATATTTTTGGTGTAGGTTTGCCTGAAGTTACTGTAATACTTATCTTAGCTCTTTTAATTTTTGGTCCAAAAAAGCTTCCAGAATTAGGCAAACAGCTTGGTAAAACTTTGAAAAGTCTTAAAAAAGCGTCGAATGAATTTCAAAATGAAATCGACCAAGTTATGAACGATGAAGATAAAGATGAATCTCCTAAATCTATAGAAAGCAATCAAACCAATGAAATTAATCAAGAAAAAATAGATTCAGAAAACAGCAAAAAATAATATCTTGGACAGGCCCATAACCCCCATAGACGAATTTGAAAGAGCATTAGATAAAGCTGCTCTTACGAAAGAAGAATATGAATTGATAGACTACATCCGCTATACAAGTGTTTTTACACAACCTAGTCTTATTAAAGATTTAAAAAGGCCATCAAAACCTCCTCTTTTTTCAGTTCTATGTCAAATTTGCAGAAAAATTGGTTCGGAGATGCCAGATCATTTCAAAAAAGTAATTGAGTGGTCAAGTGAAATAAGTGATCACAATACAAAATGGGATGCTCATTTAATTTGCGCAGAAGCATTGAATATAGACAAAATCCCATTAAGTCCTATTCATGGAACAACTTTATTTGATGTTCTGGTTGTACACAAAGAATTATTTCTTGGATTTGATTAAATTAATCATCTAAAGGCACAGAATCAGTATCTATAACTTGCGAATCATCATACTTATTTATTTTATTTTCAATCCAGTTATTTATATAACTAACTAAAGGCAACGAACCTCTAAAAATAAAAATAGAGGTAGGCAAAGCGCTCAATAAACCAACTACAGGACTTTTAAAAAGTAATCTTCCGGCTTTTATGTTAAATAAAATAATAAGTGCGGAGGGAACTATAACTTTAACTACTGTTTTGAGCGCCTCAAGCCAACCGACACGATATATCCACCATATTAAAATTATGCCAACTACATAGAGGAATAAGTAAGTCATAAAAATAGTATAATAATTATCTATTTATCTTGTTCTTGCTAAGAAAAAGATTTTATAAATTTCTTTAACATCAATCAATCAAATTCTAGTAATGAGTTTTTCTGAAATAAGAAAATTTTTAATTAAGATGCAATCTAATGAAGAATTAAAAAAGCAGGTTACGACATCCTCTACAGCAGATGATGTAGCCCTAATAGGTCAACGCTTAGGTTATGACTTTTCAGGAGATGATCTCTTAAGATTTAACGGACAAAAAGTTGATAAAGTTACTGTAAGAAAGGTAGATCATCCAGGAGAATACCACTAAGTTAAGACTTAACCCATATTGCAAGCCCTCCGCCCCTGCCTCGAGCACATAACCAATTATCTTTAGTGCTAATTCCTACAAGTGAGAAAAAAGGCATTTTTTTATCTTCTGGTTTTTCTAATGCCTTATTAAATATATGAAAACTACTAATACTAATTTTCAATTCTTCAAAATAGAAAGCCAATAAAGGTCTAATCCCTTTTAATTCTGCGCTGCCTGTAAAAGTAATATTTAATAATCCGAAATTAATTGAATTTTTTATTTCATAATTTATTTGATCCTCTTTATTTTTACTTTTCAATTCGAGTCTTGCCGACAATACTTGGAGAATCGAACTGGGTATATTTTTGATTTCATCTGACCCCTTTCCCCATACATACTTAAACTTCCATATTCCTAACAATTCCTCAAATACAATTCCGCTACCATTTTTTTGGGAATTTTTTTCCAATAGTTTTATCTCATTAATATCAGGAAAGTGTTCCATAATAGATTTTAATCTAAGAATCAAATACTAAGATAACTACATAAAAAATGTTCTTGGTTAAAAATCTCTCCAAAAAGATTTCTTTGTTTCAATATATTTCCAAAACAATAAGTTTTTGGCACACATAAGGAACAAGATCTCGTTATTATATTTACAAAAAGTAACTAAATTAATGGATTTCATCTCTAAAAGCCAAGGATACATACCTCTGAAAGCTGTCCCTTACATATTTTTCCTTGCTGTTGTTCTAAGTATTACAACTTCAACTAACACATTTGTTTAAAACGCATTATTTTTACGAGAAGAGTTAAGTAAATATTTAATGGAAAAGTACGATGTTGTAATAATTGGTAGTGGAATAGGTGGATTATGCTGCGGCGCAATTCTAGCTTTATCAGGCAAAACAGTACTTATATGTGAAGCACATACCCAGCCTGGAGGTGTTGCTCACAGTTTTAAAAGGAAAGGTTACACTTTCGAATCAGGTCCTTCATTGTGGAGTGGAATAGGTAAATGGCCGACAACTAATCCCCTAGGGCAAATTCTTAAGTTACTTGATGAAGAAGTTGAACTATTTCAATACAAAGGTTGGCAAGTAATTGTCCCAGAAGGCAATTTTAATCTTGATGTGGGGGAACAACCTTTTAAACAAACAATTAAAACTTTAAGAGGTGAGAAATCAGTTAAAGAATGGGAATCATTTATTTCCGGAATAAAACCTCTTAGCAAGATAATAAATGAAATACCTTTACTCTCATTTTCTCCCGAATCAATAAATTTCTTAGATCTAATAAATTTAACCTCAAAATTTTTACCTAATATTAATCAAATACCAAAAATTAATAAAGGCTTTGGGAATTTAGTTAATAATCATCTAGAGGATCCTTTTCTCAGAAATTGGGTTGATTTATTGAGCTTTTTGATAAGTGGTATGTCAATGCATGATACAAATACAGCTGCGATGGCTACTTTATTTAACGAATGGTTTGAACCGAATTCATACCTTGAATACCCCAAAGGAGGTAGTGAATCTATCGTAAGAGCCTTAATTAATGGATTTAAAAAAAATGGAGGAGAATTAATTCTTTCTTCGAGAGTAAAGACAATTAACTTCAATAAAAATTTAGCCACAGGTATAACTCTTAATAATGGTTCTAGTTATAGTTGTGAATCTGTTGTCACGAATACTGATGTTTGGAATTTAAAAAAGTTAATTCCAAATGAAATTTCAAAAAAATGGAATACAAAAGTTTTGAACCCTGATAAATGTGATTCTTTCCTTCATATACATCTAGGTTTTGATGCTGGTGGTCTTGAAAATTTGCCAATACATGCGATACATGTCGATCAGTGGGAAAAAGGTATAACCGCAGAGAGAAATATAGCTGTATTTTCAATCCCATCTGTTTTAGATAAAAATATGGCCCCTGCAGGGAAACATGTTCTTCATGGATATACTCCAGCAAATGAACCTTGGGAAATTTGGGAAAGCCTAAATCCAAAGAAACTAGAATATAGAAATTTGAAAGAAGAAAGATGTTCAATATTCCTTAATGCAGTGCGAAAATTCATCCCTGATATAGATGAAAGGATTGATTTAAAGATGCTAGGAACCCCAATCACTCATAAAAAATTCACCAATACCTATTGCGGTAGTTACGGCCCTGCATTATCTGCAGCAAAAGGTCTTTTCCCAGGCTGCAAAACTCCAGTGAAAAATTTATTTACTTGCGGTGCAAGTACATTTCCAGGTATTGGAATTCCTGCTGTTTCAGCAAGTGGCGCTTACGCAGCTGAAAAAATTATTGGTAAAAAAGAATTTAAAACTCTTCTTAAGAAAATAAATTTATGAATCAAGTTCTTTTTTATAACTCTACAAATACTTAGTTAAGAAATAAGAATAAAGAAAGCAAAAACGTTCAATAATGATAATCTTTATCTGAACATAAACTTAACTTATAACTCTTATATGTTTTTCTTATCAATTCCTCAAGCCTGGCATTTAGTTGGCACTTGGTCAGAACAACTTCCAAACGAGTCAAATCTTATAGGAATGGGTCAAACAGAATTAATGATGACTTTACATTCAATATTCGTTCCTCTCTTACTTGTAATTTCATATTACTTATTCAATAGACTTAATAAAAACCAATCAAAGAAAATTAAAGGATGATAGTTTAAGGTTTATTTAGCTGAACTTCTTCTAACTACTTTTCTGCCTCTAGAAGTATCAACTCCGCTTGAATCTTTATTTTGTGAATTAGTTTCAACATTATCAACATCACTTTTATCCATTTCTGCGCAAACACCTACTACCATGGCAGCTTGCATTTGATCTGGTAAATCTCCAATAGTTAATAAGGCCTTTAAAACTAATTGAAGTCGAGTTTGCCGATCTATTTCAGGTCTTAGTTTTTTTACGGTATTCCAAAGTTCTTGGGTAACTTCTTTTAAAAGTTCTCGATCAACAGCCAAATTAAATCCTTCTTGTATTTCTACTAATCTAACAAAAAATTGGATCTCGTAAAATAATATTCAATAAAAAGATTGTTAGTTAATATTTTTTTATCCGAATACAAGTTGCATTTGTTGGTGCAATTCAATCTTCTCTTGCAAAAGTTTATCATTTTCAATCTTTTTTAGAGTAGAAGTTCTATAAATTTTTTTTTGAATCTTTATTGGAGTATTTTCAAACTTTACATTTTTGCTTATTAGAAAATTCCACTCTTTTGAATTAAAAGGGGCATAAGGAGAAGATGAAATCACTTTCATGTCTTAATAATACATCTGTACTAATAATAGTACAGGTTTACTAATATGCAACAATTGAATCTACTTTTTTTAATTATAAAGTCTCTTTGAGAATGGATTGTTTTTTTTTATCTATTTTGTAGAAATCATAAGTTTGATAAATGAATAAAAGTATCATGGGTAACTTATTGATCCCTTTTTTTAGTGTCTTAAGACTTTTATTGCTTAAAAACCTCTTAAAATAGTCAATTTGTTGAAATTAACATTGACAAGATATATTTAGTAATCCTTCCTATAAAAAGAATAATGAATTGATCAAAAATGCTTCTTAGTAATGCAAAAAGACTAAAAATCCAAGGAATAATTAAAAGAATTGCTCAAGATAAATCAATTACATTAGAAGAAAGGATATTTGTTGAGAAATTTGCACACCATAATCCGACAATTTCTCTTTGGCTGAAAAAAGCTAACAGCTTTAGAAGGAATGGTACAAAAAATGATGGAGGGATTGATAACCTCTTACAATCATTTGGGATAGATGGA
This sequence comes from uncultured Prochlorococcus sp., assembly GCA_902519235.1. Lineage (GTDB taxonomy): Bacteria > Cyanobacteriota > Cyanobacteriia > PCC-6307 > Cyanobiaceae > Prochlorococcus_A. The sequence continues at coordinate 28,381 of CABYJE010000010.1, forward strand.
CTAGATAAAGAAAATCATTTCAACCCTAATGAAGATGATATATCGGATTGGTTTGGCGGTGCTCCTGGTTGGCTAAGGAGAAGCTAGATTCATTAATTATTCATTTTGCCCAGGCTATCTTACACAAATATATACTGATAAAAGATATAAATACCCAAAAAAACCAAGGTATAAATTTAATCGGTACTAAATATTTTTTTGAAAAGGTTTTCATATTTATTTTTCTTTTAGAATATTTCTTCATTACCTTTTTTGAAAATAGGTTTAATTGCTCTATTTATAAATTAAACAATATTCGAAACCTCAAAGATATTAAATCACTTTAAGTAGATAAACTTAATTAGCCTTAATAATCACAATCTAAGCAACTTTATTTTCAATGTTCCTTGAAAAATTTACTATTTTCGCCTCATCATGATCTGAATCATTCCAAAATTTTATAAGTCTTTCTAATTCATCAATCCTCTTTTTGGCATTTGCAATTTTTTCAGTAGTTGTCATATAAAATTTTTATCTATCCAATTAATGCATGAAAAAAAAATAATTCAATGGTAGTAATAATTTTTAGACTATAAATATTAATTTTTGGTTAATTACTTCAATACATTATAGTTTTCTAGCGGCTGGGTAATTATACTTAAAGAAAACGAAACTTATGAAGAAATTAAATTCTTTGATTTTGAATAGTACAGTTAACTTCTTAGACTTCATATACTCTGGTAGATCTTTACAAAGATTTTGGGTTTTAGAAGTTATAGCTAGATCACCTTATTTTGCATTTCTTTCAGTTCTTCACTTTAAAGAATCCTTAGGAATTAAAAATGAGAAAACAATGATTTTAATGAAAGAACATTTTTATCAAGCTATTAACGAAACTGAGCATCTTAAAGAAATGGAGAAAAGAGGAGGAGATAGGTTCTGGATTGATAGATTTTTTGCCAGACACCTTGTGCTTGTCTATTACTGGATCATGGTTTTTTATTATTTCCTCTCTCCAGCAAATGCTTATGATGTCAACATAAAAATCGAAGAACATGCATTTGAAACTTATTCCAAATATTTAATAAATAATCCAAATGATCAAAAAATAAAAGAAATTGCTCAAGATGAATTAAATCATGTCCAAGAACTTAACGAAGCTTTGTCCATGCTTACAAAAGTTTAGATTAGTGTTGAGAAATCTATTAGCAATATTGAGAGTATCACCGAAGAAGAAATTAATCCTAGGCTAATCATTAATGAGACATAACCTTTTTTTCTAGGCAATTTATAAAAAGATATTCCAATAATTAATATCATTATTAATGAGAAAAAAATTATGATTTTTTCATTTACTAAGTTGAGATTTAAAACTAAATTTTTTTCTTGAAAAAATTTGAGAAATTCAGATAAAACTAATTCTTCTTCTATTTTCTTAAAATAGTCAAATGAGCTTATAAAAGCAGAACTTAATAAAGATAATGCAACCATTGCTGTAACTGGTTTTGTTAACCTGTTTAGTGTTCTGTTAAAACTTGCCAATAAAATAAGAATAAATAAAGAGGTTACAAAAGGTATTAAAGGTATAAGAGTTGTTGAATTTATGAAATTTCCCACGAAAATAATATGTATCTAACTTAAAATTTTATATTATTTCGACGCGTTATTTTATTAAATAAGATTTTTTAAAATCTAAAATGTAATTAGTACCTATTGCATTCTGTGTAAATTGATACCAAAATTAAATTAGTATTGGAAAATAAAATGTTAGCCATTTCTGAAATTATTATTGCAAGTGCTATATTCCTAGGAATTGTATATTGGGAAGTTAAATTTTTATATACCAAAACTAATGTAGCGAAATAACTTCACTCAAAGCAGGAAAATTAAAAACGTAGAAAATTTAAATAAAATTTAAGAATTTAAGTTGACAAAAAAAGCTCTAAATATGAGAAAATAAACACAAATATTTAGACCTTATAATGAGCGAAGTCCAAAACCCTAATACTAACTCAACTCAGCAGCAACAACAGCAACAACAGCAATCCTATTCAGACAGCAAAATTAATTCTGCTGAGAGCGAGAGACTTTATCTTGAGATGAAAGAAGCTTGGCTTTAAATTTAATTCGTGTTTGAAATAATATTTCTATAAATTCTTTAAAAATTTTTTTTAATTTTGAATTAATCAATACTTTTTTATTTTCTATACCCTTTAAATTTTTGTTTAACCGCATGAGGTATCTTTGAGAAAATTAAAGCAGCTAGAAAAAATTAATGGAAGATTCGCAATGGGAGGGTTGATATATTTAGTTTTTACGAAATTAGTTTCCAACCGTGCCGACATATTAGACCAGCTTAAATCTTATTTAATTTAAGAAATGAATTGGGAATATTATCCAGGAATATTTCTTTCTATATAAGCGTCAGTTAAAGCTAGAATTAAACCCAATAATGTTGAAAATATAGCAATTTCAGTTGATTCCATTTTATTTTTGAATTAACCCTATTTTGCTAAATAATTCAAAGTTCAGCAACAAAACTAATAACTTGCTATAGTACGTATATACTATTAGTTATTTATTGTGAGCTCGGCAACTCCTGAGTTTCTTTTCGTTAGGCCTGGTGATTATGTCGCAATTAAAAAAGAAAATTGCGAAGATACTAAGGAAAAGAATGAAAATTATTGGGTTGGTCAAGTTATCGACTGTATTGGAGGAGCTAGAAATCCAAATTCATGGACCTTGTTTCAAGTTGCCAATATTGACAATGGAGAAATCACTATAATCAACGCCGATATTGTAGGAAAAATTTTGAAACCTTCTGGAAGTTAATCTTAATCAAAAAACTTCTTTCAGTATTATAGAAACAAAAGGGGAAATGAACGCATTCAAGGAAATTACCCCAGTTCCAAGCAGGCAAGTCCGTATACTTGATTCATAGGGCAGGGCGGTTGAATGCCTTTATACATTCTGTAAGTTTTTGATATTTCCTCAAATCCCAAACTTGATAAAAGATAATTTGCATAAGGGTTCAGATTAGAACAATCCAATAAGATTTGAGCATCTAAATCACCAACTAACTCCCTTATTAATAATTCAGCAAGTGGTGGAGTATCCGCTAAAAGGGGGCCAATTCTCCAGCCTTGCCCATTATCCTCCAATACACAAGGTCTTATCCTGCCAAATCCATGGCACATTCCATTATTATCGACAATTGCACTGACATTACCATGAGAATTTTTCAACCAGTCATTTAGAAAATGTGGTCTGGGACTAGGTTCTCTTTGATCATCATAAATTAAGACTGCTTCAGAGGAAATTTTATTACCCGGGACAACTTTAAAAGAATGAAATTGATCTTTATAGAAATTTCTCAATGGCAAATCTTGAGAACCATTTAATTTCCATCGATTTGTAATGGAAGATTTTCTAAACCCCCACTTTGCATAATCATTTAATCTATCTGGGGCAGCCTCAAGACCAATACAATCAACATTTTTCAAATATTCGAGGGCATGTTTCCATAATCTCACTCCATATCCATTATTTCGGAATTCTTTTTTAACGATAAATAAACCTATAAAACCATATGAGGAATTATATTTTATACACGCAATAGAGCCTACAGGATTATTGTCTAGACAAGCTACCCATACCCCTTGTTTATCTGTATTTCTATAAATTGATACATCATCCATTCCAGGAGAAAATCCTTCTAACCTTGCCCAGTTTGTAACTTCTGGTATTTCATTTATAGATATCAATCTAATTGAAAAATTTTCCCTCATAAAAATATGATAACCAAGAAAAATTTGAATTTTTAAAGGCAATATTAATAAATTTGATTATTTCTCATAAATCACCCGCTTTGATTTAGTTGGCTAAAAACCTTAGTTATTTACAATTTATCCTCTGATATATTTAATACTATTCAAAGGTAAAAAATGAAAATTTCTGATAAATTTCATTTAGAAGACATTTATAAATTAAAAAATACAGTTCTCACTGGAAGAACTGAAGATATAAAATGGCGGATCCAACATATCAATATAGTTTCTAAACTTTTGGATGAAAATAAAAAAGAGATAATTAAATCACTTTTTGTTGATCTCGGTAAATCTGAAATTGAAGGGCTTTCAGAAATCCTTTTGGTGAAAGAGGAAATTTCACTCATAAAAAAGAAACTAAATTCTTGGATGCGACCAAAAAAGATTGATACACCTTTTTATCTATTTCCTTCATCTTCCCAAGTTATTTATGAACCTCTTGGATGTGTCTTAATTCTTGGTCCTTATAATTATCCATTACTTTATGTTTTAAAGCCATTGGTAAATATTTTCTCAGCAGGAAATACTGCAGTTATAAAACCATCAGAGAAATGTCCCGCGACCTCAAAACTTATTAAAAAGCTTACTTCCAAATATTTCCATAAAGATGTCCTAATGACAGTAGAGGGTGATAATAAACAATCCATAAAATTAATTGAACAAAATTTTGACCACATTTTTTTTACAGGAAGTACTGAAACTGGAAAATCTATAATGAAATTAGCTTCAAAAAACTTAACTCCATTAACTCTTGAGTTAAGCGGAACAAATCCTGTAATTGTTTTCAAGAATGCAAATTTAGAAGTTGCTGCAAAAAGAATTGTTTGGGGCAAATTTTTTAATTCTGGTCAATCCTGCGTGGCTCCGAATCATATCTTTGTAGATAAAGAAATTGAAAATTTTTTTATAGAAAAATTAAAGAAATACATAGTAAGTTTTTACGGAGATAATCCAATTGTTTCCGAAAACTTATCAAAACTAGAGAAAAAGCAATTTACATCAACTTTAGAAATTCTCAAACAATATAAAAAAGAAAAAAGAATTTTATTTGGGGGGACTTTTAGTAAAAAAAAGTTGAAAATATCTCCTACAATCTTGAGAACTAAATTAAATGAAACAGATATTTTGCAGAAGGAACTATTCAGTTCACTGCTTCCAGTAATTGGGATCAATGATAAGGAATCAGCTTTAAAGCAGATTAGTCAAACATCAAAACCCTTAGCAATCTACTTATTTGGAGGTAATAAAAAAATCCATAATCATATTTCAAAAGTAACCAGCTCAGGAACAATTTGTATAAATGATGTGATGTTACCAGTCCTTATTCCAAATTTACCCTTTGGAGGCGTTGGACAAAGTGGTATTGGTAAATTTCATGGTGAAGAGGGGTTTCGCAATTTTTCAAATCAAAAATCTATTACTTTTAAAGGTTTTTTATTTGATTTAAATCTGCGATATCCTCCCTACGAAAGAGTAAAGAAATTTTTAAAGTTTATTTTTAAGGTTTAAATTACTTAAATTGTTTTCAAAAACCTAGCGATTTTAA
>CABYJE010000011.1 GCA_902519235.1 uncultured Prochlorococcus sp.
AGGGGGAAAAGACTTTTTTAAAAAAATTATTTTCAATTTTCCATTATTAAAATAAGTAAATGAAAATTAAAAATAAAAGATACCTCAATCTTTTTTTAAAATTTAACTCAATTCTAGTATTTACTTCCGGAATTTTTTTATATGGATCAATACTGGATTTGAATTCTTATTGTCAAGAAAAGCAGCTAGAAAAACCACTTTGTAAGATATTTTCAAATTTAAGTAGACCTCAAGCTATTGTAACTGATGGAATTCAGAGCATTCGCCATTTAATAGTTTATAAAACACGTTCAGGTATGCTTGCTACTGATATAAAAAATGCAAAGCAAAGATTTGATATCTATGATTCAGGATTCAATTTCAATTACCCAATAGGGAGTAGAAAAAATGCTGGATATATATTATTAGCATTTGCAGATCCCAATAAATCTGGATCCCCTTCTTTTGAACTATGGGATTTAAATAAACAATCAATTATGAAAAGTTGGGACTTATCAAAAGCAATCAAATTAGTTGTTAATAAAGGTAAAAAGCCTGTAAGTTACTTTAATAATCCTATCATTCTTGATGACAATTCTATAGTTTTTAATTCTAATGGGGCGCTATTTTTCGATAGTGGGGCATTTTTAATTAAACTAGATAAGAATGGAGAGATTATTGGTTTTAATGACAAATATTTTTTTCATCACTCTATAAATTTAGATTCAAATGGTCTACTTTATGTAGCAATTAGAGAAAAGAATCGTACTAAGGGGAGAGGAGATGGATTCGCCATATTAGATCAACAATTAAATATATTAGAAACACATTTTATTGAGGATATTTATAAAAAAAATGACATGGAGCCAAGGTTGTTTTCTAATAATACTAATGATCCTATTCACTTGAATGATATTGAGCCAGTTAATGAAAAAAGTAAAACTAAAACTGAAAATGTTTTAATTAGCCTAAGAAGTACTTCCTCAGTATTAAATTATGATATGAAAACTGGAAAAATTGTCTGGATACTAGATGGTTTGACTAGCCAGCAGCATGATGTAGATATAGTGAATATTGACCCTTTAGAATTCACTATTTTTGATAACAATGTTAAACAAAATGAACTACCGAGAAATGAAATCTTATTTGTAAGAAATCTTCCGTTGGAGCATTCGAATGAATTTAAAGATATTTTGTTGGTTTCTCCCAATTCAACGACAATAAGATCTTCTAATATTAGTTTTAAAATTGAAAATTTTGAAGGATTAGAAAATAAACTAAGACCATTTACCGAGTTTGGTGGACTTTCAGAATATAATTTTCTTGATAACTCAATAATAGTTGAGGAAGAAAATCATGGGAGAATTTTTGAATATGATTTAGATAAAAATAAAATTTTATGGACTTTTTATAATGCTACAAAAGATAAAGACACAATATATAGATTAATGTGGAGTAGGCACTATATGGAAAACCCCTTAAATTATTAAATTATTTATTTTTGATTAATCTAATTTAAAAAATAAATAAATACTTGATAATTTTCTTAGGTTAACTGTTTCAATCTCAATTTTAAGGACTTCATTGTTTTTGAATTTAAGTCCTGATATGAGATTGTTAGGAAAATTAAAAGATTGAAGCTAATATGCCTCAGAGAAAGCAATTAAGTTTCTTGAAATTTCTTTTTTAAATAAAAGTCTCAATTTAATTTAGAATTTTTAATTATTAATTTCGATTGATTGCATTTTACTTAAAAGTTTTTTCGCAATAATTTCAAGCTTTGCCGTTTAGATATTAATGAAAATTAAATCATCCAAAATTCACATTTTCTTGGAATAAACCAAATAAATTGTTACCAACTATGGCAGCTATTATTAAAACAAAAGCTATTATCGCAAAAAGGGCACTTACGTCTTTTATGTCATAAGGAGCTTTAAACAAAGGTTTTTGGTCTGCCATGGTTATCAAATCTGTATATGCTATTAAACATATCATCTTAATACTTGTGAAAAGTATTGGGTGATTTTTTTCTTTCCATATTTTTGAATTCACTTTTTTCAAAATTTATTTAATAGGCATATCTACCAGACTATAATCACTATAAAATTTTTAAACTCCTACCTAATAATCTTCGGAAAATTAAGGGTTTGCTTTATGAACTTACCAAGGGAAATATAATTAAATATTGGAATGAGAAATGTAAATTCATCTAAGAATTTATCATTGCAAAAATATTAATCTTAATTTTTAAATTAAAAGATTTGGCAATAAAAAAAGCCACTAAAGGTGGCTTTTTTTATCTATTAAATAAATGAACTAGCTTGTATAAGCCTTTCCTCTGTAAGTTAGTTCGTTATGCTGCTTCTTAGCAACTTCTTTATTCTGGATGTACTTTTGTCCTCTGTAAATTAGAGTCATTTTTTTAAGCTCCGGTTTCGCTTAAGTCCCCGTTCCATGGCTTAAGTCGATTTGCGGCTTGCTAAACGCAAGATGAACGTTTTGGTAGCGATTGCTACAAATTAATATTAGCATCTAAGAAAATTGTTTGTCTAGTCCTTTAATAACTAAAGTTAATATCCTAAATAATGAGATTAGGCTCTTTCTAAAAATACTTACATTTATCTTCACCTAGTTTCTTGCAGGTTACATTTTGTTCGTTTTTAAGAAGTATTTTTTATTTGATCAACTTTTAAATGTAAAATTCTTAAGATTATAAAATTTGTTTTATGTTTTCTAGAAGCAAAAAACCTACAGTAAAAAAATCTGCAATAGTTGAAGAAACTCCATTATTTGCTCAATTACTACCATTCGCAAACAGAATGAATGATAAGGTTCAATTGGTAAATGCTTTGGCTTTTACTTTTATTATGGGATTCTCAATTTTTGGAATTGCTCTATGGAAACTATCAGGGCTGACCTAATTATTTAATTTCTGCAAAGCATTAATTTTTGATTCTTTGTTTTCAATTATAGTTATTAACCATTTAGAGGCTAGTCCTCTGGATATTGATCTATTTTTAAGAAATCTACTTATATATATATGTAGATTTTTTTCGTTTTTGGAGTTAAATTTTTCCTCAAAATCTAAGATATCCTCCTTTGATGTTCTTTTTCTTAGCTCATCCACTAATGCATGACTAGAGGGATCATTAAAAAAGTTCCCGATATTTAAGCTTAATGTCATAAATAATTTATGTCCCTATTTAAGAGGTAGCCATAAATTAAATTTTTAAAAACTAATTTATATTTTTTATTAACAAATAATTCAAAATTTAATCTTTTGGTTTAGCAAGAGGGAGCAAGCACTTATCTGAATCACAACCCGCTGGTCCTGCTTCAGATAGTTCTCCAACATCATATTTATTAAGAGCATCAAAAAAATCGTTATTAACTTTCCTTTCTATAACTTTATTTTGCAATGATATATATTCATCTTTACTTATTGGCTCAAAGGGTAATCTAGGGAATGTAGCATTAGCACTAAATCTAGCTAGCAATGCCGCTGAAATATATCCCTCATTATTTTCTATTGCATTATGAATAGCCTTTGCTAGATCCTCGATTTCATTTTCTCTAAATTCTACGGTTGCAGAAGTATTATGCTCTGTGTAAAATTTCTGCACTTGCATGTAAAAATCAAATTGAGCTAGTGCTGAGAAATTATTGATGTCTATTTGGTCTGCACCATCTATATTTGCCCAACTAACTTCTGTAGGGATTTCAACTAACCATTCTGTACATCTTGGATCAAATGGATTATCGAGCAAGCAACCATTTTCATCTTTATCAGATTGAGATGGAACAACTGAGTAACCATAATCCATGCAAGCTAAAGCGATTGGATCATTTTTCCTGAAAGTTATTCTTCTTATGAATCTTTGAGCCTTTGGAGGATGCCATCCTGGAGCTGCCCCTGTAAGAAGACTTTTAGTTCCAGCTGGCTGAACTGTTGTGCATCTATTTGGTCTCCTTAGATTGTGCTTATCACAATATTCCCATACAGTTTCTTTTACTATCTTTCTCCAAGAATCTAAGAATTTAGCTTCCTTTTCTTTGAAGGCCTTCCCTTCTTCGCTATTTGGCCTTCCTGCTTCCCACCATTTCAACCATGGAGTCCCAAAGGCATGGACACAAAAATCAAATAATCCTGTGAAACTTACTCCTACAATAGGATCATATTCTCTACTTTTTCTGTAACGCTCAACTTCAAATTCATGATTAAGTAAGCACGCTACAGAAAGAGCTGCTGCCTTAAAAGCTTTTTTTTGCTCTTCAAAATTTTCAGGATCTATCTGATTTAAATGAACTTCAGCCAAATTGCAGTGGAAATCATTTCCCAAGATCTCACCACAAGGGTTAAGTCCATAACGGCTCATCCTATGGTCTAGCTCTTCTTCAGAGAATGGACCATAACTACTATTTATCCAATTTCTCGCTTCATACTTACCTTGCTCTGAATAGATTTCAATAAATTCCTTTCTCAATTCGTCATCTTTGAGAATGTCTGCATTTGATCTTGCGATTGCTTCTGGAGCAAATTGAATAGCTCCCTCACCTGAGTGGAATTGTTTTGTTACAGCATCTAAAACAGTTTGGTATGAGGGTTTTGTATGGTAAACCCTAGTATGATTAGCCATCCTGAGGGCATCTTTTTCAGGATCTATTCTCCAATTACCATTCTCATCTTGACTCCATAAATTTTCTTTTGCCGATGCTGCTTCCGTATCATCTGAAGCAAATTGTCTCATTCCAGCACTTCTTCTTATATTTCCAGCAACTATAGTTACTGCAGCTTCATCTATTAATAAACAACATTCTACTGTACTTAATTTCCTGCCTATTGCCTTTCCTAGAAGTGATGCGACTCGAGAGTAAAGATCTTTCAATTTGATGGGATTTGCCATACCACCAAAACCTTTTAATGATTCTCCAGCAGGCCTAATATCTTCCAAATCGATATAAACATCAATTTCTCTTTCAAGACTCTCGTTACTTGATGCCTCAAGAAGATATTTATAGCTATCTACCCATCCTCTTCTGCTATCTCCAACTTTGATATGAAGATCTTTTCCTTTAATTTCTAATGATGACTTTTCTTCTCTTTGATCTTTAGGAGTTATTCCAACTTCACTGACTGATTTAATGTTTATTTTGTTAATTACCGTAGGTAGATTATTTATAAAATGAGGCTCAATTATTGCACCTGTTCCACATCCCATCATTGCTAAGTCCATCATTAATGCAAAGGCTTCCCAATCAATTAAGTTTGTTGAGGTACAGTTGTATGCTCCTGAGAAATTTTGGTTCTTATTAATCCAAGGGGTTCCGCCTATCCATAACCATCTTCCTGAAGGTTGAGCTTTTTGGTTACTTTGCATCTCTCTCATTAGGATTAATTCTTCTTCAGAAAGTTTTCCTAATTCTTTTAATCCCGATAAATTCCTTTCGCCTACTTCGCTCCAGTTCTCCCTTTTGCCAGATGAAGTTTTTCTACTATAAGATCTGAAAAAAACTGGGTAAGCAGCTGGCGCAGTCTTTGGAAAATCATCTTTTTTAAGATTATTGGAATTGCTCTCTGAAGAAGCTTTATTTGGTGCAACAGTCACGATAAAAAAAAACGTATGTAAATAACCCGTATTGGAAGAATAACTCTACCTGTGGCGTCTGCAACTATTCTTACCACTATTTAACGGTTTGTGTAGAATTATGTTTAATATGAAATCTTTGTTTCAAGAAAGGATATGGAAAGAGTCCCCGAACCTGAATTAATGGAAGAAAAAGAGCAGGTCATTTCTTATGACGAAGCTGATTTTTCAGAAGGGGAAGTTAATCTAATTAATCAAATAAATCAATATCTTTTGAAAAAAAATATTTCTTTAGGTGAAAAAGATTTAATAGTTGATTTAGGATGTGGCCCAGGAAATATTTCTGAGAAGTTAGCAATAAAATGGCCTAATACTGCAGTCGTAGGAATAGATGGTTCTAAAGAGATGATTTTGAGAGCAGAATATAATAAAAGTATTTCTAATAATCAAAAAAAATTAAAAAATTTACGCTACATTTGTTCTAACATCAAAGACATTAAATCAAATAATTTTTTATTTAAAAAAAGAATTAGTTTACTTGTAAGCAATAGTTTGATTCATCACATTACCAATCTTGAAGATTTCTTCAACACAATAAGAAGTTTATCTTGTAATATCACTGTAAATTTTCACAAGGACTTAAAAAGGCCATTAGATGAAAAGTCTGCTTTAGAACTCAAAGCAAAATGTTCAACTAAACATAATGAGATTTTAACTAATGATTATTATGCATCTTTAAGAGCTTCTTATACTTTTAAAGAGTTAAAAAATTTCATCTTAGAGAATGATCTATCCTCTTTAGATGTGTTTGAGGAAGGTGAAAATTATTTAATAGTCTATGGTAATGTTTAAGAACTAAGTTAAAGGCCCTTATATTATATAAATGAGCTTAGGTACTAAAATTCTAAATAATAAAGAAATACTGGATGCGGTAAATAAAAGAAGAAATTTTGCTATTATTTCACATCCAGATGCTGGGAAAACAACTCTTACCGAGAAGCTTCTTTTGTATGGAGGTGCCATTCAACAGGCAGGAGCAGTAAAAGCTAGGGGTAATCAGAGAAAAGCCACCTCAGACTGGATGGAACTTGAGAAACAAAGAGGTATTTCTATTACATCAACTGTATTGCAATTTGAATATGAAAGATCTGTAATTAATCTATTGGATACACCAGGACACCAAGATTTCTCCGAAGATACTTATAGAACATTAGCTGCTGCTGATAATGCAGTTATGTTGGAAGATGCTGCTAAAGGACTAGAACCTCAAACTAGAAAATTGTTTGAAGTTTGCAAGATGCGAAAAATACCAATATTTACTTTCATAAATAAAATGGATAGACCAGGAAGAGAGCCATTTTCTTTACTTGATGAAATTGAATCAGAACTTGGATTAAATACCCTACCTATAAACTGGCCAATTGGGAGTGGCGAGGAATTTAGAGGGGTTATTGATAGATTTTCGAGAGAGGTAATTTTATTCGATAAAGCAGTGAGAGGGAAACAATCGAATGAGAAAAGATTAAGTCTTGAAGATAAAGAGCTATCAAAATATGTAGAGAGAGATTTACTTGAAAACTCACTTGAAGAATTGGAGGTTCTTGATGAGGCAGGATCTAAATTTGAAAAAGAAAAAGTTTTTAATGGCTCTTTAACCCCAGTTTTCTTTGGATCTGCCATGACTAATTTTGGCGTAAGGCCATTTTTAGATAGTTTTTTAAAAATGGCACAAAAACCAACTTCAAGAAATAGTAATAAAGGGGATATTGAACCTGCAAGCGATGAATTTAGTGGGTTTGTTTTTAAGCTTCAGGCAAATATGGATCCAAAGCACAGAGATAGGGTTGCTTTTATAAGAGTTTGTAGTGGCAAATTTGAAAAGGATATGTCAGTTAAACATTCCAGAACTGGGAAAACAATTAGATTATCAAGACCACAAAAAATATTTGGGCAAGATAGAGAAGTAGTTGATGATGCCTATCCTGGAGATGTTATTGGTTTAAATAATCCAGGGATGTTTTCTATTGGAGATACTCTTTATACGGGTGCTCATCTGGAATATGAGGGCATACCATCCTTTAGTCCTGAAATATTCAGCTGGCTAAGAAATCCAAATCCCTCAGCATTTAAAAACTTTAGAAAGGGTGTTAATGAACTTCGAGAAGAAGGAGCTGTTCAGATTCTTTATGACTTTGATGAGAGTAAAAGAGACCCTATACTCGCAGCCGTTGGTCAATTGCAGTTGGAGGTAGTAACTCACAGATTAAAAAGTGAATATGGTGTAGATGCAAATCTTGAAGCAATGCCATATCAATTGGCTAGATGGATTTCTGATGGATGGCCAGCTATTGAAAAACTAGGCAGGATATTCAACTGTAAAATTGTTAAAGATTGTTGGAATAGGCCAGTTATCCTTTTCAAAAATGAGTGGAATCTAAATCAGTTTGTTGAAGACAATCATCAATTAAATTTAAACAAAGTTGCGCCCGTTGTTAGTGGAGTCGAACCAATTGTTTTATAAAGTCTTAATGGATTATAAAATTAGTTAATCTGTTAGTATTGGTAAAAAATTTTGGATTCAAACAGTAATAAAAATAATAACGAAAAATCACCTTATGAAATTTTAGGTGTAAATGAAGGCGCTGCTTTTGAGGATATTCAGAAGGCTAGAGATATTAAAGTTAAAGAGGCTGGTGAAGACTTGATTTTAAAAGCGAAAATAGAATCTTCCTTTGATCAATTACTCATGGGTAGTTTGAAAGCTAGGCAATCAGGAAATGTAAGCTATGAAGCTGTGAGCGCCTCAAAAAAAGAAAAACAAATTAATCAATTTGCAAATAATAACTTCCCACTTCTTTCTAAGATAAAAAATTTAAATAATAACTCTAACAATTCAAGTCAGTATAGTCTGCCAATAATAACTACCCCCTCATTTGATAATCTTTCAATAAAAATATCTGTTGGGCTATTATTTTTAATTTTGTTATTTATCAGTCCAGACTCTAATAATAGACTTTTACTCTCTATCTCAACATTAATACTTACCTATACTCAAATTAAATCAGGGAAAAGATTTATAGGTTCTCTTGGTTGGAGTGTTACCTTTCTCTCGATAGGATTAATATTTGGTGGATTGCTTGAAAATAATTCTTTCATTCAGGAAGTATCAAACAACTCTTTATCAATACAAAAAATTCAAAGTATTCCGGCCATGGTTATTTTATGGCTAGGCGTAATTTTTTTATGATTGATTTTCTATCATAGATTTAATTTCTTCATAATTTATAAGATATTTATTTTTACAAAATTCACAAACCAGCTCTGCTTTGCCATCTTTCTTGAGGATGTCCTCTAACTCGCTCTTATCAAGCATTTTCATCGCATTTAAACTTCTTTGTTTAGAACACTTGCATTTAAAACTCACTTCTTGAGAACGAGCTTTTTCAGAGATTGATTTATCGTCAATATCGGGAAATATATTTCTAATTAACTCAAGAAGATTATCTTTTGACTTAAATAGATCTTCGCTGAAAGAATTAATTTCTTTGCATCTTTCTTCAAGTAGTGAGACTAGCAGAGGGTCAGTATCTTTTTTAGGTAAAACTTGAGCTAATAAGCCACCACAACAAATAACACTTTTATTTTGAATTTTTTCTCCAATAAATACAGCAGAGGGAGTTTGCTCTGAATGATATAAATATGAAGCTAAGTCTTCAGCAATATTCCCATTTACTAATTCAACAGTGCTTGTAAAGGGTTCTCCAAATCCACTATCTCTAATTACATTTAAATATCCTGTACCTAATGCTTTTGCAAAATCAAAAGAATATTTATTATTATCTATTTTGACTAGGTCCAATTCTAAATTAGGATTCCCTACATAACCCCTAACTTTCCCGTCTCTACCTGCATCAACAAGTAATCCCTTTAAAGGTCCGTCAGATCTAACTCTTAAAGTGACTCTCCCATGCATTATTTTCATCGAGCTTGCTAAAAGCAGTGAAGCACTAAGTGCTCTGCCTAAGATACAGGTGGTCAAGTAAGAAAGGCCGTGTCTTTTTTTTGCTTCTAAAGAAGATTCTGTTGTTAAGACCGCAACTAATCTTATTCCTCCATTGGCTGCAGTAGCCCGAACTATCCTATCCTGCATGATTTTCTTTCATAAAATTTTTGATTTTCCCTTTTTCCAAGAATAATATCTTAGAAGGAATTCCCTCAAATAAGGCAGGTTCATGAGTAACAATAATAATTGTATTTTTATTTTTTAAATCAAGAATTAAATTCTTCACATCATTTCTCATTGAATAGTCTAATCCAGCAGTTGGTTCATCAAGCAAAAGAATTGAGGGGTTTCTAAGTAGTTGAACTGCTACCGCTAACCGCCTTTGTTGTCCGCCACTTAGCTGTTCTGGTGGTTGAGTCAGATTAATTTTTTTTAAACCAACTTTATTTAAAACTATTTCTATATTTTTTTCTCTTAAAGATTTATGGCCTATTTTTAATTCTTTACCAATGGTTGTACCTATAAAGTATCTTTCAGGAAATTGGAAGACTACTCCACAAAACCATCTTCTTTGTCTAGAAGACAAAACTTTATTCTTCCAAGTAATTTTTCCTTTTTGCGGATTTGTTAATCCGCTTATTATTTCGAGTAGTGTTGTTTTCCCAGAACCACTACTGCCGCAAATTAAAATGATTTCATTTTCATGAACTTTTAAATTTAAATTGTCTATTATTTTTCTTTCACCAGTTTGGGGTTGATAAGATATTTCTTTTAAATCAAGCATTATTAATTAAGTTATAGGTATGAATTTGAATCTAGTAATAACTTACTTATAATAGCTATAGATCTAACAAGATATTAGTCAATATGAATATTATTTTTAGGGAAGTTGATCCTTTTAATTGTTGGATATGGATCAGGTTTTCAGAATCACCAACTCAAGAAGAAAAAAATTATTTAGATGGTGTTTTTGATAGTTGGTACGTTTTAGGAAGGTTAGGTGGATTTAATTCTGAAAATTTGCAAACTCATGAAGAGGGTTCCGACCTAAGTTGGATGTCCTATGATAATGACCAAAAAAATGCATCTCTTCCAGCCTTAATGCATAATTTAGGAATTATGGAATATCAAAATCTTTGGGGAAGATGTTGGGTTGATTTTGGAACTTCAGACTCCATTTCAATAGATATATTAATTAATTCTTTGAATGAGATATCAAATAATTATGTAAAAATTGAAGAGTTAATTATTGGGGGTGAAAATAATGATTGGTCAGTTGAAGAACATGAAGATTTAGTTTTCAAAGATTAAGTGTTTTAGATGGAAGACTTAACAAGATTAATTATTTCCCATGAAAGAATTGAAAATATTAAGAACAATAATTTAGAACTTTCAAAAGAAGAGGCTCATTATTTAAATAAAGTAATGAGGATAAAAAATGGTAAAAAAATATTTATAGCTAACGGAGAGGGTTCATTATGGAAAGCTATAAAAGTTAAAAATGATTGCTTAGAAATAATTAAATCAAAAAAACCTTACTTATTTCAAGAGCAAGAAATTCACTTATTAGGAATAGCTGTTGTTATACCAAAAAGTGGTTTTGAGGATATTTTAAAAATGTGCACTGAAATAGGAATTGATTATATACAGCCATTATTTTCAGAAAGACAGGTAAACAAAAATTTAAATTTTTCTAGAAAACTTTTGAGATGGAATTTAATTATCAATGAAGCAGTTGAGCAAAGTGAGAGATTATGGAAACCATTTATTTTAAATGGAATGGATATTATTGAATGGCTAAAAAATAGAGATAATCAAGAAAGAGTTTCAATTTCTATAACTAGAGAAGAAACTCTATATGACTTAAATCAATGGTTAAGAAAACAACAAGAATTAGGAAATAAAAAAGGAGGTATTTTTTGGAATGTAATTGGTCCTGAAGGAGGTTGGTCCTCTAAAGAAATTGATTTTTTTAAAAAAAATAATATTACCTTTGTTAAGCTTTCCGACACTATCTTGAGAACTTCGACAGCTAGTATTAACGCATCATCAATTCTAAATCAGTGGAGAATTGATTTGAAATTAAAGAATTAGATAAATATGGATTTAATTAGAAATCAATTTTTTATAGGTTTTTGCATTAATTTTATTTTGATTTACATATTTTGCAGGATTCCTTTGATGACGAAAAGTGGTTGGGTAAGTGCAGGCGTCTTAGGCACAATTTTGTGGGGATGCTTGTCTTGGCAGGGATGGATGTCAGTTGTAATTTATTTATTATTTGGATCTCTCGTTACCAAAATAGGTTTTAAATTTAAAAAAGCACAAGGAATTGCTGAAAAAAGAGGCGGGAGAAGAGGTCCTGAGAATGTATGGGGCTCAGCAGCTACAGGATTATTTCTTGCCATAATGACCAAATTTAATGCTGCCAATGTAGTGATGTTTAAAGTAGGTTTTGCTGCAAGTTTTGCTGCAAAGTTGGCGGATACTTTTGGTAGCGAAATTGGAAAAAGATTTGGTAAAGACACATACTTAATTACTTCACTTAAAAAGGTGGATAGGGGAACTGAAGGAGGAATAAGTATAGAAGGAACATTGGCTAGTGTTTTGGGATCAATATTTATGGCTTTTATAATGCTTCGTCTATCAATTATTTCTACAAAATATCATTTTATAGTTGTTGTAGTTTCTGGATTCTTGGCAACACTTTCTGAAAGTATTATTGGTGCTAAATTTCAAAACAAATATAAATTAAGTAATGAATTGGTAAATGCTATTCAGACAAGTATTGCTTCTGTTTTTGCTATCTTTGCTCTTATTTTATATTCATATTTTTTAAATTAATAATATTTGGAAAGATCTAAGATTCCTTCCATTTTGTAAGAATCCCCCAGCTTTTGAGTCTTTGGAAAAGCCAGAAATGACCTTCGGAATTTAGATGAATTCCATCATGCGTAATCCAATTTTTACTTCTTTTATCAGAGTACATTTCTCTAAAAGTAGGAAGAAATGGGACATTCTGATTGAGGCATACTTCCTCCATTCTCCTTTCATAAGAATTACAAAAATCATTTGAGTACCATAGACATCCTGCGAACGGCATTTTGCTTTCGTCAACTGGTGTCAAACCAATAACAAATACATTTGTTTGAGAGTTCATTTCATTAATTAGCCTCTCTAATCCATATTCAAATCCATCTATATCTAATTGATTTCTTCCATTTATCTGACCAATTGCTGCAGTGTCGTTAAGACCTACATTTAGTAGGATTGCTTTAGGTTTATTTCTTCTCGTTTCTCCTCTAGATGACCATTCTTTTTCCCATCTAGATGAAACTTTTTCTATCCCATCTCCCCTAACGCCAAGTTGATAAATAACTGGCCCATTTTGGTTATTACCCCAATCTTTTCTAAGCCTCTCACACCATCCACCACCCTCATTATCTCCCCATCCATAAACTGAGCTATCTCCAATTACAACTAGCTGTTTTGGTAAACTAATCACTATAACTGGAAAAAAATAATTACTTGATTTAACAAATTATTCTTACAAATCAAGTTAAACTATTTTTGATTTTACCATTTATTAATTCGCCAACTATTGCGATGGAGCTATAAGCTATCAAAACTATGGTGACTTCTTGCCATGCGAAGGAACTTAGTGATTCTTGCAATTGCCAACCTAGACCAACACTTCCAATGACCCCAACAATTGCAGTTTCTCTGATAATGATGTCAGATCTATAAGCGCAATATGCTAAGTAACTTTTTGCTTGTTGAGAAAATAAACCTAAAAGCCAACTAGTCTTTTTTGAGATTCCTAGAGATTTCATTGCAATATAATTTCTCTTGTCTTGGCTATCTAGATTTGTAAAAAGTAATTTGCTAGTAATACCAGCGTTGTGGAGACCTAATGTTAAAGCTGCTAAAGATAAAGAAGGATTATTAAAAGTTAATAGAATTAGAAGTATTACAGGTGGAGGTATTAAACGTAATAAAAATGCAAAAATTTTTATAAGAATTTTAGAAGTATTGTTGTTAAAAATTAGTATTACTAATGGAGGTAAACTAATTGCGATTCCTGCTGATAAAAGACTTAAAATTATTGTTTCTAATATAAGTTTTAAGAAATTAAATAATCCTAAATCTGAGCTTGATTCAAATAGAGAAATAACGGAATTAAAATTTTCAAAATTATTATTAAAAATAAAATAAAGAAAATATGAAAAAGAAAATAAAATTGTTATGAAAAAAACTGCAATAAAAAAAATAGATAGGAGTTTATTTGTAGTATTAAATTTTATTTTTTTGAATATTAATCCAGAAAGAATTATTAAAATTGCTAAGGACCATAAATAAGTCCATAACTCTCTAAAATTCAAAGTTTGGAAAGATAAAAAAATACTGGTACCTATTCCTCCCATCCCAAAAAGTCCTAAAATCACAGTACTTCTTATTGAACACTCTAATCGATACAAACCAAAGTTTTTAAATGTATTTATTATTGGATTCCATATTAAAGTTATTAAAGAAGAAAATTTAGGTGCATTTATTTGATTTATAGATTCAAAACTTTTGTAGTCAATAGTTTCTAATTGTTCAGCAAAAACTTTTGAATTTACAGCAATATAAGGTATACATATAGCTATTATTCCTATCGAAAAATTTATTCCATATATTTGTATTAATATTATTCCCCAAACCACTTCGTGTATAGATCTAATTATTGCTAGAAAAAACCTTATTATGCGGTAGAAAAAATTTGGAATATTAAAGATTTTATAAAAAATATTTGAGGAAATTATTCCAAAAATTGCTCCAAAAATAATACTTACTAACCAACTAAAAAAACCAATTAAGATAGTTTCATTTAATCGCTTAATTACGGTAATAATAATTTCATTATCGATCTTGGGATTAAATGCAGAAATTAAGAATTCTTGGAATAATTTAAATCCTCCAAAATGAATATTGTTTATTAATTGATACCCTAGAGGTATGCATACCAAAATTGGAAGAAAAGATAATGAGGTATAGTTTAATTTTAATTTGTTCAACTAATTAATATATTTTCTCTAAATGAATCTTCTTTAAGTTATTTCTTTTGATATTGAATAAAATTTTACCATCCCTTATTCCAATAACTTTATCGAAATCCTTGAGCAAATCTAATCTATGTAATGCAACTAATGCCGCCTTTGGGGATTTTTTTGTATTATTTTTATCTACATTTTCTAGCAACAGGTTTTTAATTGTTGTTATCAATTTAGGATCTAAATTATTAAAAGGTTCATCTGCAAGTAATATATTTGATCCTTGCATTAATGATCTAGCTATAGCCACCCTTTGTTTTTGCCCCCCAGATAGTTTTCTGATGTTTTTGTCGTAAACAGAGTTATGAAGTCTACATAATTGCATATATTTATGGGCCTTCTTAAAAGAACTTATATTTAGCAAATTTTTAAAAGCGAAATAAAAATTGTTTTCCGCTAGTAGTCCACAATTCACATTTTGTTCTGCAGAGAGATCTTCTATTAATCTTAAATCTTGCCAAATAGTTGTTATCTTACTTTTCTGCTTTCTATCTAATTCCTCAAAACTTTTGTTGAATAATTTAACCTCACCTTGAGTTGGCTTGATAGTGCCATTAAGTACTGATATAAGTGTAGTTTTTCCTGAACCGCTTTTACCTAAAAGTGCAATTTTCTCACCAGTATTTATTTTTAAATTTACTTTATTTAGAATCAGATTATTTTTGTATTTAAAAGATATATTTTTTAATGCTAAGAGAGTATTATTCATCTAATTTTATTTAATTTCCTCCCTATTTCCTCTATATTTTTATACTGTTTTGCTTCTGCATTTATAAATCTTTTTGCGTTGAACATATCTAAAATCTGTTTATGTGAATTTTGATTTATATCTAAATTTAGAATTACTGATTTAAGTTTTTTTGTAAACCCTTCCCCGAATCTATTTTCAAGATCCCCTTGAGCTACCCAATGATAGTCAACATATTCTGGGGTGATCCATAATAATTTTAAATTACTTGTTCTTTTGGGATTATTTTTAAGATTGTTTTCCCAAACTTGTTTATTTAAGGCTCCGGCATCAAATGCCCCACTATTAACTAAAGCTATAGTGGCATCATGACTCCCACTAAAACCTGCTTTTTTACCTTTAAAGTGTTTAATTTCTACCCCTGCTTGATTTAAAAAATATTCTGGCATTAATCTTCCTGAAGTTGAGTTTTCAGAGCCAAAAGTAAATCTCAAATTTTTTAGTTTTTTTAGTCCTTTAATGTTTGAAATTGGGTTAAGTTCTAAATTTTTATTTACTATAAAAACACTTTTAAATTCCTTATCGATATCTCTTTGAGCTATGACAATTGAATTAGGAGTTTGTAGTCTGGCTTGAACTCCTGATAAACCGCCAAACCAAACTAAATCTAAATCTTTAGTTCTAAATCCAGTTACTGCTGCAACATAATTAATAACAGGAATGTATTTAACTTCTACATCAAGTTGTTTGGATAATTCTTTTGAAAATAAATTAAATCTTTTGTCCAAAACTTCTTGGTTTTGATCAGGTATTGCTCCAACTTTTAAAACTTTGGGATTTGAAAATACAGGTGATGAAAAAATAGAAAATAATAGGTATGAACTTAGTAGGAAATTTTTTAAATTAAACATAATTTAGTAAAATTAATAGTATTCAGAGATTGCTTTTTCAATCCTTTGTAGTCCATCTTTTATTTTAATTTCTGAAGCTGCACAAGATATTCTTACACATTGATCAGCCCCAAAAGCTTTTCCAGGTACAACAACTAATCCATAATCTTGAAGAGCTTTATTGCAGAAATCAACAGAATTAATTGAGGAGTTAGGTAATTTTGGAAATGCGTAAAATGCTCCGTTAGGTTCTTCAATATAAATCCCATTTATATTATTAAGGCCCTCATAGAGAAGACTTCTTCTTTGATCATAATGGCTATTTATAATTGAGAAAAACTCATTATTCATTCTTAAAGCCTCTAAAGCACCTTTTTGAACAAAAGAGCAAACATTACTTGTACTTTGACTTTGTAATGTTGAGGATGCTTTTATTACATCTTTGGTACCTACTAAATAACCTATCCTCCAGCCAGTCATAGCCCATCCTTTCGCAAACCCATTTATTATAAAAATCCTATCTTTTAAGTCATTTGCTAATGAAGATAAACTGTAGTGTTTAAATTCTTTTTTAAGGATTAGTTCGTAAATCTCATCAGAAAGAATATTGATATTTGGATTTTCTCTAGCTAAATCGGCAATTTGTAATAATTCTTCCTTTGATATAACTCTTCCAGTAGGGTTATTGGGAGAATTGATAATTATAAATTTTGTTTTTGAAGAGATTTTAGACTTCAAATCTTCTATATTTATTTTAAATCCATCTTCAGCAGAAGAATTTGTAAAAATTGGCTTCCCACCCGCCAATCTAACCATCTGGGGATAACTTAACCAATATGGAGAAGGAATAATAACTTCGTCTCCAGTATTTAACAAGACTTGGAAAAGATTATATATTGCTTGCTTAGCACCATTAGTGACCATTACATTTTCAAATTCATAATTTAAATCGTTTTGAATTTGAAGTTTATTTGCAATTGCTTTTCGGAGATCTAAATTCCCCGCTGCGGGCCCGTACTTTGTGAATCCATCAAATATAGCTTTACTTGTAGCCTCTATAACTTCTTTTGGGGCATCAAAATCAGGTTCTCCTGCACTCAAATTACAAATATCTACTCCTTCTGCAGATAATTGATTTGCTTTAGCGCTTATCTGCAATGTAAGAGAAGGCTCAATTGAAAGTGCCCGATCAGATAAATTAACTTGACTCATTGACTTATGACTTTTCAAATATGGCTTTTAATAATGACAAATGCATAAATTAAGAATAAATAAAACTATCACACTATGGTTTAATTTAGTTCATTTTCTTAATCTATTTTATTTTCATGTTGTGAGTTCTTAAGATAAAAATATTTAAAGTTTTATTTTCGGTGAAAAGGTTAGTAATTGGGAGAGGAAGTGTATTTGCAGATTTGTTAATAATTGGTGAGGCACCTGGAGCACAGGAAGATTTAGAAGGAAAACCTTATGTTGGTAAATCTGGTAAGCTATTAAACGAATTATTAGTACAAGCTGGGATTGACTATAAGAAGGATGTTTATTTTTGTAATGTAATTAAATGTCGTCCACCAAATAATAGAAAACCCACTGCTAGAGAAATTAATATTCATAAACCTTGGTTATTACAGCAAATAAAGCTAGTTGATCCAAAATTTATATTACTTACTGGTTCAACTGCTATGCGAACTATTTTAGAAGTTAAAGATCCTATAAGTAATTTAAGAGGTAAATGGATTAAAAAAGATGGGAGAGAAATTATGGTAATTTTTCATCCATCTTATTTGTTGAGATTTCCTTCAAAAGAAATCAATAAACCTTACCATCTAACTTTGAAAGACCTAGAGAATGTAAGTGGTAAACTATATACCGTATAATTTAGTGAAATCCTTTTTGAATATCTAGAATTTTAATGTCATTAACTCAAGCAAAAGAGGTTAATAGTCTCTCCAAAAGATATTCAACTCATATTGAGAGAAGGATAACTAGAACAGTAATGGTGGGTGATGTAGCTATTGGAAGTGATTATCCAGTAAGAGTTCAATCGATGATAAATGAAGATACGATGGATGTCGAAAATGCTTACTTAGCTATCAAAAGACTTCATGATGTGGGTTGTGAAATAGTAAGGTTAACTGTCCCTTCATTAGCCCATGCCAAAGCAGTAGGAGATATAAAGGCAAAATTACTAGAAAATAATATCAATACGCCCTTGGTGGCTGATGTTCACCATAATGGTATGAAAATTGCAATGGAAGTTGCAAAACATGTTGATAAAGTAAGAATTAATCCTGGATTGTTTGTTTTTGAAAAATCAGATCCTACAAGAACTGAATATACAGATGAGGAATTTGAAACTATTAAGCAAACAATACTTAAAAGATTTACCCCTTTAGTTGAAGTTTTAAAGGCTGAAAACAAAGCTCTCAGGATTGGAGTTAACCATGGGTCTCTATCTGAGAGGATGCTTTTTACTTATGGAGATACGCCATTGGGAATGACAGAATCTGCAATGGAGTTCGTCAAAATTTGTGATGAGCTTGATTTTCATAACATAATTATTTCTATGAAAGCCTCCAGGGCCCCTGTCATGATGGCAGCTTACAGAATGATCGCTGATAGGCTCGACTCTGAAGGATATAACTATCCCTTACATTTAGGAGTGACTGAAGCTGGAGATGGCGATTATGGAAGGATTAAAAGTACCGCAGGAATCGGAACGCTTCTGGCGGAGGGATTAGGAGATACCATTAGAGTTTCTTTAACAGAAGCCCCAGAGAAGGAAATTCCAGTTTGCTATTCAATTTTGCAATCTTTAGGATTAAGAAAAACGATGGTTGAATATATCAGTTGCCCTAGTTGTGGGAGAACACTCTTCAATTTAGAAGAAGTTGTAGACAAAGTTAGGAACGCTACTTCACATTTAACTGGTTTAGATATAGCAATAATGGGATGTATAGTAAATGGACCAGGAGAAATGGCAGATGCTGATTATGGTTATGTCGGTAAAGGCAAAGGAACTATTGCTTTATATAGAAGGAAAGAAGAGATAAAAAGAGTACCTGAAGATGAGGGGGTTAATGCTTTAATCCAACTTATTAAGGATGATGGAAAGTGGATTGATCCTTAAGGATTTGTCAAGTTTTTGAAATTATAAATAAATTCTTTTTATAATAAAAAAAATTGAATTCTTTGAACATAAGAAAATTGCTTAAAAATAAATTTATAATTCTATTTGCGACTACCTTTTCTTGTCTTTTTGTAAATGATTTTGCAGAAGCAACAGTTTTAAATAATAGTTATAAAGAAGTAATTGATCATGTTTGGCAAATCGTATATAGAGATTTTCTTGATTCAAGCGGTAAATTTCAAAAGTCTAATTGGATTAATCTAAGAAAAGAAGTTTTATCAAAAACATATTCAGACAGCAATGAAGCATATGATGCTATTAGAGATATGCTTTCTAACTTAGATGATTCTTATACAAGATTCTTAGAACCTAAGGAATTTAATCAAATGAGAATTGATACCTCTGGAGAATTAACTGGTATTGGTATCCAAATAGTTAAAGATAAAGAATCTGATGATTTAATAATTATTTCTCCAATAGAGGGCACTCCTGCATTTGATGCTGGAATTAAAGCTAGAGATAAAATATTATCTATAGATGATATTTCTACTGAAGGCATGAATATAGAGGAGGCTGTGAAATTAATAAGAGGACAAAGAGGCACTAAAGTTAAACTTGAAATTCTTAGGGGATCTAAATCATTTTATAAGATTTTATCAAGAGAAAAAATTGAAATAAAATCTGTATCAAGTAAAGTCAATCAAACCAAAAATGGATTATTAATTGGCTATGTAAGAATTAAACAATTTAATGCAAATGCATCAAAAGAGACTAGAGATGCTATTAAGGATTTAGAAACAAAAAAGGTCGCAGGATATGTTCTTGACTTGAGAAGTAATCCAGGAGGTTTATTAGAATCAAGCATTGATATCTCAAGGCATTTCATTAACAAAGGAATAATAGTAAGTACATTAAGTAAAGATGGTTTAAAAGAAACAAAAAGAGGAAACGGTCAAGCTCTGACAAAAAAGCCATTAGTTGTCTTAGTTAATGAGGGTTCTGCTAGTGCTAGTGAAATAGTCTCTGGCGCAATAAAAGATAACAAAAGAGGAAAATTAGTTGGGAAGAAAACTTTTGGTAAAGGTCTAGTTCAATCAATGAGAACATTAGTTGATGGCTCGGGGTTAACTGTTACAGTCGCTAAGTATTTAACTCCAAACGGTACTGATATAAACAAATCTGGAATTATTCCAGACATAGAAGTAAAAATGAATATTACCCCTATTCTTCCAAGAGAAATTGGAACTAGAAAAGATAAACAATATAGAGCTGGTGAAAAAGAACTAATAAATATAATTAATAGTAAGAATCAGATAAGTGAATTTAAACCTAACACTACAAACCTTAATGCATTCCTAAAAATTAATAAGGAAGAAAAAGTATTTTCATTAAATTAATTACTCATATCCAGCATTCTTTTTATTGGTACATAGGCTCTTTTTATTATTTCTGGGTCAAGCTCGATAGATGGGGAATTATTTTTCAAACAATCTAGAATTTTTTCTAAAGTATTTAATTTCATATATGGGCACTCATTACATTTACAACCCTCTATATCTGGGACTTCAATAAAAATTTTGTTAGGTTCTTTCTTCTTCATTTGATGGATAATTCCAGGTTCAGTTAGTACCATGTAAGTTTTAGATGGATCTTTACTTACGAAATCAAGCAGTTTACTTGTTGATCCAATAAAGTCTGAGAGAGTTAGTAAATTTTGACTACATTCAGGATGAGCAATGACTTTTGATCCTGGATTTTGATATTTTAATTTTAAAAGTGCTTCTTCACTAAATGATTCATGAACAATGCAGCTGCCAGGCCATAATTTAAGATCTCTCCCTGAATTTTTCTGTACCCATCTCCCAAGATTCTGATCTGGCGCAAATATTATCTTTTTATCTTCAGGTATTTTTTTAACTAATGAGACTGCATTACTGCTTGTACATATCAGATCACTTTGCGCTTTCACTTCTGCAGTACAATTTATATAACTTACGACATAGTGATCTGGATTTTCTTCCCTAAATTTTTGAAATTTATCTGAGGGACAATCGTCTGCTAATGAGCATCCTGCATCTATATCTGGTAATAGGACCGTTTTATTTGGGCTAAGTATTTTTGCGGTTTCGGCCATAAAATGTACCCCGCAGAAAATTATTATATCTGCATCATTATTTGCAGCTTTTCTAGATAGATCTAATGAATCTCCAATGAAATCTGCAATTTCCTGAATCTCAGGAGCTTGATAATAGTGCGCAAGAATAATGGCATTAGCTTTTTTGCAAAGCTCCTTTATTTCAGAAATCAAATCCTCTTTGCTTTGAACGGATTTCTGTTTTGCAGTAGAAGTTATACTGGTCAGGATTTAGAATACATCTAAATAGATTATATGCCTTTAAACAGAAAAAATTCTGACAAATTTAAAAATTGCTATTGTTGGTGACTGCCATGGTCAATGGTCTGAATTAGACTTGAAAGTTTTATCGATTATTAAACCAAATATTGTTTTATTTGTTGGTGATATTTCTGATGGGAGTGTCAAAATAATTAAAAAAATAAATGAGATCAAAATCCCTACTTTTGTGATTTTAGGAAATCATGACAGAGGGAAAGATTCTACAGGCGAAATTCTCTCAAAGCAGATACGTGTTCTTGGTGGAAAATATTGTGCATGGGATTTGAAAGTTTTTAATAAACAAATAAATTTACTATCTGCAAGACCATGTAGTTCTGGAGGTGGTTATTATCTCTCAAAAGAAGTTAAAGGCGTTTACGGACCTATCACCGAACAAGATTCAATAAATAAAATTGTCAAATGTTCGGAAAAGACTTTTAAAGATATACCTTTAATAATTATGTCTCATGCTGGCCCTTCGGGTTTAGGCTCCGAACCAAAAAGTATTTGTGGAAAAGACTGGAAATTACCCTCTTTAGATTGGGGAGATAGAGATTTATCTGCGGCTATTTCTCAAATACAAAAGAAAAGAAAAGTTGATCTTGTAATTTTTGGTCATATGCACAATCGGCTAAAAAGAAATCTTGGTTTAAGAGAGATGTTTAAAATTGATAGTAAAGGAACAATTTATTTCAACACTGCTGTAGTTCCAAGATATAAAACTGATGAAGATGGGAAATTTTTAATTAACTTTTCATGGATTGAGTTTGAAAATAAAGAATTAAAACATGTTTCTCATCGATGGTATTCAGAGTCTGGTGAAATTTGCGGAGAAGATAAATTTTTTTAGGATTAAATATTATTGATCATATTTTAAGTATTTTTGGGGGTTTCATATTTTGAAAATAATGTTTGAGACAAGATATAACCGGCAATTCCTGCGGCTGTAAAAGCTAAACCATTTTTAAATAAAGGTAATAAATCATTTGTTCTGGATATTATCGGTGCCAAACCAAAAATTCCAAATAACATTCCCCATAAAGGAGAAAGAAGAGCTAAAAATCCAATTGATATGACCTGACCTTCTTTTCTTGGAGCAGAAGCGAAACCTGCTACTAAACCTCCAAGAATAGATGTACATAAAGTCCATATATATTGCTCTTTGGGTAGGCCAGGGACAACTTGACACCCTCCTCTTTCAAGGCAAATCTTTACTGAATTAATTGCATCTAATACTGCGCCATCCTCACCGTGATCTTTCACATAATATTGATTACCAAATCTTGTTTGAAGTTCAACCCAAAATAACCTTGGCATGAAATTAAAATAAGCTTCTCCGACGTTAAAGTTTAGTAAATTTCCTCCTCTAGGATCTGCAACTATTAACAAACTTGTCTCATCTAAGTCCCAATAGTCCTTTATTGCACTACCAGGAGAACTCTCAAACTGAGATAAATATTTAATTTTCCACCCACTTTCAATTTCTAGGTTGTTGAGCTTGTCCTCTAAAGATTTTTTCTGATTAGGGCTTAATGTTTTAGCTAAATCAATTACTGGTGTTTTTTCTTCTGGTAAGAGATTTGGATTATTTATAGCGAAAACGGGTTTATGTGAAATTAAAACTAATATAGATAGAAATATTCCCAATAAATAGTTAATCTTTGAAGGCATAAATAAGTTTTATCTTTTTATATTTTCGCCGATGAATAGCTTACCCGCGAATAATCCAGATTGGTTAGTAAAAAAAATAATAAAAATGGGTGGGACTATAAGTTTTTATGACTTTATGAATTTTGCTTTAAATGATCCAATTAATGGTTATTACGGAAGTGGCAAAGCTGAGTTAGGCTTTCAAGGGGATTTCGTCACATCACCTTCTTTATCTGATGATTTTGCTTTTTTGGTTGGTAAACAAATAGAAGATTGGCTAATTCAGTTCAGAAGTAGTTTTTTATCTAATCAGAAATTAATTGTAATTGAATTTGGAGCTGGAGATGGAAGCTTTATGAGTGGATTAATAAAATATTTTTTAGAAAATAGCAAGAATTTTTTGGAAGGAGTTTCTTTTGTAATTATTGAACCTAATGAAGGGATGGTAAAAAAACAAAAAAATAAATTGGAGGAATTCTTAAACTTAGGTATTGATATTTCATGGAAAGGTTTGGAAGAAGTAGAGGAAAATAATATAAATGGAATAGTTCTTGCAAATGAGGTTTTAGATGCTTTGCCAATAGAGAGAATAACCTTCTCAAAAGGAAAATTACATCGACAAGCAGTTTCTATTGACAAAAAATCTCATAAATTATTTTTTGATGAAATGCCAATTACAAGTGAATTGAAAAAAAGTATTGAACTTGCTAAAAGTGATTTGGGAATCACTATTCCGCCTGAAGATGCCATTGAAGGATGGACTACAGAATGGCATATAGATAACTCAAAATGGTTAGAAGCTATTTATGGAAAAATTAATAATGGTATTTTATTGATAATTGATTACGCTAAAGAAGCTAAAAAATACTACACCTCTAAGAATTCTGATGGGATGATAGTTTCTTATGAAAATCAAAAAATGATGAATAATGTCCTTGAGTCTCCTGGAAATTACGATTTAACATCTCATGTGTGCATAGAAACTTTAATTAAAGATGCTGAGACTCTTGGATTTAATACTGTTGGAATAACTAAACAAGGAGAGGCTTTGTTGGCACTTGGATTAGCAGGGAGACTTTATGGAATTCAGAAAGAATTTAAGGAGGATTTATCAAATGCCCTTTTAAGAAGAGAGGCATTACTTAGACTCGTTGACCCTGTATGTCTAGGTGATTTTAAGTGGTTTGTTTTTAAGAAGTTTAAGGAGAAGAAAATGAATATAAATTCAATTTGTTTGCGTTAAGAAAAAAACTTTAAAAATAATGAATCCTCTACATCATCATATATATCAACTGCACCAATTTCTTTAGGTAATATAAATCTCATTTTGCCATCGCGAACTTTTTTATCGCCCATAAGTATTGTTAGAACTTCTTCTTTATTTATCGTGGGGATCTCGGTAGGAAGATCGTAACTTTCTAAGAGAATTTTCTGTCTCTCTAATTCTTCTTTAGACCATAACCCTTTATCAATTGCTATTTTCCCCGCAATATTCATGCCAATTGATATTGCCTCGCCATGTAGAAATTTGCCGTATCCACATAAATTTTCAATAACGTGACCAAAAGAATGACCATAATTCAATATTGCTCTAACACCATTTTCATGTTCGTCTTGAGAAACAATATGAGACTTTGTTTTTATTGAACTATTAATTATTTTAATTAGATAATCATTCTTGAGATTTATAAGTTCATTCTTGTTTTTTTCAATTTCTAAGTATTCGAAAAGTTCTTTGTCTCTTATTACTCCGTATTTTATTACTTCGGCCATGCCTGCATTAAATTCTCTTTTGGGCAAACTTTTTAAAGTTTCTGGATCAATAAAAACTGCTTTAGGTTGATTGAAAGCTCCAATTAAATTCTTACCTTTTGTATGATTTACTCCTGTTTTCCCTCCCACAGACGAATCAACCATTGATAATAATGTTGTTGGAATCTGAATATATTCGATACCTCTCAGCCAAGTAGCAGCTGCAAAACCACTTACGTCTCCAACAATTCCTCCTCCAAGGGCAATAATTATTGAATTTCTATCTAAGCCAAATTCAAATGCGAAATCATATATTTCACTTAAAGTTCTTAAGTTTTTATATGATTCTCCAGCCTTGATGAGGAACATTTTGGCCTGAAATTGATTATCTTTTAAATTATTTAAGAATTTTTCTCCATACAGATTTGATATTTCTTCATTTGAAATCACAAGTATTTTTCTATTCTTTGTTATTCCAATTTTTAAGAGTTCTTCGCTGATATTATTCAGTATCCCTGCTTCTAGAGTTACTTCGTATGACTTATCACCTAATGGGACTAATATTTTTCTCTTATTCACAATTGATTACCTAGTTAAAATTTATAAATATTTGGTATTAAATACTTTTTATATTAGCAAAATTTAAGCTCTAGATACTTAAAAATTCAGTTGTTAAGAATTAGAAATGGTAATAAAATCATGCTATGAGTTTTAAAAAAAAAATAAACGATATTAAGAAAAATTATTCCCTAGGAATAATTGGAGGTGGTCAACTGGCTTTGATGTTAACCGAGGCAGCAAAAAAAAGAGATTTAGAAGTATGTGTGCAAACAAAATCTTGTGATGATCCTGCTGGTTTAAAAGCAGATCATGTCATAGAAGCAGATCCTTTAAAGATAAGAGGTAATAAATCATTAATTAATGAGTGTGAAAAAATAATTTTTGAAAATGAATGGATAAAAATTGATAAGTTAAATTTAATTGACAATAACGATATTTTTGTTCCAAGCCTTAATGCAATTAAGCCATTAGTAGATAGGTTTTCTCAAAAAAAATTAATAGATAGAATGAATATCCCCTGCCCAAAATGGATAAGTATTGAAAGTTTTAAAAATCTCTCGGATGAGGAAATCAATAATTGGACTTTTCCTCTAATGGCAAAGTCAAATAAAGGTGGGTATGACGGCAAAGGGAACAGAAAAATAAAGACAAAAGAAGATTTAGATTCTTTTTTAACAGAGAATAATTCTGATGAATGGTTAATAGAGGAATGGATAGAGTATGAAAAAGAAATTGCTCTTGTTGGTTCAAGAGATAGGACCGGTAAGATAAGATTCTTTCCAATAGTCGAGACATTCCAATCTAACCATGTTTGTGATTGGGTTCTTGCACCTGGAACAAGTGAATATGATTTGAACTTATTTGCAATAAATATTTTCTCTTCAATAGTCAATGAACTTAATTACGTTGGAGTTTTAGCTATTGAATTCTTCTATGGAGATAATGGTCTTTTAATTAATGAAATAGCGCCTAGAACACATAACTCAGCTCATTTCTCTATTGAAGCTTGCACTTCAAGTCAGTTTGATCAATACGTTTGCATTTCTTCTGGGATAATGCCACCTGAAATTAAAATGAACTGTGAAGGGGCAATTATGATAAATTTACTCGGATTAAGAAAGAATTTCCCAATATCAAAGGAAAACAGAATTAAAATGCTATCTGAAATTGAGGGTTCTAATATTCATTGTTATGGCAAATCTCGAGAAATTCTTGGAAGAAAAATGGCTCATATCACATTTTTATTAAATGGTAAAACTTATTCAGAAAGATATGATGAGGCACAAGTTTTATTAACTATGGTAAGAGACATTTGGCCATCTCCAAATGGATAAAAAAATAAGTTAGAGTTAAGTCACTGGATCTTTGGTTAAGTTCTTCTTTATGTGCTCTGATCTGACTCTCTTTCGACATGAGGAGACTGTCGTGATGCGGTAGTAAACCGATCTTGTAATCGGAAACGAAAGCCCACTTTGAATCCTCTTCTGGCATTTCCAGGTCGATGCAGCAGAGAACTGACGGGGATCCGGTCTTACCTATCAAACTGCTTGTTATCACAGGCTTTTGGTAGGTATTTTATTTTCATGGAATAACTGGGCTTTTTAATTCTCAATCAGCGTAAATAATTTATTTGCCAAAATACTTGACGATCCATTTCTAATGTACTTATATTGATAGTACAGATGTATTACTAAGTAATGACTTTAGGAGGAGCTAATGTTTGGACTAATTTTTCTTACGGTTATCGTAATGAGTCCCCAAGTGGTTGGTTGCTTAGCCCAGACCGCAGAAGATTAATTTTATTTATAAGGAATAAAAAATCTCCAAGAAATAGTATGAGAATTTTTGCTCATACATATTATGCAAATGATCTTGGTGAGCCAATGGCAATTAAATCATCCACTCAAATGTATTTGGATAATGCTTGGGATAAATGGCATGACCTTCAATTAGAAGGTTGGACTTTTGAAGAACTTGAATTACCTGAATCAGTATGACTAACTTAAATCCAATCGAAAAGAAACTATCAAAAGCAGATAGAAAGATATCTATACAAGACCCATCAAAATTATTAGCAGAATTTTTTAATGGTGTTGTCATTGAACTCGATGAAGAATATAAATATGACTCATAAAGAATTGATAGATCAAGTTTCCGCAAATTTATTTAAGCAAAGTGGAAAATTAGAAAGCAGAAGATCTTGGTTGGCAATGAGGAATTATCTTGAACAATTAGATACCGAACAACTTAAATCCATGCTTAAGGACCAAGGATGATTTAAAAACTTTATTTAGTTTTTATTTTTTTCTTAATTCTTAGAAAACCATAAGTTGCAAAGCCAACCAAAAACATATCAAAGTAAATATGCCAAGTAGGAAAAATCTGGTGTATTAATTCCATTAACGTTTTATTGCCACTTGCCAATAAGGATAATCTAAATTTGATTTTTCTCTAATCAATTGTAATTTTCTAGAATTTATTTTTACTACTATTCCATCTGTTGGATATTTACTAAAAAGCTTCCCTTCTAGCCATTGTTTTCTAAATACTTCAACTTGGCTCGTAAAGTTGCATGTAATATCCTGAGGGATCGTGAAGCCAAGCTTTGAAAGACTCTTTTTGGACTCATATTGGTTAAGTGTTGAATTAAGTATTTGAAATGCGCAGAAGCTAAGACTTTCAGAAAATCCTTCTTTAGCTCTTAGAAATCCAGAAGAGATTCTCTGGGAGATGTTTGGACTTTGATTGGGTGCGTATAATTCACCTCTAACTTGAAGTACTTCTCGTAAAGGAAGATTATTTGGAATCTCTTTAACTTTAATAAGTTTACAAGTAATGTCAGTGCCTTTTCTTGAAATTGCTTTCTCCAAGATTCCATCCCTATATTGCAAAGCAACAGCACAACCATCAATTTTTGGTTCAATTAATAATCTGGTATCAGCTAATAATCCTTTCAAAAATTCATCTAATGAATCCTTTTCTAATGAAGGTAAAAAAAGTTTGTTTTTCTTTTTAAAGTAATCACAATTAGGGTTTGTTCTTAATAAATTTTTTTCAAGTTGGTCGAACTGCTTATCAGAGATTAAAGCATTACCATTCCTATAATTATCGTCGTACCATTCAATTCGTTCTTCTAAATAAGTCTTCATTTAATACGATGTCTTAAGTTTTTGGCTAGGTATCCAACTTGGTTTATCTATGATCCATTTTTGTCTATCTTCATATTTAACAGTCCATAAAAGAAATGAAGAAATTTCTTCTAGAGTTATGCCAACTAAATATCTTGTTTTAGGACTTATTGATATAAATCCAAAAAATAATATTAATAAAATAAGTTTAAACATGCCTTTAATCATTTAAAAACTCAGCATAATTTTTGCGAACTTTTTAATTAATGCAATTCTTATAACCTTCAATCTTTGCTAGTTCATCAATGTTCAAACCTGTTTCCTCTAGTAAAGTTTCTCCTATATCGTCTTTATTAAATTTTGTTAAAGCTCCTCTAGTAGAGTACTTAATACATTGGTTTTTATATTTTACTTCTTTGACAATAGGAGATAAATAAAAACCAAGCAATATGATAAAAGCTCCATAGGTAACAACTTTTCTATGGTTTTTCCACCATTCATAAAATTTATTGGACACGAAAAATAAATAAATAATTTTTATATTAAATTGATTGTCAACAAATTACTTTAGTAATTGAAGAATTGCTTAATTTATTGTTTTATATTAATAGATTTAAGCCAAGAATAATATCTTGATTTTCTAATCCTTTGCTCTTTCGAGACTAATCTATCCGCAGATTCTAGAAGTGATTCTCCTCTTTGAACTTTTGTTGTAATAGATATACCAAAACCTTTTGCTTCAATCTTTGCAATGCCACCCTCTAAAAAAAATAAAAAAGACCAACCTTTATTCCATCCTAAATAGAAGGGATTTCGATACATTGCATTCTTTTAAATATACTCTTTAATGTTATTTTCATTTTCAAGGAGTTACTTGTATTAACTATTACCAAATAGGAAGTTTACCTCTGATTATTTCTGGAAAGTATTTTTAGTATCTAAATAATCACTTCGAGGAATACTTGACGTTCGGGAGTAGTACATTTATATTAATAGTACAACTGTATTATCTTTATGACTTCAGGAGTTGCTAATGTTCGGACTTATTTTTATCGTGGCAGCCTTATTGACCCCCCAACTGGCTGGTTGTTTAACAAAAAAAGTGGTTTATTAATTTTTTTTGAGAGTTATAAGAAATCTGTATCTAATAAATTAAAAGTATATACTCATCTTTTCTATGCAAATGAATTAGGTGAACCAGCCCAAATTAAAAATTCAAGACTTCATTCTATTGAGTGTGCTTGTGAAACATGGAATGAATTAATTTCAGGAGATTGGCAAATTGTTACTAATAAATTCCAGTAATCATGATTAAGGTAAATCCGTCAAAATGGGAATATCTAAAAGAATCTACCCTAAAACGAAAATGAACAAAGATTTGCATTACATGCAATCACTTTCGCTACAGCACTACAGAAACTTTTGCTACTATCTTGATCTGTCCAAGCTACGAAAAACGTATACCGCAGGGTGATCATTTACTTAAAGGTTACTAGTATTAAAAAAATAGGACGATATTTTCTCCTGAGGCATCTTAATTATTTTCTAATAAAACTTCTCTAGGTAGAGATATTTAATTATGTAAACAAAGCATTATTTTATACAACTTAAAAAATTATTTTTTAGTAATTTTGAGACATGGTTCAATTCTACTTTTCAATATTTTTGTTAGTTGTGCTTACA
>CABYJE010000012.1 GCA_902519235.1 uncultured Prochlorococcus sp.
TTTTTTAACTTTTTTAAAAAATTCTTATTCAAATAGGAATTATGAAATTCTTCTTGTTTCGGGATCTAATAAGAAAAAAAACTATGATACAGTTAAAGTCTTAAGTAAAATAAAAGATGAAAAAAATTTAAAAATTAAATTAGGTATAGCTTATAATCCATATTTGAAAAAATATTATAATGATACTTCAGAAAGAGAAAGGTTCGATAGGAAACTTTCTTCAGGATTAATAAATTCAATTTGGTTTCAATATGGAACAGACATTAGAGTACTTCAAAATGAAGTGTCTTATCTTAGGAAAGCTATAAAAGATGAAAAAATAAAATTATTTGGAAGTATATTAGTTCCTTCAAAACAATTTATAGCACGGTTTAAATTTCGTCCTTGGAAAGGGGTACATATTTCAGAAAAGTTTTTATATTCACTAGATGATTTTTATGGCTTTACAAGAGATTTATTTTGTTTTTATAAAAATAATAATATTACTCCTTTAATTGAAACTGATTTTTCATCATCTGAAAAACTTGATTATGTTTACAGTTTATATAGAAATGAAAGATAATGTCTGCTAATTTCAAAATTAAGAAAAGTAATTTTTCATATGACCTATTAATAATAGGTGGCGGAATATCTGCATGTGTTTTCGCGTCAAAGTATATTCAAAATAACCTTACAAAAAAAATTGCATTAATTGAGGTTGGGCGAGGTCTTGGTGGGAGGTCAAGTACAAGAATAAGCAAAAGATTTAAAGGATGGAAACTAAACCATGGGGCTCCAAATTTTAATATAAGCAATAGTAAAAATAATCTTCTTTTAAAAAATTATATTAATAAATTACTAGAAAATAAATTTATTAAAATTGATGATTCAGAATTAATTTCTTTATGCGATGAAACTAAATTAGAATCTATTAAAAAAAATGAATTTTATTGTGGTAATAATTATCTTTCTTCATTTTCTATGAGTGAATTATCCAAAAAGATAATTGGATTTGATAATTTAAAGGGTAAGATTGACTTTATTTTTGAAACTTTAATACTTGATTTGAATTTTAATAATGATGAATGGACATTAACATCTAAGAATGGAAATAAATTCAAATCTAAATATATTATTTGTACAACTAATTTGTTATTACATAAAAGAGGTCTGAAAATATTGAACATAAATCAAATTCCATTAAGAAAAGCTATTCCTAAAAATAAAGATAAAAATATTGATTTGCTTTTAAATTTTTTAGATAAACAATCATTTATTCCAAGGCTAACTTTTTTAATTTATACAAATGAAAATTATGGTTATAAAGATTTTTATTCTCAGAAATATAGATATTTTTATTTAACAAAAAGTCTGGAGAATAGATATAAATTTGAAAGAATCATTTTTCAGTTACAGGATGACAACAAATTAGGAATTGTAGTACATACAAAAAATATAGATTTTATTAATTCTTATTTAAATGCAGAAAATGATGATTTTTATAAACAAAAAATATTTACAAATTTCAATCAATTGTTTAGTAATAATAGTTTAGTAAATCAATTAACTTGTAATGAAGACATATCTATTATGAAATGGAGAGCTTCACAACCTTCTGGATGTGGCGTCCCATTATCTTTACAATTTATTAGAAAATATAGAATTGGATTTTGCGGAGATTGGTTTGAATGTGAAGGTTTTGGTAGGGTTGAAGGGTCAATTTTAAGTGCCTTGATATTAGAAGAAAAATTCAAAAAATCATTAAAATAATTTTTTAAGTATCTTATCAATATTAGTTTTTTTTGTAATAGTGATTTCATTTGCATAATTCTTTACATTATTATTTTTGAATTTCTCATAATAAATATCCCATGATTTTAAGAAATCAGCTTCAGCTTGTTTTTTTTGCTTACCCCTTTCTTTTGAATCTCTTTTGACTACACGATTCATACAATCTTTTTTATTAATTTTTAATTCTAAAAAAGAATAATTTTGATTATATAATGTCCTTGAGAATTCCTTGGCAAAAATACCCTCAATAATTAAATAATTAATATTCTTTGTTTTATTTAAGAGATTATTTATTGTTTTTTTTTCGAAATTATAAGTGCGCTCATGGATTGAAATCCCATTCTTAAGAATAAAATTAAAATCTTTTTTAAATAGTTTGAAATTAAAACTAATACTTCTATCGAAATAGCTTTCTACAAAATTTGAGAGTAATTTACTTATTAGGCCTGTTTTATAGTAATTATCTGTACTTAGAATAATTCCATTTTTAATTTTTCCTATTATTATTTTTGATAAAGTCGTTTTACCACTTCCAGAAGGACCACTTATAAAGATAAGCTTCATTATCTAGGCTCTGCTCAGTATAAAGATTCTCATATTACTATTAGTAAATATCCTTAATTTTGGAAAGTAAATTTTCTTTTTTCTTAAATTTTTGGAATAGTGTAATTTAAGTTGCAATGGCTTGTATGCTTGCATAAATATTAAATATGTGTCTTTATATATATGTAAATAAATTAATTTTAATCGATCAGATGTATTTAGTAATTCCACTCGGAATTTGAAAATATATTCGGCTAAAATTCTAATTTTATTACTTATATATTGCAATGATTTCTAAATTTCTAGTTAAACTAAAATCAATTCTATTCAAAAGTGCATTATCCTCTGAAACTCCTTTAAAGAAAGAAACAAAACCAACTAAATCTGCAAAATCTTCAAAATCAAAAACAAAGGCAAAGGCAAAGGTAAAAACAGTTAATTCAAAGAAAAATATTGAGAACTTAACTTCATTGCCTGGTGTTGGAGCTAAAAGTGCTAAGGCTTTGTACGAGGCTGGATTTAAAACAAAAAAAGCAGTTATAGCTGCCGATGAAAAAGATCTTCTAGCTGTATCCGGGGTTGGAATAAACCTTGTCAAAAAGCTCAAAGAGCTTAAATAATTAGATATTTTATTTTTAACTAGTAAGAAATTATTAATAAATAATTTGCATTATTAATTAAGGTGAAGAGCAGATTATCTTCTTCTTGCTTTTCTTCTTTGTTGTAATTTCCTTTTGTATTTTTCTATAGGAGTCTCATGATGCCTTAATCTTTTTAAATCTGCAAAAATTCCAGATTTAGATACTTGTCTTTTAAACCTTCTAAGGGCTGATTCAATCCCCTCATTCTCTCCAACTGTAACTTGTGTCAAAATTTTCTAAATAAAATATATTCTAACATCTTAAAGTAGTAATTTTAAAATCTAAACTTAACTTAAGAGTTTTGGTTTATTCACTTTCTTTTTTTGCCCACTCTACAAATTCTTTCTTATTACTCTTTATATCTTCTAAAGATTCAAAATAATATTTTTTCCAGTTATCTTTAGGCAGTCCAAGAAAAAGCATTAGATTTAATGGGTACTGATTGCTATCAGAACATTTTCTAAAATCATCTCTAAATAAAAAAATTTTCTTTTTTAGAGCAATTGCAATACCCAATTCAATCATTACACCTTCATCTGGGGGTGTTCCATTAACAATCGCAAAAATGCAATCACATTTTTTTAAATCATGGAAATTACTTTCTGCTAAGTCATATGCCCAGTTATCTTCTTTTTGTATTATGTCCTTTGTCCTCTCAAAAGGTTCATAAACATCTAAATTTAAATCTTCGAATATATTAATAAATTCATACAAGAGTTTCTTAGTTTGTTTTGAAAATCCATATGGGTTAGCTAAATATAATTTCTTTTTCAATTTAGGCCTCTTTTTTTGATGTAATCGTTGCGATCACTATGTGAATTAAAAGTGTTTTCCCAAGGAAAAACAATCCACTCACTTTTTTTTGATATATGAACACTATTCCACCATGTGGGTTTATTTTTACTAAACAATACAAAAAACATAGCTCCCTCAATACTTTTGAATGCATTTAATGTAACACCAGTTTCATAAACGTCATCTACTATAAGGGAATTTTTTATTGGTTCTGAAATTAAATTTATTTTTAATTTGTGGCTTAGTGCTACAGCGAGACATAGACCACCTCGTGGAATTCCATATATTCCAGAAAACTCTAAAAACTTACATCTATTAGCTATTTGTTCTACGCTCTTATCGAATTCTTCCCAAGTAAAGTAACTTATCATATTAATTTTCGCTTTTTTCTCTTGTAGTAGCGAAATTTGATGCGATCACACTTAAGAGTGCAACTACTTGCTCATTTGGGCAATTAGTATTTCTTTTTAAATTTTCACACTCTTTTATTATGTTGGCATAAGTATCCTCGACAATTCCGTTCATTTGATCGTTACTAAAAGAATATGGATTGTTCATTTTTGTATATTAAATAATTTTATTTTTACTTAAATATCTTACGAAGTAAATATATTAAATAATTAATGATTGTATTATTTCCACATAGGTTCATTTACTTTTTCAATCCTAATTGAATTAGGTATATAGGTATGTAAAGTTTCAACTTTAATAGCCCATTTTTTAGTGTTTCCCTTCAAACTTTCGCTTTCAATAAGGTTTTTTAAGGAAATGCTTTTTCTAACTTTGAGAAGACCTAAACAAGTTTCCCAAGCTTCTTGATTTTTATAAATATCTAACCAAAAATCAAATATACGTTCCAAGATATCTAGTGGTATATCAAAAGAAATTCCTATTGATGGTCTTTGAATTAAATAATTTTTATTTCTTAGTTCATTGATTAAATTGTTTATGTTCAAATTAATAGCGAAAAGAATATCTTTTGCTGATTCATTTCCTATTAGTTCTTTTCTATGACAATCTAAAAGGTTTTTATCTTCAAGAATATTTTCATCAGAATTTTTGATTCCCACCATCCAAAACCCTTCTCCTTTCTTCACTCCACTAGCAAGGAATAGATATTGAGCTGAATTATCCAATATTTAAAGTTATTTCTTCATTTTTAACATTTATTTCTACTTATGAAAATATTCTTTCATCACAAAAAACAATATTAATTTCTCAAAAAAAAATTCTAGTTGCTAAAGTAGATATTTATAAAGCATGTTTGATTTAAAAGAATTAAAACTAATGTTTTTGGATCCTACTGATTTGATAATCAACAATATAAATAGATTCCTAATTAGTAATAAAACAATTAAGTTTATTTTTTCTTAGGAAAAAGTTTTCCTATCTTCTCTTGTTGCAAGGACTCTCTTTTTGATCTTATTTTTTTATCCTCTAGTGATTCTTTATTAGTGCTTACAGCATAGATAATATAGAAAATCATACCAGAAAAAATTAATCCTAATAAAAGTATGAATATCCCTAAAGGTTCACTAGGACTAAAAATTTTAAGATCTAAGGCTGTATTAAGGGAAATTATCATCAATTAAGTAATGCCTTAAAGTACTTTTATTGTAATTTAAATTTATTTGATTTCTTCATAACCAAAGTATGTAGTATTGTCTAAATTTTTATAACCATTAGCTGCTTCTTGTGGATTCTGACTGTCTATTTTTCTTGCTTTAGCATGAATCATGTTGAATGGAAAAATAACAGCTCCAACAAAAAAATGAAGAATTAAAAAATCTGAAGGGAGCCCGTTTGTCCAGTCAGGGAAAAATAGCAATGTCATCAATGATTCGTACATATAAGTAGTCAAATAAACAATGCCTATTATCACTGAACTTATTGCACTATGATCAATTTTTTCATAAATTGAAATTTAATTATGCTTTTAAGAATTTTGAGGTGCAATTGATATGACAACAAAAAAACTACTATATTATTAGTAAGTATTGATTTTTAGCTGTTGTTAAAGTTCTTTTTGGGTTTATTTTTCTTCATAATTTATCTATTAAATCCTCCAATAGGTTTGGCATTTGATACTTCAGATCCTAGTGTAAGTCTACTCCAAAATAGGATTTCCAATAGTTTCTCAAGAAAGTATTGCAAGGATATTCAAAATGGTTTTTCTAAGGATGAAGCAATGAAATCAGCTATTGTAAAAACAGAAAATATAATATCTTTTTCTTACAATCCACAAAAGAAATGGATTGAGAAAGATGATTTGGCAAATAAAATATCATTGCAAGTTGTAAATGATTGTGGATGGTCATTTGGATTAATTGGAAAGGAGGGAGTTGATTATTTTAAATCTTATTTCCTAGAAATTTACGAAAAAACCACTCCTGAAAGAAATTTTTCTAGATAGTCTAAACAATGAACAATAT
The DNA here is from genome assembly GCA_902519235.1 of uncultured Prochlorococcus sp. Classification (GTDB taxonomy): domain Bacteria; phylum Cyanobacteriota; class Cyanobacteriia; order PCC-6307; family Cyanobiaceae; genus Prochlorococcus_A. The sequence continues at coordinate 6,182 of CABYJE010000012.1, forward strand.
CTCAGACAAATTAGTCATTACTTTAATCTTGATTACTATCCTTTTCGTATTTGGATTGATTTTTTCAGTAAAATCTCCGGAGAGAAAAGTTATAGATTCGCCAATAATCTGGAAGGATGAATATTCTAAAATTTCTATTTTCAGTGGCTTTAGAGTCAATACCGAAGAAAATAGAATTATTTAAATAAGATTAATTATCTGTATTATATAGAAAGTATTTCTTCAATCCTGATAAATAATATTTCTTTATTTTAATGAATTGATCATTTTATTATTTAATTTAAATAATTCAAAAGAACCGATGCTAGTTTTAAATCTTTGTTAAACCATGCTCTTATTGCCATAGCCCTTCTAGGATCATAAAAGTTTTGTTTTCTGTACCAACTAAGAACTTCTGAATCTGATTTCTTACCGTTACAGGATAAACAACATGGAACGCAATTACTGGTATTACTTGTGCCCCCCTTTGACATTGGATGGAGGTGATCAAGAGACTCTGATGGTTTACCACAATAGATGCATTTATTTTTAGTTATTTTATGAAGTGAATCTCTCCAGCTTTTATTACTTATCTTGGGACATAGTTGATCAAGATAAATTGCATCTTGTCTATGCATAATTTTTTTGCGATAATTTGATATTAACAGTTTTTATTAAAATATGAATAAAAAGGAAAAAATTTTGGATGGGTAATTCGTTTGTTTTTTAAATAAAAATATTTAATTATTAAAAATTAGAACTTACATTTGATTTTTCATTTTTGACTTATTCAAAATCTTATTTTTCAATATATTATTCGTTTTATAGATAAATCCTTTTAGTTAAAAACTTTTAATCAAAATAAAAAAAAAGACCCTCACAAATGTGGGGCCGGGTGATGGGGAACCTTATGTCTAAACCAATTTCTTAAAAAATGCAACCCCCTATCTATAGTGCAATCATTGGGTTTCATATACACTACAGATAGTGCTTTAGTGATTTTTTAAATATGTTAGTCTCGTAATTTTGAAAAAATTTTATAATTTTAAAAATTTATGGGTAAATCTCTTATTTCATATATTTAAGAATTTTCAAGTAATACAGCTTGTTAAAAACACCATACATTGTATTATTCTTAATAACTTTGCTAGTTAAAAATCTTTAATGATTGAATTAACATTACTAACTCTTTTGAACTATGTTGGAGATAATTTCTGTGAATATAGAACCTTAGGTCATGATAACTATAAATCTTTACTTCTTTCCTATAGTGATGCAAGTAATAAATTTGGACCATTAGAGGTTAAGAAGGTTATTGAGAATTCAGATAACTTTAAAGTCGCAGCTGTTGCTATTGCGGCAATTAAGTGTCCTCAACATATAGTCAAATAATGAAGTTCGAATTAAAAACTGAAAATGAAAATTATTCCAAATCATTTTCATATTTTTTTGGTATATTTTTTATTTCCTCTACAATAATTATCCTTTGTGATCTTGCACTTAAATTAGGAATTATTTCTAAAAATTATGAAATTGATTACAATTGTAGGCTTTTATCTGTTGAAAAATCTACAACTATTTTTAAGAAGTTATCAAGGCTTTCTGATTTAAAAAGCAAACAACGAATATGGGAATTTTGTAAAGAGGTTGTTAAATAATATTTAGCTAGAAGCTGAGGTATAAAATTTTAATGCAAATAACCAGAATTTTCTAGAAGTTATTAGAAATAGAAGGGTAACAATAACTTCAAGCAATATTTTCCATGATTGAGAAAGACCTAGGAAGACTTCAGAAGGAATTGTTGTTATAAATGCAATAGGAATGAAAACACTAAAAAATATTCTTAAAGAAAATGAAAATGAATTCAAAGGAAATCTACCAATATAAAGGAATGATCTTAATACTTCTGTTGCATTCCATGTCTTGACAAACCAAATAGTAGTTGTAGAAATAAAAAACCATAAGCTGTATAAAATACAAATTGAACAGATTATAGTAATCAAAGATAAAATAAGAAAACTTAAATTTAAATCTATTTGATTGATTTTGATGCAGAATATCAATAAAAAAATTCCAAGTATTACTTCTAAAAAACCAGATGGGTTTATTTTTTTAAATGAAATAAAGAATTGACTATCAATAGGTTTTAAAAGAACGAAATCTAAGGTTCCTTCTCTTATGTGTTTAACTATTTCTGTAAGATTAGGATTGAACCATGTATTAGTTATTCCATTTAAAATTGTATAAATTCCTTGAATTATTAATGCTTCTTCAAATTCCCAGCCCCCAATAATCCCACTGTTTTGAAAGAAAATAGATAATAAAAAAATACTACCTATTAAACTTAAAATTGCAGTAATTAAATCAATTAATATATTCGTTTTATACTCTAGTTCAGAAGCTAAAGAAGTATGTAAAAATTTTTTATAAACTGTTAAATATTTTCTTGGATTCATGATCCCATAGCGGTATATTTTTTTGTTCCTGAAGACCATATTTTTCTAAAAACTGGGAAAAGTAAAAGAATCCAGATAATTTGCATACTTAACCCTCCACTGATATTTGTTTCATTACCTGATAGTAAGTTCGCAGGGAAATCAATTAGATATGGAAAAGGAGTTAAATAAATCCAAGATTTAACATATTCGGGAAACGAAACTACTGGAGCTAAAAGACCTGAGAGAAATAAAGTTGGAATAAATATTAATCTTTCTATCGATGATGCCTTCTCAGTCCAGAAACATAGACATGCAACTATTGACTGAATTAAAAATTGAATTAAGAAGGATAAGAAAGTAGATACTATCGATAAGAGTAAAAGACCTAATTTTGGAATCCATATACTTTCTGGATTAAAAATAAAAAAGAAAAATGCGATTATTAGTGCAAATGGAAATCTTGTTATTTGTTCAGCAAGATGTTGTGCAAAATATCTTAAAAATGGATTTAAAGGTTGGATTAAATACGGAGATACTTTCCCCATAAGGGAATCCTCTTCAAAACTAAATACAACCCAAACTACAGAAAACTGTCTTACAAAAAAAGCACATAAGAAATACCTAGAAAGCATAACATCACTAATGTTTATGGATTCATTTAGATTATTATTTGTCCAAATGTTTAACATGAAAAAAGGAATAATCCCTGAAATTGCCCATAATGCAATTTCTACCCTATATTCCAACATATTTGAATATTGGACTTTTAATAAGGTGAATATTTTACGGTTAATCAAATTAAACATCATAATCTTTTTTGATTAATACCTTTCCAATAATTTCATCTATAGGTGGTTCATTTATAAAAAGGTCTTCAATATCAAAATTATTTAGGATAGTTTTTAGTGAAGAGGTAATAGAGTTGTTTTCAATTTTTATAGTGATTTCATTCTTTATTTTATTTTTTACAGTAAAATTGGAATTTTCTAATTTAATTGCATCGTCTTCTGAGCGACAAACTATTAATACTTCTTTAACAGGAGATAGTTTTTTTAATAATAGGTCAAGTTTTCCATCATATGATATAGCCCCTTCGTGCACGCATATAACTCGCTTGCATAGCGATGTAATATCTTTCATGTAATGACTAGTTAGGCAGATCGTTGCATTAGTTTCATTATTATATTTTTGAAGGAATTTTCTTAAATTTCTCTGCGCATTAATATCTAATCCAAGTGTCGGCTCGTCTAAAAATAGAATATTTGGTTCATGTATCAAAGCTGCTAGTAATTCTGACTTCATGCGCTGACCTAGTGAAAGTTTTCTAACGGGTATGTATAGCTCTTCATCAATTTCAAGCATTTCCGATAGTTTTTTTATTCTCTTTTTAGCTTCGAACTTATCTAAGTCATATATTGATGCATTCAAATAGAATGATTCGATTGGCGGAAGATCCCAAATGAGCTGTTGCTTTTGTCCCATTATTAGGGTGATATTCTTTAGGAAATTTTCTTTTCTCCTGTAAGGTAAGTAGCCTGAAACCAAAATCGAACCTTCACTTGGATATATTAAGCCACACAGCATTTTTAATATTGTTGTTTTCCCAGCTCCATTAGCACCTAGAAAACCTACTATTTCTCCCTCTTTAATTTCAAAACTTATATCTTTTATAACTTTTAATCTTTTTGTTTGTCTTCTAAAAAAATGTTTAATTGTTCCTTTTAAGCCTGGTTCTTTGGAAGCGATATCAAATGACTTAGATAAATTTCTTACTTCGATAATATTTTGTACCATATAAATTTTTAAATACTGAAATTTTATATTTAAATAAATTGTTAAACCATTTTAGAAAACTTTTTAACTAATTAAAAAATATCTTTAAATGATACAACCAGCCAGATAAAAAAGTTAATTGGATTGAGTAACTCTCTTACCTTATTTTTATTTTCATAATTTAATCCTTTTAAAAAATTAAATATAAAATTACTATTCTCTTTTTTATCATTATTTTTTTTAATTACATTACCATTTTCGTCGAGAAGATCAATTTCATCCTCAAAAAACCATTGCTCTTTCCCATTAGATAATTGCACAACAACCCCAATACCTTTTCCATCAGTTATCCTGAAATCACTTACCTTACCTAATGATGAAACATTGATTGCATCAATAGTTTCTTTGCTAAGTCTATCCTTAGATAGTTCTAGGTTTACAATGACAGAATTTCCTATTTTAACCTTATCTAAAATCGACATTTTTAGGTTATTATACTTAGTGACATGGGATTTATGCGATTAATTCAGAATTATTGATTTTTTCCAATTATTATGATTTTTTGAAAATCGCTTCAAGGATTCTCTTTATTGAAATTGTTAATATTCTCAAGAATACAAAAAACAGACCTAACCAACCTAATACGATAGCTATGGATAACAAGCTTGAACCTAAATCACGCTGTAGTAAATTCTGCATATAATTTTTTCTAAAATAAAATTTACTCTACTTTATTAAATAACTTATTAAAGATGAAAATGTTCAAAATTCAGATTTTTTTAAATTCTTTTCTATAAGAGTATTTAATAGATGTGATTTGTGAGTTAAAATTTAGTAGAAGAAATTAATTTTATATTTTGGATCTATCTTTGAACTCATACATTGGAATACTTTTTATCATTATTGGCCTAATAATTAGAGTTGATTTTAAATTTTCTATTCAAAAAGATCTCAAATAATTTCTAATTAGCTCTTTCACCACGATGTAGAAACCTTTAGTTCTATTATTTTTTATTCCTGTAACATTTTCAAAGACTAAAAAAGCAGCCTTGAAGCTGCTTCTAAATGGTGGCGGGGGGGAGATTTGAACTTCCGACCTTCGGGTTATGAGCCCGACGAGCTACCAGACTGCTCTACCCCGCGACATATATACATAGCATACAACTCAAAGTGTTATTTTTTTTATATTTTTAGGATTCTTGGAATTTTAATTGACCTTTAACTTCCATATGCACCCCTTCAGAAAAATTAAAAACCTTATCTTCAATGTCTTGAATTCTTAAATCAGATATCCACTCTAGCTGTTTTAGTAAGTGGAGACTTACAGCATGCTTGGCTCTTTTTGATCCATCTTCTACTTTTAAGGCAAGTCCTATTCCTTCATTTACCTTGCATAGGCACTGAATTCCCTCTGCACCACCTTTCCCTATAACTTGTCCATGAGAAGCCTTAATTATTTCTGTATCAAATTTATTATTATCACTTAGCATTATTGGGTTAGTAGTTATAGCTCTACTGATTTGTTCTAATTCAGCATTTTCGGAACTACTTAGAAGAGAATATAACTTGGACATTTCTATTAGTTTTAAATAAAGAGTTGGGGCACCACAATCATCACGTTCTGCATTTATTTCAGATATTGGTATTTCGAGTAGTTCAGAAATAATTCTGAATATTTCAATTTGTAGTGGATGATCTCCCTTTAAATAACTATCTAATGGCCAATTCATTTTTTTGCAAGTAGCTAGAAAAGCAGCATGTTTTCCTGAGCAATTATGTACTAAGGGACTTGTATTTGGATTTGGACATTTAAGATTATTAATGTCGATGTCATATTCCCATAGGATTTTGAAGGCTTCTCTTGAGTGGAGTTTTGATCCACTATGCGACCCGCATGCTAATGCAATTGATTTTAAATCATTATTGATTTTCGATGCAGCTCCGCTGCTAACAAAAGGTATTGCTTGGAAAGGTTTTAATGCTGATCTTATGAAACTTTTATATTCTGGATTTCCTGCGCACATTAAAACTCTCCCTTTTTTGTCAGTAATAACTGCGTGAATTTTATGGATTGACTCAATACTTGAACCTCTTATTAATGTTGCTTGTAAAGGAGGATTATTCGATGTATAAAGGTTTTTGAAGTTTGAACTCATTTAAAAATTGTTATATTGGAAAAGTAAAATACCTGATAGAGATAAGATTAAAATAATAGAAAAGATTTGGACTAGATTTTTTAATATAGGCTTTACCTCAATTGAAGCGATAAGTGATTCTTTTTCTTTTAAAACTAAAGGTTTTATCCATACTTGACCGTCATACCAACCGGATTCTTCGTACTCAACTCTTTCAGATGTCAATCTTTTAAATACATGATTCCAACCAAGATATAGCCTGATAATAATTAAGAGAGGTATTGATAAGCTACTAAAAAAACTTAGTAGAATATACTTCAAAAGGGATGTTTTGAAATAGATACTTCCTGAAGATATAACAAGAAATAGAACAAAAGAAACTACCCAGAATTTAATTAAATTGAATGCTAGTGATTTTTTGTTTTTTGGCCAAGAAAAAATAACAGATTTTGATAATTCAATAAATTCATTTGTGGGTTGCTGATCTTTAGGTACCGGACACTTATATTCGTTCATAAAGTAATAATTATGGAAATGTAAGATTATCCCCATTGCTCCAAAATGATTCGAGGTCATAAAATTTTCTTATTTCAGGTTGAAAAATATTTACAATCAAATCACCATAATCAAGTAGAGCCCATTTTGCCTCATTAACTCCCTCTTTTCTTATTGGTTCAATTTTAGCCTTATCCCTTAGCTCCCCCTCTACAGAGTTTGTTATTGATCTAACTTGAACATCAGATAATCCTTCAGCAATCAAAATCCATTCACTTATGAAAGATACCTTGTCAATTTTTATAAGTTTTATATCTTTTGCCTTTTTTTCATCACAAGCTTTAGCAGCCATTAAAATTAAGCTTTTATTGTCCATAAACATTTTCGCTTGAGACTGATTTTTCTGAACCTTCTTGCTGAGATAATTCTGATCTAGCTTTTTCTGCACTTCTTCTTAATGCATCTAATCTATCCTCAAAGAAACTTCTTTTCTTTTTTTTTCTAGTTTTCTCAATTAATTCCTTTAATGCTCCTCCAAGACTTTTATAAGCATTTGGAATACTATATCCAAATCTACAAGCAAGATCTATAGCTCTTTCGTCTGCAAAAATAGCATCTTGAAGTTTTTTTTCAGAATTATTTTTTATATATAATCTATATCCTGCAAAACTTGATAAACCAAGAGCAAGTAATAAAAGTAAACCATCTTGTACCCATAATTCACCTATCGCCCCTCCGAGCCCAATAGCAAGAGCAGCCATTTCCCAACCATCTCTGGGAATTGCGTCATTCTGAATTTTCCCCACTTCGTGCCAAAATAAAAGGTTTCTATGGTCAATTGCAAAGTTATCCCATTCATCTAAATCTATTTGAATTTCTACTTCGTCACGACCTATTTCTTCAAGAGTTATCAAGGGGGGATCTATAGCAGCAGCAGCTTCAACAAATACCCAACTTTCATTTTCTGGAGGTAATAAACTTTTAAGTCGCTGAAGTTCGCTCATAAAAAATTAATTTCTTCCAATACTATAGAAACAAATGTTGCTTTTCAAGTAACTTGATTAACATCTGATGATTTATAAGTAGCATGAAATAAATAAAGGTTTTAAATTATGCCTCAAAGAGGTGATCTAAAAAAAATTCTTATTCTAGGTTCAGGCCCGATTGTTATAGGACAAGCTTGTGAATTTGATTATTCTGGAACCCAAGCTTGTAAAGCTCTAAGAAATGCTGGATATGAAATTATTTTGATAAATTCAAATCCAGCATCAATAATGACTGATCCTGAGATCGCAAGCAAAACATATATTGAACCATTAACTCCTGAAATAGTTTCTCAAATAATTTTAAGAGAAAAACCTGATGCAATCCTTCCCACAATGGGAGGCCAAACTGCTTTGAATCTTGCTGTTAAATTATCAGAGTCAGATTTTTTAAAGAAAAATAATGTTGAATTAATTGGTGCTGATTTGAGTGCTATTAACAAAGCTGAAGATAGAAAACTGTTTAAAAGCTCGATGGAAAAAATTGATGTAAATGTGTGCCCATCTGGGATAGCATCTAACCTGACGGAAGCTAAAGAGGTATCAAAATATATTAATTCCTATCCTCTGATAATAAGGCCTGCATTTACTTTAGGTGGAGTAGGAGGTGGAATCGCTTATAACCTTGAAGAATTTATTGAATTGTGTAAATCAGGTTTAGAGGAAAGTCCAAGTAATCAGATACTGATTGAAAAATCACTTATTGGATGGAAGGAGTTTGAATTAGAGGTTATGAGAGATACTGCAGATAACGTAGTAATAGTGTGTAGTATTGAAAATTTAGACCCAATGGGTGTCCACACTGGAGATTCGATTACTGTAGCTCCCGCCCAGACTTTAACCGACAAGGAATATCAGAGATTGCGGGATTTATCATTAAAAATCATTAGAGAGGTAGGAGTTGAAACTGGAGGGAGCAATATTCAATTTGCAATAAATCCTATTAATGGAGAAGTTATTGTAATAGAAATGAATCCTCGTGTGAGTAGATCCTCTGCTTTAGCAAGTAAAGCAACTGGATTCCCTATAGCTAAGATTGCAGCTTTATTATCTGTTGGTTATACACTTGATGAAATTATTAATGACATTACAAAAAAAACACCTGCATGTTTTGAACCATCAATTGATTACGTAGTTACAAAGATTCCTAGGTTTGCTTTTGAAAAGTTTAAAGGTTCCTCAAGTACCTTAAGCACTTCTATGAAATCTGTTGGTGAGTCAATGGCAATTGGCCGTTCCTTTGAGGAGTCATTTCAGAAAGCATTAAGGTCATTAGAGGTAGGGATTTTTGGATGGGAATGTGATTGTCTTGATGACTTTAAGAATGAGAATCACCTAAAGAATAATTTAAGGAACCCTACATCTGAGCGAATTCTCATGGTTAAAAAAGCTATGCAGCTTGGAAAAACTGATTCTTATATTCAAGAAGTTTCTAATATAGATTTATGGTTTATTGAAAAATTACGTAATATCTTCAATTTTGAAAATGACTTTTTGAAAGAAAAAGATCTTCATGATCTAAATAGAGATTTGATGCTACATGCTAAACAATTAGGCTTTTCAGATCAGCAGATAGCGAAGTTAACCAACTCAGATTTTTTTGAAGTGAGGAGATATAGAAAAGACCTTAATGTTATACCAACTTATAAAACTGTAGATACTTGTTCAGCAGAGTTCTCATCATCAACTCCTTATCATTATTCAACTTACGAAGAATCATTTATTAATTTAAATTCTCAAATTTTTGATAGTGAGATTTCAAAAAATAATAAATCCAAAAAAATCATGATTCTCGGAGGAGGTCCAAACAGAATAGGGCAGGGAATAGAGTTTGATTATTGTTGTTGTCATGCTTCATATCAAGCCTCTACAAATGGTTACAAAACAATAATGGTAAATAGTAATCCTGAAACCGTTTCAACAGATTATGATACTAGCGATATTTTATATTTTGAACCTGTAACTTTGGAGGATGTGCTCAACATAATAGAAGCTGAAAATCCTTATGGTTTGATTGTTCAATTTGGAGGTCAAACTCCACTGAAATTATCATTACCTTTATACAAATGGCTTAAATCTAATGATGGTTTAAAAACTGGATCAAAAATTCTTGGGACTTCTCCTATCTCAATCGATTTGGCAGAAGATAGAGAGGAATTTACAAAAATACTTGAAGAATTAAGTATTAGGCAACCTTTAAACGGTATAGCTCGTAATCAAAACGAGGCACAAATAGTAGCGAATAATATCGGATTTCCATTAGTTGTAAGGCCTTCTTATGTTTTGGGAGGGAGGGCGATGGAAATTGTTAATAATGAAAATGAATTATCAAAATATATCTCTGAAGCAGTTAAGGTGTCTCCTGATCATCCAATCCTTCTTGATCAATTTTTGAATAATGCTATTGAGATAGATGTTGATGCTTTGTGTGATTCAGAAGGTTCGGTTGTAATTGCTGGTCTTATGGAACATGTGGAACCTGCAGGAATTCATTCTGGAGATTCAGCTTGTTGTTTACCTTCTATTTCTCTTTCAACATCCACAATAGATAATGTGAAGAATTGGACTAAATTAATTGCAAAAAGATTAAATGTTATTGGTTTAATTAATTTGCAGTTTGCAGTGACAAATTTTAATAATAAAGAGAACAAATTATTTATTTTAGAGGCAAATCCAAGAGCTTCCAGAACTGTCCCTTTTGTTTCGAAAGCCATAGGTAAACCAGTAGCAAAATTAGCTACTCAGTTAATGCAAGGTTGTACATTAGAGGATATTAATTTTACTAAGGAATTTACTCCAAAATATCAGGCAGTAAAAGAAGCTGTTTTGCCTTTTAAAAGATTTCCTGGATCTGATACACTTCTAGGTCCTGAAATGCGATCTACTGGAGAAGTAATGGGTTTAGCTAAAGATTTTGGAATTGCCTATGCCAAGTCGGAATTAGCAGCAGGAAATGGTGTTCCTTCTAAGGGAGTAGCTTTTTTGTCCACTAATGATTTAGATAAAAAAAATCTTGAAGAAATTGCTGAGGAATTGTTGATTTTAGGGTTTAAATTAATTGCGACAAAAGGAACGTCTGAATATTTGATGAATTTAGACATTCAAGTTGAAGAAGTGCTAAAAGTTCATGAAGGCAGACCAAACATAGAGGACCTAATCCGCTCGGGACTTGTACAGCTAATAATTAATACTCCAATAGGGTCCCAGGCTCTTCATGATGACGCATATTTAAGGCGTGCTGCTCTAGAATATAATATCCCAACATTCACAACTATTCCTGGAGCTAAGGCAGCCATTAAAGCTATCAAAGCTTTACAAAATAATAAAATTGATACTTACTCTTTACAAGAAATCCACAATTTTTAAAAATTATTCTACCGTTTTAAGCTTCTCTCTTAACTGATTTGCTATGGAATTTCTACTAATTGAGAGTAATTTCAAAGTATCTTCATGCATTTTAACTTGTGTTTCGGCTATTTGTAATCCTTTTATAGATTCTTTTATGTCATTAGAAAGTTCATTAATAAAATACTTTTTCCCTTCAAAGGTTAAAACTGGATTGGCAGAATCAGTTGTGTTTTCATTCATAAATTTACTTTTTATTTTATAAGATAAATTCAAATTTTTTTAATCAATTGTTTTGCACATAAATCTTTATAAATCCCTTTTTTATTGAGTAAATCAATATGCTTCCCAACTTCAATAATTTCCCCTTTATCGATAACAACTATTTTACTTGCCTCTTGTGTAGTGGCTAATCTATGAGCAATTACAATAACTGTTCTATTTTTCATAGCTCTATTAAGTCCTTCTTGAACTTCAGATTCTGATTCTGCATCTAATGCACTTGTTGCCTCATCTAAAAGAAGAATTGATGGGTTCCCAAGTATTGCTCTAGCAATTGCTATTCTCTGGATCTGACCCCCTGAAAAATTTGAGCCTCTTTCAGTTATTTTTGTTTCATATTTCTCAGGAAGCTTTTGAATAAAGTTGTGAGCGTTTGCTATTCTTGCTGATTCTATAACTTCTTCTTTGGTAAAGTCTCTGCCCATTCTTATAACATCAATAATTTTTCCTGAAAACAAAAAAGGTTGTTGTTGTACTAATGCAATGTTTTTTCTAATATCTTTAGTATTTAATGATTTTAAATTTTTATCATCAATAAAAATATTTCCATTATTTGGAGTTATAAATTTTAATATCAAAGCTAACATTGTACTTTTACCCGCTCCAGAAGCTCCAACGAAAGCTGTGACTTCCCCTTTTTTAATTTCTAAATTGATATTTTTAAGAACTTGATTATCTTTTTTGTAAGCAAAATTAACTTTCTCGAAACGAATTTCGCCTTCAATATTTAATATTCTTCTTGAGTTTTCTTTATCATCTTCGATAGGTTCTAGATTTATATTTTTCAACCTTTTTATTGAGGCTTCTGTTTGTTTATAGTCATTAAAATTTATACTTACATGGCTTATTGGATCAATAAGCATTAATATTGCTGCAAAAAAACTACTAAATTCTTCGCTTGTTAGAAGGCCTAGATTGATTCTTGCGGCTCCTAAACCTAATATTGCTAATATTCCAAATGCTTCAACAAATCCTACAACTGGATGTTGAAATGCAAGTAGTTTTAATGTTTTATATTTTGCCTTTTTATTTGTACTTAATCTTTTAAAAAATCTTTTCTCAATCCAATTTTCTGCAGCAAAAGCTCTTATCGTGGACATACCATTTATAGACTCACCTATTAAACCTGCTAAATTACTTGTTGATTCTTGACTTTTTTCTGATGCTATTAAAACTCTTCTGCCAAAACTGTTAACTGAAAGAATAATCAATGGTGCTAAAACGAATGTTGATATTGTTAGTGACCAGTCTAAATAAAACATATAGATTATTACCGCTAACAACTGTAAAGTGCATGGAATAGTATCTTGAGCTGTTTTATAAATAACTTCGCTTACCCTGTCAGCATCTTCTGTAAGTCTATATGTGATGTCCCCGGCTGAAATATTTTCAACAGAATTCATCTTTATTTTTTGAATTCTGCTAAATAAATTTCCTCTCATCACTTCACTAATTTCTAAAGATGGTTTTGCTATGAATACATCCTGTCCAAATTGAGCAGTTTTCTGAACTAAAAATACAAATAAAGATTTAATTATTATGCTGGTAACTTTGGAGAGATCACCTGACCCAATTGCTGGGATTAAGTTTCCAGCTAAATAAGCTAATAAAGGCCAACAAGCTACGTAAATAAGCATGCATATAAAACCCTTGATAAACCTATTTGAATATGGTCTGACTGGTGGTATTAGTCTCAAGATATTATATATTTAGTTATTTATCCTACTTTATCAATATCTTTGGGTATAAAAAACAATGAAATTGGATCAATTCTTAAAATGGAAAAATTTGGTCTCTTCTGGTGGCGAAGCAAAAATTTTTATTAAATCTGGCTCTGTTAAGGTTAATGGTGTAATTGAGACTAGGAGAGGAAGGAAGTTAAACAAGGGAGATAAAGTAATATTTCTAAAAAATGAATTAATTTTTGAATAGTTAGCTTATTCAACTCACTTTGTATTAGTATATTTTTCTTGGAGATAGTATTTTGAGAAAATCTGTAATTGCTGGTAATTGGAAAATGCACATGACTTGTGCTGAAGCTAAATCCTATTTAGAAGAGTTTATTCCTTTAATAAAGAACATAAAAGACGATCGTAAAGTTGTTATTGCTCCACCTTTTACAGCTATTTCAACTTTTTCTGATCATTCTGATTTTGATTATTTAGATATTTCTAGTCAAAATATTCATTGGGAAGATCAAGGAGCATTTACTGCAGAAATATCTCCAAAAATGCTTCTAGAACATGGTGTCTCGTATGCGATCGTTGGACATAGTGAACCAAGGAAATATTTTAGTGAAAGTGATGAACAAATTAATAAAAGAGCAGTTTTTGCTCAATCTAGTGGACTAACTCCAATAGTTTGTGTAGGAGAAACGTTAGAACAAAGAGAGAGAGGAGAAGCTGATAGAATTATTACTAGACAGGTTGAACAAGGATTAGAGAATACAGATCCATCTAATTTAATTGTTGCCTATGAACCAATATGGGCTATTGGCACTGGTAAAACATGTGAGGCAGAAGACGCTAATAAGATATGTTCTTTGATTCGGAAATTAATAGGTTTTGATGATGTAATAATTCAATATGGAGGATCTGTTAAACCTAATAATATTGACGAAATCATGTCAATGAGTGATATAGATGGGGTCTTAGTTGGAGGGGCTTCATTAGATCCTAATAGTTTTGCGAGAATTGCAAATTATCAGTAAGAAAAATCCATGGCCAAAAGGCTGGGGCCAAAAAACTTCAATCATGGGAGTTATTAATTTAACTCCTGATTCATTTAGTGATGGTGGGGAATTAAACTCTTCAAAAAAAGTTCTAGATCAAGTAAATCATTTCTTGATCAATGGTGTTGATGTTATTGATCTTGGTGCTCAAAGTACGAGACCTGGCGCTGAAGAAGTTGGATCTTGTATAGAAATAAAAAGGTTGATCCCATATCTAAAATTAATAAAATCTGAATTTCCAGATGTTTTAATTTCTGTTGATACTTTTAATTCTGAAGTGGCTTACGAAGCTCTTTTAAATGGTGCTAATTGGATTAATGATGTCACGGGAGGAAGAAGAGATATAAAAATTTTGGATGTTATATCAAAATTCAACTGTCCATTTGTCATAACTCATAGTCGTGGGAATAGTCAAAATATGAATCAACTCTCTAATTATCAGAATGTATTGAGTGATGTTATGTGCTCGCTTGATAATTTAATAAAGAATGCTTTAGAAAAAAATATATCTGAAAGAAATTTAATAGTTGATCCTGGAATTGGTTTTTCAAAGGATATTATTCATAATCTGGAAATCTTGAGAAACTTAGATGCATTTAAAAAATGGAATTTGCCAATTTTGATAGGTGCATCTAGGAAGAGATTTATAGGAGAAATTTTGAATGAGAAAAATCCAAAAGAAAGGGATATAGGAACACTTGCAATAAGTTGCCTTTGTTCTCAATTTAATATTGACATTGTGAGAGTTCACAACGTCAAACTAAATTATCAAATACTTAAAGTAGCTGATAGGATTTACAGAAAATAATAAATTTATTATTCTTTAACTCCTTCGATTTTATCCTCTACCTCTTGGTATAGTTCTTTCAACTGTTCTATATTCTCATCTGAAGTTTCCCAATACCCCCTACCATTGACTTCTAGCAATGTTCCAACAATTCTTCTGAAACTATTTGGATTAAGATCCATTAATCTTTTCCTCATCTCTTCGTCATTTATAAATGTTTCATTAGTTTCTTCATATACAAAATTATCTACTTGACCACTTGTCGCACTCCAACCAAGTGTGTAATTAAGTCTGTTAGAAAGTTCTCTAACTCCTTCGTAGCCAGATTTGAGCATACCTTCATACCACTTAGGATTTAAAAGTTTTGTTCTTGAGTCTAATCTGATAGTTTCTCCAAGTGTTCTTACTTGAGCATTAGAAGTAGTTGTATCTGCTATGTAACTACTGGGTTCTTTTCCGTCATCTCTTAATGTCTTGATCAATTTTGTTGGATCCGAATCAAAATAATGACTTACATCTGTTAATGAAATCTCTGAAGAATCAAGGTTTTGAAATGTAACATCTGCTGTTTTCATTACTGACTCAAATACCTCTCTTTTTTGATTCATCTCACCTGGATTATCAGCATTAAAAGCATATGTTTTGCGCGATAAATACATTTCTTGTAATTCATTTTCTTCCTCCCATGTTGAATTTTCTACGGCTAAATTAACATTCGAACTGTAACTTCCACTTGCATTAGAGAATACTCTTGCTGATGCTTCTCTGATAGAAGTGCCTTCTTTTTCAGCTTGTTCTAGTGAATGTTTCCTTACAAAATTAGATTCCAATGGTTCATCAGCTTCAGCTGCTAATTTAACTGCCTGGTCTATTAATGCCATTTGATTGATAAATAGATCTCTAAATACTCCTGAACAGTTAACTACTACATCTATTCTTGGCCTACCTAATTCTTCTAAAGGTATTAACTCTAGTTTGTTAATTCTTCCAACAGAATCTGGTTTTGGTTTTACCCCAACAAACCATAAGATTTGTGCCAGTGATTCTCCGTAAGTTTTGATGTTATCAGTACCCCATAAAACACAAGCTATTGTTTCAGGCCAGGTCCCTTGTTCTTCCTTTTGTCTCTCTATTAATTTGTCAACAACAGACTTTGCTGCAGCTACTGCTGCTGTAGTTGGGATTGATTGAGGATCAAGTGCATGTATATTTTTACCACTTGGCAAAACACCTGGATTTCTTATGGGATCTCCACCTGGCCCTGGTAAAACATAATTTCCATCTAGTGCTTTAATGAGGCTATCCATTTCTTTGTCTGCACAGACCTGTTCCAGACAGAAAAGTAAGTAATCAAATAATTTATTTAATTCCTTCTGATTGACTCCATTAAATTCATTTAATCTACAGACTCTTAGCCATGGGGTAGGTAGATTAAGACCAAAAACTTTAAGTAAATCGAAAAGTTTGGAAAGAAGTGATTTTTCTAAATAAACTCTCCCATCAACTATTTTTAAAGAGTTGACCATCGCAAAAATTGACTCTCTTGCTGTCTTTATGATTTTTTCATTTAACTCTACAAATTTAAGTTCACCTTTATTATTACCATCATAAATTTGTTCAATAGTTAGACCGATGGATTCTGCGAGTAATCCAGGAAGTGATCTTAATCCTTCTTGTTCTCTCTCTAAAGATGCAATATTTACAAGTGTTGCAACAGCTTCTTCTGCTGTTGGAGCTTCTCCAATAGTGTGAAGACCGCAAGGTAACAATCTACTTTCAATTTCCATCAACTGTTTATAGACATTACCAACGAATAGATCTCTTTCATCTATTGAAAGTTCTTCTACGTCTTTTGAAGGAAGTTCTACATCTTTGTCAAGGTTACATTGTTTAGAAGTCTCAACTATTGCATTAACAATTTGAATACCCCTGCTATTTTCTCTTAATTGTTGATAAGAACCAACAAGTTCACTTAGTTCTTTAAGTCCTTTGTATAGTCCTGCATTTTCCGCTGGAGGAGTCAGATAACTAATAGTTGAGGCATATCCTCTTCTCTTCGCAATTGTTGCTTCAGATGGATTATTTGCAGCATAGTAATACAAATTAGGCAATGATCCAATGAGAGAATCAGGATAGCAAGTTTCACTCATGCCCATCTGCTTCCCAGGCATAAATTCAAGTGAGCCGTGAGTTCCAAAATGAAGAACAGCATCAGCCTCCCAGATTTTTTCTACGTACGTGTAATAAGCTGCAAAACCATGATGAGGACTAGCACTTCTTGAATAGAGCAATCTCATGGGATCACCTTCATAACCAAATGTAGGTTGAACTCCTATAAAAACATTTCCAAAATGTTTTCCATAGATAAGAAGGTTTTGTCCGTCACTATTAAGGTTCCCAGGAGGTTTACCCCAATTCTCTTCAAGTCTTTGTGAATATGGTGTGAACTCTTCGTATTCTTTTACTGACATCTTATGAGCAATATTTAACTCTGGAGAGCCATCCATCGCTTCAGGGTTGTTAATTACTTTTTCCATTAATTCTTTTGAATTACCTGGAAGTTCATCAATTTGATATCCTTTCGATTTCATTTCAAGCAATACTCTATAAATTGAACCAAAAACATTCAAGTATGCTGCCGTGCCAACGTTTCCTTTGTCTGGTGGAAAACTAAATACTGTGATGGCTAATTTTTTATCCTTTCTTTGTTTAACTCTTAAAGTTGACCATTTTATTGCTCTTTCGGCTATTACATCAACTCGATCTTGGAGCGTATGTGCCTTGCCTGTAGCATCATCACGACCTGAGAGGATAATAGGTTCAATAGCACCATCAAGTTCTGGAATTGCAATCTGAAGTGCCACCTGAACAGGGTGTAAACCTAGATCACTATCTTCCCATTCTTGTGTGGTTTGGAAGACTAATGGAAGTGCAACCATGTAGGGTCTGTTTAACCTTTTTAGAGCTTCAATAGCTTTAGGATGATCTTGTCTTGCTGGCCCACCAACTAGTGCAAATCCTGTTAGAGAAACAACTCCATCTACTATAGGGTGATCCTTATTTATGGAATCATAATAAAATTCATTAACTGGTTTAGAAAAATCTAGACCTCCACAGAAGATAGGAAGTACCCTCGCACCTCTGTATTCCAATTCTTGAATAACAGCAACGTAATGAGCATCATCTCCCGTAACGATATGACTCCTTTGAAGCACCAAGCCTATTGTTGGAGTTTTGTCATCTTTGGGGTTTATATCTTTCCTATTATTTTCCCAATTTTGATATTCTTTAAGACTTTCAAACATGCAAGGAGCAAGAGGATGCCAAATTCCTAAATCTGGGAATGTTTCAGGGTCCTGAATTTTGAATTCTTCTATTTGATCTTTTATGTTCTCTGAAACAGCGTACTTTTCAGAAATCATTAACAAGAAGTTTTTTAAGTTCTCAGTGGTACCACCTAACCAGTACTGAAAACTCAGAATAAATGTTCTAGCATCTTGAGCTTTTTCTACTGGTAGATATTTAAGTATTGAAGGTAGTGTATTTAATAACTTCAACATTGAATCTTGAAAACTTGCTCCATCAGATTCTTTTTTCTTTTTTATTAAATCTCCAATAATACTTTTAGATTGACCAAGTTGGGCCATACTAAATGAACCTAGCTTATTTAATCTCATTACCTCTGGCATGGAGGGGAAAACAATTGATGCTTTAAGTTTGTTTTTAAATGGAGATACTGCATCAACAACTTTTTGAGCAAGGTCTTCAATGAAAATTAGAGAAGCAACGAATATATCTGCATTAGCTATATCTTCTTTAAAATCTTCGAAATTACTATCATTCCTAAGTTCTTCGATAAGATAGCCGCTAAGGTCTATACCTATTGGCCCATTCATCTTATTTATTGACTTTGCAGCTTCCGTTAAGGAATTTTGGTATTGTGGCTCAAGGACAACATATACAGCTTTTATTACCACTTTGTGTTTGTTATCCTCAACAGGAGATACTCTGCGATTTGCTGAGCGGACCTGCGTAAACATTTGATTTTCTTTAAGTATTTCTACCAGCCTACGAATGAAAAGACGTTATTGTGTGCAATATAAATAGCGTGTAACAACCTTTAAAAAAAAATTTTTTAAAAAAATGATTGAAAATTCTAAAAAACCAGTACCAGTACTAGTATCCGGAGCTTTAGGCAGAATGGGTAGCGAAGTCGTTAATACTGTATTAAATTCTACAGATTGTGAACTTGTTGCAGCAATTGACATAAACGAAAAGAATAATGGCTCAAATATTTCTGAATTATTGAAGGTAAAAAATTGTGATGTTTCTGTTTCAAATGATTTTGAAGGAACTCTATGTTCTGTTAGTCAAAATTATAGAAATGAAAAAATTAAACCAGTGCTTGTTGATTTTACTCATCCTGATTCTGTATATGAAAATACTAGATCAGCTATTGCATATGGTGTATCACCAATAGTTGGAACTACAGGTCTAAGCCCTTCGCAAATACAAGATTTGTCTGTTTTTGCTCAGAAAGCATCGGTTGGTTGTGCAATAATTCCCAATTTTTCAGTAGGTATGGTTCTTCTTCAGCAGGCTGCATCGGTAGCTGCAAGGTTTTATGACAATATTGAATTAATAGAGATGCATCATAATCAAAAAGCTGATTCTCCTAGTGGGACGTGCATAAAAACTGCAGAAATGATTGAAGAATATCCAAAGAAATTTAATCAGAATTTAGTAAAAGAGTCTGAGTCCTTGAAAGGTGTACGGGGTGGGCTTAGAGATTCAGGAATTAATATCCATTCTGTACGATTACCAGGATTACTCGCTCATCAGCTAGTAATTATGGGATCTCCAGGTGAAACTTACACAATTAAGCATGACACTATTGATAGAAAGGCATATATGCCTGGAGTTTTACAGGCTATTAAAAAAATTGGTAATTATGAAACTTTAGTTTATGGACTTGAAAAATTGATTTTTTAAAATGTTAATTCCAGTTAATTCAAATCAAATTTCAAAACTTATTCCTGCAGTTGGTACAGGGAGTCAATTTAAGTACGCGTTAGGTAATCCGAGAAAAATTCTTCAAAGAGTAATAGTTTCTTCAATTGGTGGATTTATCTCATTAATTATTAGTTCGACTGGAGATCAAACTAATAATTTCTGGTTATTCCTATGTGTAGGTTTCTTTTTATATATCATTTGGGGGCCAATTCTTGAATCAAGTAGAAAAAATTTGCAATTAAGAAAATATAAATTTTTTTCTATATTTGATGGCTATGTATCAGATATCTATAAAACAGAAAAGATTGAAAGTTCAAGAGAACAATCTAATAGGCAAGGTCGATTAGAAGTTATCGAAAACAAAAGGACTTGGTTAGTACTTGAATTAGAAGATGAAGATGGTTATTTGGAAAAATTAAGTTTTCCTATGGAAAATAAGCACAGTCAAATTAGGGTGGGTTCGAGCATTAGATGTTTAATAACATCTGATAACCGTAATTTTGACAGAGATTTTTATTTGACCGATGCTTGGCTTCCTGAAATTAACTTATGGGTTGGTGAGTACCCCTATTTATTAAGGCCAGCATTTGAGGAAATTTGCTATATTTATCTGAATAGATAGTTGATATTCATATAATCTGATGAAAAATAAATTCAATTTTAAAATTGTTGGATCAGGTCCCACAGGTTTATTACTTTCAATTGCACTTTCAAAATTCGATTGCAATATTTTTTTAACTGATTTATTAAAAAAAGATAGGTTAATTGATAAAGATAAAACTTATGCAATTACTCACTCAACAAGAAAAATCTTATCTAAATTCAGACTTTGGGAAAAATTAGAACCATTTTTATTTGGCTTTGATACCCTTTCAATTTCAGATAGCGTAACTTCTGCTTTTGCCAATTTATCAACTTCTGACTTAGATGATGATATTAGTTCTGCTGAAAATATTGGCTGGGTAGTTAAACATTCGGATCTCATGAACGTATTTTTTCAAGAGATTGATAATTATGAAAATATTTTTTTTATGACACCAAAGAGATTGTTAAGTAAAAAAATATTATTTGATTATCAATTTTTTTCAACGGGAGCAAACTCACTTGATAAAAAATTCTTAGATTTCGTTGATATAAAAAAATCTTATAGTCAGTCTTGTTTGACTTTTAAAGTTTCTCTAAGAGGTCATTGCGAAAAGCGTGCTTATGAAATTTTTAGGAAAGAAGGCCCACTTGCATTATTGCCTGTAGAAAAAAACTTATATCAAGTAATTTGGACTTCCAGTACATTAAAGGCAATTGAAAGGTTAAATTCTGACAAGAATTTTTTAATGGATAATTTATCAACAATCTTGCCAAATGAATTTAAGTTGGACCAAATAATTGGCGAATTTAATATTTTTCCTGTTTCATTATCCTTAAATTTACC
>CABYJE010000013.1 GCA_902519235.1 uncultured Prochlorococcus sp.
GATGTTGTAAGTATTTGTAAAGAATCTCTGGAAAATATTTCTTCTGATATGGGATTTCAAAGATTAAATAAAGATATATTTTCCAAATGTCCCAATATTTCGATAGATGTTGCTGTTATGGAGAAAACAAAATTAGGAACAGTCTTACCTCTTGATGCAGATTGGAGCGACATAGGAAGCTGGAATTCAGTTTGGAAAACTTCAACAAAAAATACAAACAATAACTTCATAAAAGGAAATGTAGTGGAACAAGATACATATGGATGTTACCTGAGAAGTGAAAGCAGATTAATAACTGCTATTGGACTAAAAAACTTAATTATAGTAGAGACAAATGATGCAATTTTAGTGGCTGATCAGGAGGCATCTGAAAAAGTAAAAGATGTTGTTCAATATTTAAAGTCTCATAATTACTCTGAAAGCATTGAACATAAGAAGATTTATAGACCTTGGGGTAATTACACTAAAATTAATGAAGGCGATAGATGGAAAGTGAAAAAAATTTTTGTAAAACCTGGGGAGAAACTTTCGTTGCAATTACATCACCATAGAGCTGAACATTGGATAGTTGTAAATGGAACGGCTTCAGTAGAAGTTGATGATGAAAAACTTATTTTATATGAGAATCAAAGTACTTACATTCCTTTAGGCTCAAAACATAGATTATCAAATCCTGGAAAGATCCCACTAATTTTAATTGAAGTGCAAAGTGGGACCTATCTAGGAGAAGACGACATAAAGCGCTTTGAAGATTCATATGGAAGGTTGGATAATTAAAAAAAGTATTTAGAATATACAATTAAATAAAATAAACAGAGATATTGGTATATTTAAGTATGAAAGTGATGACCGTTTAATTTTTTAGGAGATAATTTGTTGCAACCAAAAAGTGAATCAAAAAAAATAGCCTTAATTACTGGCATAACTGGGCAAGACGGAAGTTATTTAGCAGAATTTCTTCTCAAAAAAGGTTATTCAGTACATGGGATAAAGAGAAGATCAAGTAGTTTTAATACCTCTAGAATTAACCATTTATATCAAGATCCACATACTGAAAAGCCTAATTTAGTTTTGCATTATGGCGACTTAATTGACAGTACAAATCTAATAAGAATAATAAAACAAATACAACCTGATGAGATATATAATCTAGGGGCTCAAAGTCATGTAGCTGTAAGTTTTGAAAGTCCAGAATATACTGCAAATAGTGATGCCCTAGGAACATTAAGGTTGCTGGAAGCTATCAAAATTCTAAATTTGACAGAAAAAACTAAGTTTTATCAGGCAAGTACTAGTGAATTATACGGTCTCATTAGAGAAAGTCCTCAAAATGAAGAGACCCCTTTTTATCCAAGAAGTCCCTATGCGGCAGCTAAATTATATGCATACTGGATAACAGTAAACTATAGAGAAGCCTATGGGATTTTCGCTTGTAATGGAATTCTTTTTAATCACGAAAGTCCAAGGAGAGGAGAAACATTTGTAACCAGAAAGATAACAAGAGGTCTTGCTAGAATAGATGCTGGATTAGAAAGTTGTTTATATTTAGGAAACCTTGACTCAAAGAGGGACTGGGGGCATGCAAAGGATTACGTTATCATGCAATGGTTAATGCTTCAGCAAGATAAGCCAGAAGATTTTGTTATTGCTAGTGGAAGAATGGAGACAGTGAGGAGGTTTGTTGAAATAAGTGCGAAATTCCTGAACTGGAATACTGACCCTAGTGAACCAGCAATTATCTGGAAAGGAGAGGGTTTGAACGAGGTAGGTATAAGAGCTGATAATAATAAAATTGTTGTAAGAATTGACCCTAGATATTTCCGCCCCACTGAAGTAAATGAATTATTGGGAGATGCTTCAAAAGCCAAAAAGAAATTAGGTTGGAAACCTAAAATTACTTTAGAGACTTTAGTAGAGGAAATGATTAACTCTGATAGGGAAGAGGCTTTAAGGGAGTCATTGCTTAAAGAAAAAGGTTTTAAAGTAAATCAATCTATTGATGCATCACCCTCAACAAGTTGGGAACATCGCGAAAAGTGAGAGAAAATCTATGGGATCAATTTTTTTTAAAATAAATTAATGCAGAAGAAGATAAAAGTTGGAGATAAATTTTTTGTAGCTGGGGCACATGGGATGGCAGGTAGTGCAATTTGCAGAGCATTATTGAAATCAGGATATGGAAATGCAATGAATGGTGGAGAAATTCTCAAACCTAAAAGAAAGGATTTAGATTTGCTCGATATTAATGAAGTAAAAAAATGGTTCGAATATAATAAACCAACTATTGTTATTATAGCTGCTGCAAAGGTCGGGGGTATTTTAGCAAACTCGACACAGCCAGCAAATTTCATTCTGGAAAATCTTAAAATACAAACTAACCTTATAGAAACTGCTTGGAATTTTGGGGTTAAAAGATTATTATTTTTAGGAAGTAGTTGTATTTATCCAAAATTTTCAGATCAACCGATAGAAGAAGAGTCTTTATTATCAGGTTTTCTAGAGCAAACTAATGAATCATACGCTATAGCTAAAATTGCTGGGATCAAACTTTGTGAGGCTCTCAGGAAGCAATATAGTTTTGACTCGCTTTCACTAATGCCAACTAATCTTTATGGCCCTGGAGATAATTATCATCCAAGTAATGGACATGTAATGGCTGCTTTAATAAGTAGATTTGCAAATGCAGTTTCTCAAAATTTATCTGAAGTAAGCTGTTGGGGAAGTGGATCACCATTTAGAGAATTTATGCATGCTGATGATTTAGGTTCATCTGTTGTTTTCGCATTAGAAAATTGGGATCCCTCCTCAAAGGATGCTCCCATGGATAAGTATGGCCAGCCTTTAAATTTTTTAAACGTTGGGACAGGAGTTGATATTTCTATAAAAGAATTGGCTAATTTAATTGCAAATGCTACAGGTTTTAAAGGGGAAATAATTTGGGACAAAAGTAAACCTGATGGTACACCCAGGAAGCTATTAAATATAAATAAAATCAAAAGTCTAGGATGGACTCCTTCTATTAATTTAGAGGATGGTATTAAATTAACCGTTGCTGAATATTTAAAAATTAAAGGATAAAATTGTTATTTTTAAGGAAAAACTTTAGTCTATATTTTAATTTAATACGTTTGAATGCATTTTATCAAACTCCTTTTATTAGTAGATTTGATTTTATCAAAATAATTATTTAGCATAAAGCTATTAAAGAATTTATATGGCTTTAAAAATAAGATCTCGTGCACCTTTAAGAATTGGATTTGCAGGCGGTGGTACAGATATTGAGGCTTATTGCAACTCTAATAATGGCTTAGTTCTAAATTCAACAATAAGCATTTATGCATATACAAATATCAAAGTCTTGAATGAAAAAAAAGTAATAATTATATCATCAGATCTTAATCAAAAAATTGAAAAATTATCTGACGGTAAATTTGAATTAGATGATTTATTGACGATTCACAAAGCAGTCTATAATTATATGATTTTTAATTACAATGGTAATAGGATATTACCCATTGAGATTTCTACATATTGTTCAATCCCACCTGGTTCAGGTTTAGGGTCCTCTTCTACAATAGTTGTCTCTTTGATAAGAGCATTTGTTGAATATTTAAATTTACCATTAGATGATTTATCAATAGCAAAACTTGCCATAAAAATAGAAAGAGAGGATTGTAAATTTAGTGGAGGAAGGCAGGATCAATATGCAGCCTCATGCGGAGGGTTTAATTTTATGGAGTTTAATAAAAATAATCATACTATTGTTAATTCATTAAGAATTAAGAACTGGATAAAATGCGAGTTAGAAGCTTCACTTATACTATATTTTACTGGTATTTCTAGAAAATCATCAGAAATCATAGAAGACCAAACAACAAATATTCAATTAGGCAAAGATAAATCTCTTGAAGCTATGCACAAGATGAGAACTCAAGCAAAACGTATGAAGGAAGCATTAATCTGTGGCGATCTAGAAACATTTTGTAATTCTTTAAATGAAGGTTGGCAAGCAAAAAAATCTAGTTCAAAATCTGTTTCAAACGAATATATAGAAGAGATTTACAAAAGTGCCATTGAATCTGGTGCCACTGCAGGAAAATTATCAGGGGCTGGTGGTGGTGGTTTTATGCTTTTTTACTCTCCTCCAGAGAAAAAAGCTGATGTTATTAGAAATTTAAAGGTTTTTGGTGGGAAAATTTATGATTTCCACTTTACAGAACAAGGATGCCAAGCATGGACTGTTTAAAAGAAATTTTTCAAAGCAAAAAATAATGAAAAAATATATATTAGATACATTTGCAGAAGCGTTAGAAAATTATAAATTAATTTCTAATAATAAGAAAATAATTGACACTCTTGAAGCTGTGACAGAATTATCTGCTAAAGCTTTATTAAATGGAAATAAATTAATTTTCGCTGGAAATGGTGGTAGTGCTGCAGATGCTCAACATATTTCGGCTGAATTTATAGCTAGATTTGAGAAAAAAAGATCAAGTCTAGCGGCAATATCCTTGGCCACAAACATTTCTACTTTGACTGCAATATCAAATGACTATGGTTTTGATGATATTTTCTCTAGGCAAATTTCTTCAATTGCTTTAAAAGGAGATATTTTTTTTGCAATCAGTACATCTGGCAATTCCCAAAATATTATTAAATCTGTTGAAGTTGCGAAGAAAAGAAAAATTATAACTATTGGTCTTACTGGATTTAATAAAGGAAAAATTAATAATATTTGCGATTATATTATCGAAATACCTTCTAAAAAAACTTCAAGAATTCAAGAGGGGCATATTTTGATAGGTCATACACTTTGCGGACTTATTGAAAAAAAATTATTTTAAAAATCGCAATGGAAGCAGTTATACTTGCTGGAGGATTTGGGAAAAGATTAAGGTCTAGTGTTCCTAATTTTCCCAAGGCAATGGCACTAATTGCAGGTGTTCCTTTTTTAGAAATTTTATTAAAGAAATTACAGAAAAAAGGGTTTTCTAGGGTAATAATATCTATATTTTATAAAGGAAAAATTATAAAAGAATATTTTGGTGATAGTTTTTTAGGAATGAAAATTTCATATTCTAATGATCGAAAGGCATTAGGAACTGGAGGAGCTTTAAGGGCAGCCGAAGAAATTTGTAATGAAAATCATTATTACGTTTTTAACGGAGATACTTTTTTTGATATTGATATTCAATTAATGGAATCATTTTGGTCCATAAATAAAAAGCCAATTCTTGTTGCAACAGAAGTTAAAAATTGTGAACGTTTTGGTACCATCAAAATAGAGAGAAATTATTTAGCTGGCTTTGATGAAAAAAAAACCAATTCTAGTGGACTTATTAATGCAGGATGTTATTTATTTCCTAAAAATTTTTTACAAGATTGGGAATTAGGTCAAACCTTTTCATTAGAAAAAGATTTACTTCAAAAAATTTTCCACTTAAAAAAAATAATGTGCTTAAAAATGGATGGAATATTTATCGATATAGGAATTCCAGAGGATTACAATAGAGCACAAATTTTATTGAAAGATGAAATATAAATGTTTATTTCTCGATAGAGACGGAGTAATTAATTATGATTATGGGCATGTAGGAACTAAAGATAGATTTAAATTCAAACCTGGAATATTTAATCTTGTCAAAAAAGCTAATAATTTAAATTATCTCGTTATTGTCATTACAAATCAAGCTGGAATTGGAAAAGGTTTTTATAGCGATGAAGAATTTAAAAAATTAAGCAAATGGATGTTAAATAGATTTCAAGAAAAAAATTGTTTTATTCATGATGTTTTTTATTGTCCTTATCACCCTACCGAAGGTACAGGAAAATATCTCAAAAACAGTTTTGATCGTAAGCCATTTCCAGGAATGTTAATTAAAGCAGCAACAAAGCATAAAATAGATTTAAATAAATCGATCTTAGTTGGAGATAAACACTCTGATATAGAGGCTGGTCAACTAGCAGGAATTAAGAACCTGTATCTTATTGACAATGAGATGGCCTTCAAGAATGCAAAGATCATTAAGAATCTTAAAGAAATAAATTTTGAATAAATAGAAGCAAAATCTAAAAAGTTTTTTTTTAAATTACTAGTTAACTTTAAGCACAAAAATTAATATAGAATGATTTAGGGATGTTAATAATCGATAATTATATTTATGGAGAAAGAATTAATCTATTTTTGTACTCATTCATATGGGGGGATCAAAACTCAATCTATTAATCAAGTAATTGCATTAAGTAAGTTAGGTGTGAAGATTCATTTTATTTGTCCAAAAGATTGGAATGACTATATTTTAAAAAAACCATCTAAAATGATATATGGTTTAATTCCTAAAAAAAGTGAGAAAATAAAAAATAAATTTTTCAACAAAATCTTTATTGCATTCAAAATACTACATGATCATTATTTCTTATTTAGATATATTGGGAGGTCTAAGATCAATTATGTGATTTTTGGATCATTTTCAGAAATTCTTGCTCCAATTTGGGTACCTTTTTTCAAACTAAAAATAAGAAATAACGTTAAATTTGCGGTAGTCCCTTTGGATCCAATACGCGATAGAATAATAGGGCCTAACAAATGGTTACATTATAAATTAGTAGATTTAGCATATTCAATATTTAGTGAAATTTACTTACATTCAAAAGTAAATTTACCAATTAACAAAACAAGTCTTAAACAAAGAATAAATATAATTGAACATGGTCCTTTAATTTATCCTGAATATCCTAATGGGAGAGCAGAAACAAGAAAACAACTTGGCTTAAAAGATAAGGATAAGATTTTATTAAGTTTTGGTTTTATAAGGGATAGTAAAAACATTAACTTAATAATTGAAGCACTTACTTATTTTGATAACTTGCATTTGCTTATCGTAGGAAGTGAAGCACCTAAAGGACAAATACAATCATCAGAATATAAAATTCTAGCTCAAAAACTAGGATTACAAAATAGAGTGCATTGGTTTGTGGAATTTGTAGAAGATTTCAAAGTAAGAAAGTTTTTTGATGCATCAGACTATGTAATTTGTGCATATTGGAAAAATTTTGTGTCAGAAAGTGGATTACCTAATATTACGGCCCCACTCAAAAAACCCATCCTGGTTTCATGCGGTGATTCCGCTTTAGGAGATAAAGTAGAAAAATATTCATTAGGTTATAGAGTTGGGCCAGATTCGACAGAGGAAATAGTCAAAGGAATAAATTATCTTTTGAAAGACAATTTGATTGGGAAATGGGAAAAGTATTTAGAAGATTGTACTTTTAAGAAAAATGCAGAAGTTGTAATCAATTCTCTTTTTGACAATCAAGATTCAAGAAACTGAAAACAAACTTATTAAGAAAAAATCATATATACGCTTTTAATTGAGCCAAGGATTATATGCAATTTCATATTTAAGATTTCTATTTCTATTAGCTAGCTTCCTAATTGGATTACCTCCAACTATGTAATATGGTTCTATATCTTCTGAAACTACTGTGCCAGCCTTAATAACAGAACCCTCTCCAATCTTAACCCCTGAACAAATAGTTACTCCGTACTCAATAACACAATAATCACTAATAATAGTTTTAGATTTTTTGTCTATATTATCGCTATCATGGAAAGATAATATTGAAGCATATGGACCAAAAGAAATATTCTTTCCAAAAGAGATTGAAGAGGTTCTTGCATCTAAGATAGAGCCAAAATTGATTGCATTATTTTTGCCAATTGAAATATTTTTAAAATTAAAGAATTTACATCTCATTTGTACATTACTATCTTGGTCCAAATAAGATAAAAAACTTTTCAAATATAACCTTCTTATTTTCCTTGATGGAATACTACTGAGAAATTTATTGTAGAAACTATCTATGGGATATTTAATCATTAAGATTAAAAAGTTTTTTCTATTTTAGTTTTTAAAACTATTGATTTGCTAAGTAAAGTAATTAGATAGTAGAAGCATTTAATATAAAGTAATAATATAAAGATTCTAATATCTAAAGATTTCCTTAAAACCTTTTCTTTATTATGAAAATATATATTAAATCTTTTTTGGGATCTCTTATAGCATATCTATTTAATTACCATATCTCAAATATAAAATTATCTAGTATCAGATCTTTTTTTTTAAAACTTTGGTTATTGGAATTCAAATCAAATGCTTTTGTTGGGGAAGGGGTTTTTATTTTAAATGGTAGAAAATTAATTATTAAAGATAAAACATTTATTTCTGAAGGTTGCTTTCTTGATGGGAGAAAATTCAAAATTGAAATTGGTAAAAATGTATTCATTGGAAAGAATTCCTCAATCATTACCTTGGGTCATGATCTTCAATCTGAGGATTTTAAAAATAAAGGTGGACATGTGGTAATTAAAGATAATGTAAGGATTGGTGAAAACGTTATTATTCTTGCAGGGGTTACGATTGGTAATAACGCAGAAATAATTTCAGGAAGTGTAGTTACAAAGAATGTTTTGCCAGACTCAATCTTTGGGGGTAAGCCTGCTTTATTAATTTCAATAAAACGTTAAATACTTTTTAATTTTAAATTGTTTGATAAAATAAATTATTATCTTTTTAATTTAAAAAGAAGGTTTTAAATGTTTTAAGTGACTAAAAATAATAAGAAATTATTAATAATAAATCAATTCTTCCCTCCAGATTTTGCTGCCACAGGCCAGCTACTTGAGTCAATTTCTAATTTTATATCTGCCAAAAATATTGATGTTGAGATTCTAACAACTATGCCGAACTATTCAAATTTGAAATCAAAGCCACTAAAGATTGAAAAAGGGGAGAATTTAATGGTGAGAAGATTTAGCACACCTTTAGTTTCAAAAGGGATTATGAGCAAATTAATAAATGGAATTCTTTTTTCGATAAAGGTTTTTTTCTCAATTATTTTAAAAAATAACAAAATAGATTTAATTTTGTACACATCTGAACCTCCCTTTATCAACTTGACTGCCTTAATAATAAATAAATTATTTAATATTTCATTTATCTATATAATTTATGATCTATATCCAGATGTAATAGTAAAAAACCAAATACTAAAAAGAGGAAACATATTAATTAAATTTTGGGAAAAAGTTAATCAATATGTTTTTTCTACTTCAAAGGAAATAATCGTTTTAGATTCAGTTATGGCAAATAAAATCAAAAAGAAATACCATCTTTACAAAAACAATATTAATATTCTTCCGAGTTTTACAAATACTAAAAAAATAAAACCTATTTCAAAAAAAGAAAATTGGTTTGCTAAGAAGTATAATCCTGGGAACAAGTTTGTAGCTATTTATTCTGGTAATCAAGGAAGGTGTCATGATTTAAAAACGATCATAGAAACTGCACTGATCTTGAAAAAAACAACCGATATTTATTTTATTTTCATAGGAAATGGTTATCAAAATAAATTTTTAAATCAAAAAATATTAGAATTAAATTTGGATAATTGTATTACAATGGATTACTTGGATAAGAAGGATATAAGCTATAGTTTAAATTCAGCCGATATTGCATTCGTTACGATTAATGAAAAAAGTAATGGTTTAATAGCTCCTTCAAAGATATATGGCCATTTAGCTGCAGGAACTCCTATTGCGGCAATCTCTCCAAAAAATACTTTTATTAGTAAATTAGTAAAAAAAGAAAAGTTTGGTAAATGGTTCAAAAATGGAGAATCAAAGAAATTAGCTTCTTGGTTAATTGAAATGAAAGATAAGAAACATCTTTCAAAAAAAATGGGTGCATCTGGAAGAAAATACGTTGAAGAAAATGCCTCAGAAAAAATTATTTGTTCAAAATATTTAAATATTTTTGAAAAATATTTGTCGCCTAATACTAAATAAACTTATCTATGAATTCAATATTAAGCATAAAAGGATTTGAATACTTATTTTTATTATTATTTTCCTTTTTACTAACATTTTTACTTATACCTTTGGTTGTAAATCTAGGAGAATATTATGGTTTTGTTGATAAACCTTCCTACAGAAAAAATCACAATATACCAAGAGTAAGAATCGGAGGATTGGCGATATTTATCAGCTATATATTAGTATCTTTTGTTTATTTTAATTTTATTTCTACAAATTCTTTGAATCCAGGGAATTCCTTTTTAACGATTCTTTTCATTGGCACATTTGTTTCTTTTGTTATTGGTATTGTTGACGATCTTTTTATATTGCAAGCCTATCCTAGACTTATAATGCTTACCCTCGTAGCAATTTTCACATGGTATTACGGCTTCACTATTCAAATTATAAATATTCCATTTATTTTTAATACATACAATATCCCATTATTGATGAGCATAATAATAAATATTTTTTGGTATGTAGGGATAACAAACTCAATTAACTGGATGGATGGACTTGATGGTCTTGCTTCAGCTATCGGAATAATTTCTCTATTTGGATTAGTGATAATCTTTTTCCAAAATGGCAAAATTAATGAAGCTAAAATAACTCTCATATTAATTGGTTCAATTTTAGGATTCTTTATTCAAAACATAAAAGCAAAAAATATCTTTATGGGTGATGGAGGATCCTATCTTATAGGTTATAATCTTGCTTTTTTATCTATTTATGCTGGGAAATATAATCCAAATGATCTTATTACATCAGCACAAAGTTTAAAATTGCTTTTCCCTTTTTTACTTTTAACTTTACCAATATTAGATATGACCAATGTTATATTTACAAGAATTAGAATCAAAAAATCACCTTTCTCATCGGATAGGCTTCATATTCATCATAAATTATTAGACTCAGGATTATCTCAAAAAAATACTTTAATATCATTAATTTTATTTCATCAATGGTTTACCTTATTAGCGCTATATTATTTAGATATTTTTAGTAATAAAATAATCCTTTTAATTTCTACAATAGTTTTCTTTTTAACAATATACTTTTCTAAAGTTAGTAAATCTTACTTTAAAGAACATTAAGTTTAAAAAACTTTTTTATTTGCATATCAATTTATAGAAAATTATATATCTTTAGATTTAAGAAACTTTGGTCTCAATTAAAGAGACTTAATAAATTTGCTACTGCAGAGGAAGTCTCAATCTTATTTGCTAAAGTTAATGATCCTTTTGAAAAACTTTCAAGGTTTTCAACTGGTAAGCTTATTAATTTCTCTAGTACTATTTTTAAATTTTTTTTATCTTTTTTTGAAGATACAAATCTATAACCATTAAAGTTATTTATTAAAAATTTCTTCGCAGATCCAACTTCATCTGAAGCTATAATAGGTAAACCACACGCAGCAGCTTCCTGTAAAATAACCCCCCATGGTTCAAAAATACTTGGAAGAATAAGAGCATGAGATTCCTTTAATTTCTTAACCAAATCTTCTGGTTTAAGAAAAGAAGTATGATGAACATTTTGTTTATATTTATCTACCAGATATTTAAGGCTGCCCTCACCAATAATCTCTAATTCCCAATTATTTTTATCATGAATTGCATCCCATGATTCTAACAATTTATCAATTCCCTTTTCTTTCTCCAACCTCCCAACGAAAACCAATTTTTTCTTACCAATAAAGTTTCTAAGGATATTATTTGAATTAAAATTTTTTAAATCAGCGCAATGCGCGTCCCATATTATATCTGATGATTCAAAACCTAATTTTCTTACATATTCGTATTGTTCAACTCCTACTATCCATACATGAGAAAATAATAATTTTAAGATCTTTCTATTACTTAAAAAGCTAGCTAATCTTTGTTTGAATGTACCTTTCCATTGATTATCCATACCGCAAACAACTTTTTTACCTTTACTTCTAAGAAAAAAGGCTGAAATTAAATATTTAAAATCATTCCATCCTGATATAACAGTCAAATCAGGATTAAGCTCTTTTATGAATTTGATTAATCCTGTTGTAGAAAAACTAGAATAATTTAAAAATTTAATTTTTTTGGTTGTTTTTATTTTATAGCTAGAAATTTTTTTATTATCCCAATGCACTACGTATAAATCTACACCATTACTTTATAACAACTCTAAAGTAGAGAGGGCATAACACATCACTTCAGCGTATAAAATAAGTAGCTTTGGTTTAGATTTTTTTTCCATAAAAATAACATTCTATTTTTAATTAATTTCATAAAATATTAGCCCGCCTTTTGTAATTTTGATATTATTATATTCATATAATTATGACATCTTTCATTCGCATTTGGTAATTGATTAACAAAACTTTTAGCATCATTTAGCCAGTTTTTTCTATTAATTTCACTAAGTTTAAAAAACTCTGAAATTCTGTAAGCAATATCTCTAGAATCAAAAGGATCTATATATATACAATGCTTCCCACAAACATCCTTCATAAAATCAAGATTTGACCCAAAAAATGGTTTCTCCATTATCATTGTTTCTATAGGTATTGAAGAAAAGGACTCTAACAAAGTTGGCATTACTATGGCATCCATACTTTCATAAAAGCTAGGGCATTGGTCTAAAAGTAACGAACCTATATTGATAGCTGATTTCCTAAAAAAAAGGGAAGTTTTATTCCATTCTTCATTTGATAAAGTTACAAACAAATTTGAATCTATATTAAAATAATCCAAAAGATCCTTTTTTACATTGGCTAATATTTCTATATTTTTGTGAGGGTAGTTTCTTGCAATTAAACCAAAATTAATTTTTCTAGTTTTTTTTGGAATTAATAATTTTTCCCATCTTTTTTTTTCTTTATAAATTGAATGTATGGTACTTG
Source organism: uncultured Prochlorococcus sp. (assembly GCA_902519235.1). GTDB lineage: Bacteria > Cyanobacteriota > Cyanobacteriia > PCC-6307 > Cyanobiaceae > Prochlorococcus_A. The sequence continues at coordinate 12,732 of CABYJE010000013.1, forward strand.
AAACAGTAAATACTTCTAAGTTTTTGAGTAAATAATTTTTTTTTATTCTCTCTTTAATCTTTTCTCTTTCGACTATTATTGTATCGTTATTGAGAACAAATAAAGTTTTCAAAAAAGTATTTAAAAGTATTTTAAATTTTGTTCCCCAAAAGACATTAGAGATGTAAGCATTCTTTGGATAAATGATGTAAGGCTGGGCGATTCCTGAAATATGAAAAAAATCCTTTCTTAAAATATAAATAGGACCAAAGACTGTGAACATTAACTTCATGTCAGAAGCATATTTTCTATAGTTTGCAAAAATAGACTTCCAACCATAAATATCATCTACTATTATTTTTTCAAAAACTCCAAGATTAGCATTCAAACGACACAGATTACTATACACTTTAGAAGACAACAAAAGAGTTATTTTTAATTCGCTAAAAGATTGTCGGGATAGGCAATCCAAAAAAGATGTTGCGACAGAGACCCCTCCACCTCCATGCAAATTAGAACAATTTATCAAGACACTCATATTTCTAAATTAAACTACTTTATTAATTTTTTTTGAATACTTTTTTAAAACCAATTTCCAATAATCTTTACTAAAAATTTTATCATCATAATCAAGAAAATTTTCCAAGTTTGAAATAAATATATTTTGTTTAGATCCACTAGTTACAAAATTAATTTTATATTCTAAGTTCAATTCCTTTGAAATAAATTTAACTATTGAAAATATATCAATATGATACAACGGAGCTATATCTATTATTTTATTTGAAAAACCTTTCCCAATAATAATATTTGTAATTCTAGGGATATCTTCAACATCCAATAAATGTCTAGTGGCATTTGTTTGTACTAATATTTCATTTCCATATTTTAAATTTCTAATAAAATAACTGATTAATGTGTTGTTATCAACCACTCCTACTACTTGAGGTAATCTAAAGATATTATATGATGAACAATTTTTGTAAATATAATTTTCTAAATTTCTTTTATGCATTTTATATTTTGAATTATCCTCACTATTCAACGAACAAGTAGAGAAATATACTAAACGTTTATTTTTAAAATTTTTTATAGTATCCTCAAGTAAATTAAATTCTCTTGCAAAGTTTAAATTATTTTCATCTGCAGAATCAGAAACTCCTGAAGCAAAAATCACGCAATTTTTAGTGAAATTAAAATCTTGAAAAGCTTTTGCTATTAATCCATTTCCGATGATCTGCATTTATTTCTCATTATGATAAAAGTAATTCAATCATTCCAAAGAAGTGATAAATACCTTTCCTTGGAATTATAAGATTTAGCTATTGAGGATCTCATCATTGCTTCATCTTTAAAAAACTTTTTATTTTTATTTCCAAAAATTATTTTTTCAGCCAAATTCATTGGATTATTTTCCTGAATTTTAATCCCAGAGGCAAATTCATCAATGCACCAAGATAGCCAAGTATTATCTGTTGCAATTATAGGTATCCCATTAACGGCTGATTCTATAGCTACTCCTGATAATCTGCTTTTATAGACGAATTTTCTATAGGGTAAAACCATAAAATCTGCCATTAATAATTCATTATGATATTCTTTTTCATTAAGAGTTTTTTTTATTATTCTTACATTTTTATGATTTATTAATTCTTCTTTTATTAAAATTTTACCTGATTTTGGAGAGAAAAGTTCCTTATTCCATTGAATAACAAAATTTATATTTTTTATATTTTCTTTTAGGATTAAGATTATCGCATCTTGAAAAGTATCGATTCCCTTTTCCCAAGATGCACACCCAAGAAAAGAGAAAGTGGTATTTTTCTTATTGGTTAATTTGATTTCTTTAAATTGATTATCAGAAATCGGACTAGGCATTAACTTCATTTTTAATCCAGTAAGCTTTTTATATTCATCTAAGGTAATTTGACTATCACATAGAAAATTTACTTTACCCTTATTTACTAAACTTTTGAATGATTTAAATAAATAAGAAAAAAGAATAGTTTTTTTACTGAAATTATATTTTGTAAAGTCACTATTATAAATGGCTTGGCTAGTTAGTAAATAAGAAGAGAGCTTGTTAAAATATCTCCCTAAACCCCATAAAGTCAAAAATTTTATTCCTAAAAGATGATTCTGTCTGACTGCTGTGAACAAAACCATATCGACTTTACCAATCTTTTTTAAAACCCTTTTTGTTTCAGAGAAAGTTCTCCAATTATGAATAAGAACTTCGAAAGCTCTTCTCCACTTTGGCCATTTACAAATTCTGTTATTATCCCAGGAATTAACATTAAAAGCAGGAATGACTTTTAATTTAGATGCCAAATCTTTTCTGACGAATACATTACCTGCAATAAAAACTTCTAGTCCACTATCTTCATTAATACTCTTTATCGAATTAATCCAAGAATGGAAATGACCTGAATAATCAATAAGAGCTTCCTCGCAAATAAGTAATTTCTTTTCATTTTTTGACATAAAACTATTTTAATATTGGATGATTCAAAACCTTTAATTGGCTTGGCAAAGGATTTGTACCCTTATTGATTGACATCATGTAGTCCAATGATTGTGTAATTGATAATTTTTTATACTTAATAAGCCAAGCCATACAAACTAAAGGAGACCTTTCCATAGCAGCGACGCAATGTAAAAAAACTGCACCTTCCTGTAAAAGTTTATTTAAAGTATCTCGCGCAATAAGCAAATCTTCGGAAGAAACCAAAGTATCAGATTTATGGTCAGGGAGTACATATCTTTCTAAATTGAAAATTGTCTGTAAATTATCAGGATAAATAGCCTCACTTGGATCGCATAAGCCAAAAATAGATTTTATGTTATTTTCCTTAATTTTAATCAAATCCTCTTCATACCTTGGGCAGGTACCAATAGCTAATTTACCATTAACCACCCAATTGAATTTAAATTTATACTTTTTTGGCATTTAATTATCTAGCCATCTGAAAATAGCGCCTGACAAATCAACTGTTTTCTTGACTATATTTTTTATCACAGATTTAAAAGAATTAGGATCCTCTTCAGGCTCTTCTATTTTTTCTTCTACTTTGTATGTATTATATGTTTCAGTATAGCTGTAGGAAGCTCCATATTCAGAAATCTCCCTTTTTTCTTTTTTCAAATTGTTTGTTATTACACCTAGAAAATTGGACTTATTTGATATCAAAGTTTGAATAGATTGCTTAGGCAGAGAGCGTTTAACTTGATTTAAAGAAACTATTAAGATAGTTCCATTACAATATGAAGATGTTAATGAAGCATCAGCCAAACCTAAAACTGGTGGAGTATCTATAATTACATATGTATATTCTTTGGAGTTTTTTATTTCTTTTATTAGATTTTTCATTCTTTCAGAACCTAATAAAAGTGTTGGATCAGGAGGTACTAAACCAGCTGGCATAACATCCCAATTTTCAAAACCATCAACTTTCTGCAGAACATCTTTCCATGAAATCATATTATCAGTCAAAACATTGCTTAAACCTACAAAGTTATCTAATCCAAGCCTAGTATCGATTTGTGGTTTTCTTAAATCAGCATCTATAAGAAGTATTTTCTCGCCTAATTCAGATAGAGTCTTAGAAAGTAATATGTTTACTTGAGATTTACCCTCACTAGGAATGCTACTTGTCAAAGTAAATACATTAACCTCATCATTGGTATTTAGGAATCTTAATGAAGTGTATATATTTCTAAAAGCTTCTTGATAAAAAAATCTTTGACTATTGTTTTGTTTATCTAATTTTGCATCCCCCGTTGGTTTGAAATCATTTAAATCAGATAGTATTGATATTTTTTCTTCTCTTGTATTTTTAAAAAAATCCACGTAGGGGATATTCCCAATTAGTGTATATCCAGTATCATCTTTGACATCTAATGGAGAGTGATAAACATAATCAATAAGATCCCTTATAAATGCAAGAGTAGCTGCAAAGATAAGTCCTAGTACTATTCCTTTGGGGATTTCTTGAGCAAATGGGGCATTTATAGGGATATCACTAACATTAGGTCCAGAGATTATTGTCCATGGAACTGAATTTTGTGCTAGTTCAAGTTGGAAATTCTCTTGCGCTGATAATAATCCTTCTAAACTTTCTCTAGAAAATTTGAGCCTATTAATTATATTGTTATATTCTTTTATAAGTCGGGGCAGTTTCTCAATTCTATCAACTGATTCTTGCAGTTTCAAATAAGCAATATTAAGATTATCTTCATTTAAATCCAGAGCAGTTTCTAAAACTTGGTTTTGAGTTTTTAAAAGTAATGGTTTTAACTTATTTAATTTAGAGTTAAGTCCCTGAACCATTTTTGAATTTGCAGTAAATTTTATTCTTGCTTTTGCTATCTCTTGTTCTAAAATCAACCCCTCATTTAATAATGATTTTGAACTATCTTCAATTTTAACCCCTTTGAAACCACCATCTTCATCTCTAAACTTAACGTAAGAATTAGCAATATCAATTGCCTCTTCAAAACCTCGAATGTTTAATTTTGAATTTTTTAAATCTTTTTTTATTTTTATAATCCTGTCTCTACTTTCTTTTAAATTACTAATAACATTTTCTATCAAAACATAATCCTCTTTTGCAATAATCGCATCTTCAGTAGGATCGACAACATTATTAACTCTCCTAAAAACAGCCAACTCTTCCTCTAAATTTGAGGTTTTGCTTTGTAATTGAGGATACTGTTTTTGAAGAAAGCCAAGGCCATCATTTAATTTTTTTTGTCTAAAATCGAGAGCTGATTGCAAATAAGTTTTACTGATTAAATCAACTAAATCTTTGTGCGTTTTAATATCTTTTCCAGTTATTCGAACTTTAATTATTCCTTTACCAGTCTGTCTTGTTCCTCTAATTATTTTTATTTGTTTAGAAAGTTCTAGAGGTGATAAATTGTATTTTTCTGCAATCTCTTTTAGGACTAATGGACTTTTAAGAAAGCCTATTAGTGTAGGCACATCGTTAGTTTGAGCATTCATCGCCAAATTTTCATATATTTGGCCTTTGTCTCCTGGTGCTGATCTCTTATCTGAAGAATTGACAGGGTCATTTATCATGACATTGAATGTTCCAAGGTAAACAGGAGAAAAATATCTTTTGTTAATTGTTGCAATTATTGAATAAACGAAAAAAGAAAGAAATAACACTGAAAATAATTTTTTTCTCCTCATTAAAGCTGAATAAATATCTTTAATGCCAAAACCCTCTTGAGTATTTCTATTTTTTTGATTCAAATAAGAATTTATTGAATTATCTGATGACATACCTTATTTAAATTTTGATTACAAACTCAGAATTTGATGAAAAAAATTGATTTTTTAAAATTTCCATTTAGATATAATATATCAAGAGGTATATGTTTAGAACATATATGAAGTACAATATATAGATTGGATCAACTAAAAATGGGATTAAAAAGAAAAATATATTCATTTATATTATTCATTTTTTTATTAAATCCACTTGAAATATTTCAAAACAGATTAGAATCGGATGAACTAGATACTGTAAATAATTCTGAGAAAGTAGAACCTAATATCGACAATAATTATTTGTTAGGTCCTGGAGACGTTATTGACATTATTTTTTTTGGAGCTGAAGAATTTTCAGGAAGATACAGGATATTAAAAGACGGTTTCGTATATTTACCAATGGTTGGTTCAATTAGTTTGTCAGAGATATCCCTTGAAGAATCTGCTAAAAAAATTGAAAAATTATACAGTAGTGAGCTTTTGAGACCTCAAGTTCAAATAAGTTTAGTATCTTCAAGATCAATTCAAATCTCAATACTTGGGGAAGTAGCAAAACAAGGAATTTATAAAATTAATGTAGACCCAACTAATAAAGGTAATTTTAGCCGCGTCACTGATGCAATAAAAAAAGCCGGTGGAATTACTGAGGATGCGAATATAAAAGAAGTTGAAGTCATAAGAAAATCAGGCCTAAGTGAATATCCTTTAATTAAAACTAAAATTGATTTACATTCTCTTATAACAAAAGGGAATACATCACAAAACCTTATTTTATTTGATGGTGATGTAATTAAAATTCCCAAGGCAGAATCGAACTTAGCATTAGATGTCATTTCTAGTTCAAACTTAAATGATTTTTCCATGCAAGTTTATGTAATCGGGGAAGTTAAAAAGCCTGGGGTTTTAACGATGAATTCAAATTCAACTTTAATAGAAGCGGTTTTGAATGCAGGTGGTCCTATAAAATGGCGAGGTAATAAAGGTAATGTACGTCTCATTAGATTTGGGAAAAATGGAACATTAAGTTCAAAAAAAATAAAATTAAGCCTTAACCCAAATTCTGCAAATAAAGATAATCCAAAGTTAATAGAAGGCGATGTAATAGAAGTAAGGTCTTCAAAATTAGCAAATGTTACTGATGGATTGGCAATTGTCTCTAAGCCCTTGCAGTCAGTAGTAAATATATTCGCTTTAGGAAAAATATTAAATGACTAAAATAGAATTTCTATCAAATCTATAGTTTAACTAAAAATATGAAGTTAGAAATAATATTTTCGAAAATACTGTTTGTTCTATCTTTTTGTAAAAGGCTTCTTAAATATGGATTTAATTTTATTTTTTCAAATAAATTTTATTTTGAGATATTTAATTTTGTTAGACAAAAAACAGCAATTTCAATAATTTTGAATGAATCATTTAAGAAAAACAAATTTATCGTAATCTTTACATTATCTAGTGGAATAGTACAAGCTTCATGTGAAATAATAACCATTCTTTGTTTAATTATCGCAGTAAATACAATCGATCCTAATTTCGCAGTTTCCGATTTATTCAATAATTACAATATTTCTTTCTTGGATAAATTTATATATGTAGTAGGACCTAAATATCAATTTGTATTTTGGTTAGGAGTCGCAGTTTTTTTTCAATCTTTGCAAAGTATATTTCAATATATTTTCTTAGCAGGTACTGGGATTTTCATGACCCATACAAAATCTTTTATTATTTCCAAAGTCTTTAAAAGAATTTTTTCTTTCAATTTTTCTACAGCCGCAAGATATAAAAGTGGAGATTTAATAGATTATGTTTATCAAAGTAATGAGGGTATTGGAAGATATATAGATTGTAATTTCCAATTACTAATTTATTATTTTCTTGTTTTTTCTTATGTTGTCGTTAGCCTTGTTTTAAATCCATTCATTGCATTATTTTGCCCGATCTTAATATTCTCCCTTAAATTTATTACAACAAAAGGTCCTTTAGAAAAAGCAAAAGTTTTTTCAATAAAATCTATTCAAAATTATTCAAATATTACTTCAAGGATGAACGAATATTTTCAATCAAAGAAATTTTTGTTTAGTTCTGGACTTATTAATCATGCTGATAAAACAATTAATTCATCAATAATTGATTATAAAATGAATTCTTTTAAAGAAGTTAAGTGGAGAAGTTTTGTTGTTCCTCTAACGAAGTTTGTTCCATATTCATTTATATTTCTAACTTCATTATTTTTAACTTTATTTGGTAATTTTGATGGGAAATTAATTACGCCAATTTTCATAACAATAATATTAGTAATTCAAAGGTTGGGTTCACATTTAACTCTAATCTCATTTTTAAAAGGTATTCTGACTGAAAATGAAGGAAGAATGGATAAAATTAATGAAATATTTAGTGATTTTAATATTGATTTTCGAAGAGTTGGAGGGGAAAAATTCAATAAACTAAAAAGTGGAATAGATTTTAAAAACATTAATTTTTCATATAGTTCAAAAAGAAAGGTTTTGAATAATTTCAACTATAGATTTGAAAAAGGGAAATCTATAGGCATTGTGGGAGTTAGCGGTTCTGGTAAAAGTACTCTTTTAGATTTATTATCTGGAATTTTAACACCCGATTCGGGCTCTATAACTATAGATGACGTTTCTATAGATAAAATAGATATTGATCAGTGGCAAAAAAGAATTGGGATAGTCAGTCAGGATATAACCCTATTAAATGATTCAATTTTTAATAATTTAAGCTTTGGTCTTGAAGATGTATCTTTTAAATCTTTAGAACAGGCCACGAAGATTTCTCAAGCATATGAATTCATTTCCAATCTTCCAAAAGGTTTTGATACTATTATTGGAGACAAAGGGTATAGATTAAGTGGTGGTCAAAAACAAAGAATTTCAATAGCAAGAGCACTATTAAAAAAACCTGAAATATTAATTTTAGATGAAGCGACAAGTGCCCTTGATACAAAATCAGAAAAAGATTTGCAGTTGTCATTACTGGCTAATAAATTTGTCGATACAAAAATAATAATTGCCCACAGGTTAAGTACAATAATAGATTGTGATAATATTATTGTCCTAGAAGAGGGGAAGATAATACAGCAAGGATGTCATGATGAATTAATTCTTAAAAATGGCAGATATAAAGATCTTTGGCAACTCCAATCCAAGAGAAAAAACTTGGATTAGTATTAGATCTTTTCAAAATTTGATATGAAGATTAAATTAACTTAAAAATATGAAAACCCATAAAGAGCTACCAATTATTGATTCGCTTATTATTAAAAACGATTTTTTTGAGGATTTAAGAGGAATCTTTATAACATCCTGGGAAGAATATAATCCAAGTATTTCAATAGAAAATTTTAAACCGGTTTCTTTATACTTTTCCTATAACAATAAATATGTTTTAAGAGGTTTTCATCTACAAGAAAAACCTTTCGAACAATCCAAACTGGTACAGTGTGTCCATGGTGAGATATATGATGTAATAGTTGATACTAGAATAAATTCTCCAACTTATTCTAAATGGTATGGAACGATTCTTAACCCAGAATCAAAGCAAGCACTTTATATTCCAAAAGGCTGTGCTCACGCTTTTATTTCGTTAAAAGAAAATTCAATAATATCTTATTTAATTGAAGGAGAATATAAAAAACAATACACTTCTTCATTTTTTTGGAACGATCCTATCCTAAATATTAATTGGCCTATAGATAATCCTATAATTTCAGAAAAAGATTCTAAAGCTCAATCTTTTGAAAGTTATATGCAATCAAGATTAAACAATAATGATAAAAAATGAAAAAATTAATTATTTTTGGCGGTAATGGTTTTATCGGAAAATATGTTTCTTCTTTTTTTCTAAATAATAATAATTTTGAAATTCACATAATAACAAGATCATTAAATAATATTTCATCTGATTTGAAAAGTTCTAGAATTCATTTCCATGCATTGGATCTTTTTAATCAAGACAAGATAAAATTACTTTTTGAAAAAATCAAGCCTACCCATTTAATTCAGTTAGCATGGTGTTCAGAACATCAAAAGTATTGGAATGATCCTCAAAATAATATTTGGGTTGAAATAAACAATACAATATCTAGAAGTTTTATAAATAATGGGGGGAATAGAGCAATTTTTATTGGTTCATCTGCAGAATATGATTGGTCTTCAAACAATTTATTAAATGAATTTGAATCTAAACTTAATCCTTTTAGTATTTATGGAAAATCAAAATTAAAAAGTTTTTATGAAACAACTAACTATTTTGAAAAGAGCTTTGCATCAATGTCTTGGATAAGATTATTTAATCCTTTTGGCCCTGGAGAAGACGAGAGAAGGCTCATACCAAAACTTTGTATAAATTTAATCAAAGATCAAAAAATGGAGTTCGATGC
>CABYJE010000014.1 GCA_902519235.1 uncultured Prochlorococcus sp.
AAAATAGGAGTACTTGCTTCTGGGAAAGGAACAAACTTTCAGGAATTAATTAATCTCTCAGAAAAAGGAGAATTAGATATAGATATAAAAGTTCTAATAACTAACAAAGATGATGCAGGTTGCCTAAAGAGAGCTGAAAGTAAAAAAATACCTCACAAAATTATAAGAGGCAAAGACTTTCTGCAAAAAGAGGCATTTGAATTAGAAATTGTAAATACTTTAATTCATTACGATGTTGAACTTGTGGTTATGGCAGGCTGGATGAAAATTGTAACTCCATTTTTTATTAACAAATTTAAGAATAAGATAATAAATATTCACCCTTCATTACTTCCAGCATATAAAGGTGGTTCTGCGATAAAGGACTCTATATTAAATGGTTCAAAAATAACTGGTTGTTCCGTACATTTTGTTGAGGAGGAGGTAGATAGTGGATCATTAATAATTCAAGCTGCATTGTCAATTAGAAATGATGATGATATTGAATCACTTTCCAAGAGAATACAAATGCTTGAGCATAAAATTTTACCTCACTCAATCTCTCTTGCTGGTTTTTTGATAAGAAGTAATTTTATGGAAAATTATTAGTTAAATCAAGACCTTCATCCATTGAAAAACCACTCATAATATTTAAATTTTGAATTGCTTGCCCAGTCTGACCTTTTAACAAATTATCAATTACAGATAATATAATTATTCTTCCATTTCGATTATCAACTTTAACAGAAAGTAAAATTTGGTTTGTATTTTTAACCCATTTTGTTGACGGAAAAATATCTACAGGTAGGACTTTAATATTTTTAAAATTTCTATAATAATTATCCAGGAGAATTCTGCAGTCATCAGAAGTTAATCCTGGATCTCTTAATCTCCCATATATAGTCGAATGCATACCCCTTGAGATTGGGACTAAATGAGGTGTAAAAAGGAGTTCAATTTTATTTCCAGAAATTAAAGATGCCACTTGCTCGATCTCTGAGGTATGTCTATGGTTTATCAATCCATATGCTGATAGACCTTCTCCACATTCTGATAAGAGTAGCTTTTGGTTTGGTTCTCGACCACCTCCAGAGGTTCCGCTTTTTGAGTCAATAACTATACCTTCATTTTCAATAATTCCTTGTGAGAGATAAGGAGCTAATGGAATAAGAGCAGATGTTGGATAACATCCTGGACAGGCAATTAATCTTCCTTTTGAGATGGCTTCTTTATTTATTTCAGGAAGACCGTAAACTGCCTCTTTACATAAATCATCATCATTCCTTTTATAAATAGCAGCTTCTTTGGAATATACTTTTTTCCATTCATCTAAAGACTTATATCTATAATCAGCAGATAAATCAATAACTTTAAGTCCTCTATCTAATAATTTCCTTGTCAATGTTGAAGATAAGCCATTTGGTAAGCAAAGCAAAGCAAATTCTGCATTTTTTGAAATATTATCAACTGAAATTTCTTCTATGTAAGGATCATTATCTAGATAAATAAAAGGGAAATTATCATTCCACTTTGATCCAGATGTTTTATTACCTCCTAAAAATGAAATTTTGTATTTTTTATTTTTCTTTAGAAGATTTACCGCTTGAATACCGCCGTAACCTGTAGCACCTACTATTGCAACATTCATTTCTTTGAATTGGCAGACTTTGAGATAGGATTATAAAGTGTTGAATTTAAGGTAACTAAAACACTATTTTTCTATATTGATAGGAATAATGAAAGAAACAAGTCCCAAATCAAATAATGGAACAATTTTGGATATAAATGAATCTTTTAAAATTGAATTTGATCCTATCAGCGATGCGTTGGCAGCTATAAGAAATGGTGAATGCATAATTGTTGTAGATGATGAGAGAAGAGAAAATGAAGGAGATTTAATATGTGCGGCTCAGTTTGCAACTCCACAGCAAATTAATTTTATGGCTACTGAGGGACGTGGTCTTATATGTCTAGCTATGCAAGGTGAAAAACTTGACTCTTTAGATTTACCATTAATGGTAGATAGAAATACAGATGAAAATCAAACAGCTTTTACAATATCAATTGATGCTGGACCTGAAAATAATGTCACTACTGGAATTTCTGCTGAAGACAGGGCTAAGACAATTCAAGTTGCTATAAACCCAAATACAAAACCCGATGATTTGAGAAGACCAGGACATATTTTTCCATTAAGAGCTAAGAAAGGTGGAGTATTAAAAAGAGCAGGTCATACTGAAGCGGCAGTAGATATTGCGGCAATGTCAGGTCTTTATCCCGCTGGTGTGATTTGCGAAATACAAAATCCTGATGGTTCCATGTCAAGACTTCCACAACTTAAAGAGTATGCAAAACAGTGGGGAATGAAATTAATATCTATAGCTGATTTAATTAGTTATCGTTTTCAAACTGAGAGATTTGTATTTAGAAAATCTGATGCGGTACTTCCAAGTATTTTTGGTAATTTCAAAGCTTATGGATATGTTAATGAACTTGATGGTTCAGAGCACGTTGCATTAGTTAAACAAAAGTCATCCAAATTAAGCGAACCTGTACTAGTAAGAATGCATTCAGAATGCCTAACTGGCGATGCTTTTGGATCATTACGTTGTGATTGTAGACCTCAGTTAGAGGCTGCATTATCAAGGATAGAAAAGGAGGAAGAGGGGGTTGTTGTTTACTTGAGACAAGAAGGTAGAGGTATTGGTCTTATAAATAAATTAAAAGCTTATAGTTTACAGGATGGTGGATTAGACACTGTAGAAGCTAATGAAAAATTAGGTTTTCCAGCTGATCTAAGAAATTATGGAGTTGGAGCACAGATATTAACCGATTTAGGGATAAAAAAATTAAAATTACTCACAAACAATCCTAGAAAGATTGCTGGATTAGGCGGTTATGGAATAGAGGTTATTGAGAGAGTTCCATTAGTAATTTGCCCAAACGATAATAATGCAGAATATTTGAGTGTAAAAAAAACGAAGTTAGGCCACATGATTGATGAAGATAATACTAATGCTATGAATATCGATCCATTTATATCAATTTTTCTTGACGGAAAATATAAATCTATTGATCTAGTTCCAATAAAAAATAACGTTATGAAATTCTGTAGTGATAAGAACATTAACATTAAACTAGAAAGTACTCCAAGATTATTGGCTTTTTGGAATCGGCCAAAATTAGTTTGGCGAATTTTGCATGATCAGAATAGAACCAATTCCAACATTACTGACGAAGAAATAATGAATTTAGAATTATTTATTCAATTTTTATCCAATTATAAAAATAGTACAAAGATTGGAATTATCGTTTCTAGAAACATTGAACAGGCATTACACCCAAAAAGTAGCATTAAATTATTAAATACTAAATTCTCTATTAATAATGAAATCTTATATTCATCTACAAGAAAATTTAATCTAGATAAAGAGACATTTAGTATTGTTTTTGAAAACTAAATTACTATTTTAAAGTTGCTTTTAGAATTTTCGAACCATTAGTAAGCTTTAGCACTACATCCATATCATCTGTCTTACCAAAAACAGTATGAACTCCGTCGAGATGAGGCTGTGGTTCATAAACTATGAAAAACTGACTGCCACCTGTATCCTTTCCTGCATGTGCCATAGAAAGTGAGCCTTTTAAATGTTTATTGGCATTAATTTCACATTTTATATTATATCCAGGACCTCCAGTTCCAGGCATACCAGAAGCCCCGTAACGAGTATTAGGACATCCACCCTGAGCCATAAATCCAGGAATAACTCTGTGAAATGCTAAACCATCATAAAATCCATCACTAATCAAATTTGTGAAGTTTTTAACTGTATTAGGTGCGTCTTCAGAGAAAAACTCAATATTAATGTTGCCCACTTCTGTTTCAAATAATGCAGTTGTCATGTTTTATTTATTTAGTAATTATTTTGATATTTTAATAGCTAAAGTAACTTTTCAAGGTTTTCCTTAATGGTATTTATATCAATGTTATCTTTATTATTATTTTTATCTTCCTCCCAATTTTCTACTTCTAAATTGTTCTGGGGTGGTGAAATTAATAACCTATCCTCTGCGGTTTTAGGGACGAAATTTTTTTCTACTAATTTATATTCATAATCTAATTTAATGCAGAAATCTTTTATTTCCTCTATGTTGATCATTTCAACTGATGGGAGAGGGAAATCTTGAGCTTCAAGAAGTCCACAATATCTTGTTGCATCATTCTTATCTTCAAACATAAGAACAATAGTTCTTCCTTTAAGCTCGATTGAATGAATTCCTTCCTTATCTGTTCCTGAATTATATAAAAGAACAAATATGTTCATAATTATCTGTTTTCTATATATATAATATTTGATTAGGAATCAGAAAGTGATAATTCTTGTAATCTTGTATATAAAGCAATTTCTTCATCATTAATATCAGCAGGTATAACTACCAAAATTTCAACATATTGATCGCCTACATTATCTTCGTAGGTTAAACCCCTTCCTTTCAAACGTAACATTCTTCCGGTAGATGATTTTGGAGGCACTTGAAGGGTAACATTTCCATCAAGGGTAGGTACCTCTACAGCACAACCAAGAAGAGCATCATGAGGAAATAATTCTAATTTATAAAGAACTCGTAAACCATCAATTCTTAGACCACTTTTAGTTTGAACTTTTAACTGTAGATAATGATCTTTTCCTCCCCTTGCAATATTTTCAAGCCTCAACCTCCATCCATCTCCAGCGAAAGGAGGTGTATCAACTTCAACTACAGTTTCGTCTTCAAGTTCAATTAAAATTGAAGCTCCATTTAGGGCCTCATTAGGAGTTAATTCAATAATAGTTTCAATATCTTGGTGGAGTTTAACTGGAGGTGGCTCTTCTGGAGATGTTGTGGGAAAATCATAACTATTGAATTGATCATTATCTATATTTATGGATTCATCATCTAATGGTTCATTATCATATTCGTCGTAATTCATTGATTTATATTCATATCCAAATAAAGAATCAAGATAATCTTGGAAATCTGGAAAACCTGTCTTGAAATTATTATTTTCATAATCTTGCTGAATATTTTCATCCGTATTTATATTTCTTTTACTTGGTTCACGAAGATATTCGTATGCTTCGTTAATTAATTTAAATCTTTCTTCTGCATTTAGATCATTTTTATTTAAATCTGGATGCCATTTTCTTGCTTCTCTTCGAAAGGCCTTTTTAAGTTCATTATCATCGAAATCCTTGGATAAACCCAAAATCGACAAATAGTCTTTTTTAGAGGAAATAGTCATTGTCCCATGGATCATCGTCCCTAGAATTACCATACCTCGAATTTCTATAATTTCTATTCATTTGATTATCCCAAGGATCATCCTCCCAATAATCATCAGAAAAAAGTTCATCCTTTAGTGATCCAAATGTATTTTTAATGCTTTGTAGTGGATTATTATCAGTTTTCCTTTCTGCTGCGAATTTTCTGTTTAAACCGAATAATGCTTCTTGTAGAGCACTAACTGAAATTTCTAATTCTTGTGGATCATCATCATCTATATACTCTTCAACATCTTGGATAGCTAATTCAACAGCTCTTTGTTGTCTTTCAGCTCCATAAGGTCCAAATTCTAAAGAAGCATCCCTTAGCCTTCTTTCAGCTTGTGCAATAAGAGTTAAAGCACTATTCTTTCTATCAATTACAGATCTTTTTTTTCTATCTTCATTAGCTTTTGATTTGGCTTCTTCAATTATCGAATTAATTTCTTGTTCATTTAAATTAGAACCTCCAGAAATCGTAACTGTTTGCTTTCTTCCAGTAGTTCTATCAGTTGCACTTACTTCCAAAAGACCATTAGCGTCAATATCAAATGCTACTTGAACTTGTGGTATGCCTCTTGGTGCAGGTGGTATTCCAGATAACCTAAATTTACCAAGTGATTTATTTTCAGAGGCTAAAGGCCTTTCACCTTGTCTTACTTGAACAACAACTGAAGATTGATTTGCTTCTGAAGTACTGAAAACATCAGATTGTCTTACTGGAATTGGAGTATTACGAGGAATAAGTACCTTCATAAGACCACCAATAGTTTCTAATCCTAAAGAAAGAGGTGTAACATCATTTAGAAGTAAATCTTGTAAATCACCACTAATAATTCCAGATTGTATTGCAGCGCCAATTGCAACTACTTCATCTGGATTAACAGATTGACAAGGATCATTAGGAACAAGAGTTTTAACTAATTGTTGAACCATTGGAATTCTGGTGCTGCCACCGACGAGAACTACTTCATCTATATCTTCTGCGTTCCATCCGGAGTCATCTAATGCTATTTGCACAGGCTCTAGTAATCTGTCTAATAGATCTTGAGATAATGATTCAAATATTTTTCTATCTAAATTTTCTTCAATATGTAATGGTCCATCTTTACTTGTGGTGATAAAAGGTAAAGATATTTTTGTTCTTTGCAATCCTGATAATTCACATTTAGCTTTTTCGGCAGCTTCAGTTAGTCTCTGTAATGCTTGTCTATCCCTTCTTAGATCAATTTCATATTTACCAAGAAATTTTTCAGCAAGCCAATCTACTATTTTGGAGTCGAAATTGTTTCCTCCTAGTTGGGTATCTCCACATGTAGCTTTAACATCAAATACACCATTAGATATTTTTAATAACGAAACATCAAATGTACCTCCGCCTAGATCAAAAACCAAAACATTATTAGAAGCACTTTTTTCAAAGCCATAAGCAAGAGCAGCTGCAGTAGGTTCATTTAGGATTCTATCTACTTTGATACCAGCCAATATGGCAGAATCCTTGGTAGCCTGCCTTTGAGATTCATTGAAATAAGCTGGAACTGTAATAACAGCAGAGTCAACAGTATCTCCAAGATATGTTTCAGCATCATTTATTAATTTTCTTATTAATGAGCTGACCAACTCTTCAGGAGCATACTCTCTTTCTGTATTTGGACTAAGAACCCTAACACTCCCAGTATTATTTGCTTTGACATTATAAGGAACAGAAATACTTGTATCATCTAAATCGTCCCAATCGCTACCAATAAATCTTTTTAAGTTATAAAAAGTATTCTTTGGATTTAAAACAAGTTGTCTTCTTGCTTGGTCTCCAATTACTATTTCTTTATCCTTTGTAAAACCAACAATTGAAGGTGTGGTTCTAGATCCCTCAGAATTTGCAATAACAATTGGACGACCAGCTTCTATAACTCCTACTACAGAGTTAGTAGTACCTAGATCGATTCCAACTATTTGCCCCATGTTTTAAGATCGCTAAATTTAAAGCAAAATTTACTAATAATTTAATTAATTTTTATCTTAGATATCTATATATAATAGTAAAAATCAAATATTTTCAACTTAATTTAAATAATTAAGATTATATTACCTTTCAAAATACTTAATTTCTATTTTAAAAAACCTATACAAACAAAATTGTTGATGTAATTCACCAAAATAAACTAATATAAAACGGAGAGAGAGGGATTCGAACCCTCGATAAAGTTGCCCCTATACAGCATTTCCAGTGCTGCGCCTTCAACCACTCGGCCACCTCTCCCAAGAAAACCATTTTAACCCTTGATCATCCCATTTTAGAGGAAAGTTATTTGAAAAAGACTTTCACAGTCACGATTAAAAATAAGGAAACCGGAAAGGTCTACCAAGAGCAGGTTAATAGTGATGATTACATACTTAAGGAATTTGAAAAAAAAGGTTTCAAACTTGCATTTTCATGTAGAAATGGTTGCTGTACAAGTTGCGCAGTTAAAATTAAATCTGGTACCTTACAACAACCGGAAGCCATGGGTGTATCTCAGGCTCTAAAAGACAAAGGCTATGCACTTCTTTGTGTTGCCAAAGCAACTTCAGATCTTGAGGTAGAAACTACAAATGAAGATGAAGTTTACGATTTACAGTTTGGACAATATTTTGGGAGAGGAAATACAAGAGTTGCGCCACCTTGGGAATTTGAGGAAGATTAACTATTATGTTTGAATTAAGTAAAATAGAGGAACTTGCAAATCAAGTAAACTTATCCAGTTTGTTTGAAATAGCCAAGAATTCTGCTCAAATTGGTAATGAAATTTTAAAAGTTAATTACAATAAAATTCAAAAAATTTCATCAAAGGGTAGGAAGGGTGATCTAGTTACCAATGTAGATTTGGAAGTAGAAAATAAAATAAAAGAATATTTATTGGAACAGACACCAAACATATCTATAAATGCAGAGGAATCGGGTAAATTAACCAAATCTTCGGATTTAACATGGTGTATAGACCCATTAGACGGTACAACAAATTACTCACATGGATATCCTTTTTTTGGGACTTCTATTGGTCTTCTGTATAAAAATAAGCCAATTATTGGTGCCATATCAGTACCTTATTTAAATGAGCTATATTCAGCCTGTATCGGTTTGGGTTCATTCTGCAATGACTGTAAACTTAAAGTATCAAGTCCTTCTAAGCTTTCTGATAGTTTACTTGTAACTGGTTTCTCTTATGACAGATTTGAGACAGAGGATAATAATTATGCTGAATTTTGTTATCTAACACATAAAACTAGAGGTGTCAGAAGAGGAGGAGCAGCAGCAGTTGATCTAGCATTTGTTGCTTCAGGCAAGGTCGATGGATACTGGGAAAGAGGATTAGAGGTTTGGGACCTAGCGGCCGGTGCTATCATTGTAAAAGAAGCTGGTGGTATTATTTCAGATTATCCATCAGGAAAATTTAGTTTAAGTTCTGGAAGAATTCTTGCTTGTTCTCCTAACCTTGAAAAAGAATTAAAAAATGAACTAGAAAAAGTTTCTCCATTTAATAAAAATCTCTATACCTAAAATTAGCTAAATATTAAAATGACAGAAATAAAGGAAATAAAATTAGTCGATGTAAAAAATAACTCTAACATCATAAATAATTTAAATAGTATTTATAAACTCTGGGGATATGAAGAGGTTTCACCATCATTTATAAATACTTTAGAGACGATAAAGGGCCGTGGAGTTATTGAAGAAAATCAGCTTGTGGGAATAGTAAGTAATAATTCATTATGTCTTAGGCCAGAAATGACAACATCTATTGTTAAATTGTCATCTACTAGATTAATAAATAAGAAAAGACCTATAAGATTATTCACCAATGGAATGGTCTTTGATAAAAAACAAAATAATAAAAATTCATTTAAGTTACAAGAAAAACTGCAGAGTGGAATTGAATTAATTGGATATGATACAAAATATCCAGAAATTGAAGTTATTAATATTTTGTTTGATGCAATCGATAATATTAATTTGAAGGATGGTTGTAATTTATTTCTACTAGTAAGCACAACAAAAATAATGGATTTAATCTTAAATAAATATAAGGATAATAATTGTGAAGAAATTAAGAAAAGTCTGGTTAATTTTGATCAAGATAATTTATCTAAATTAGGATTAGATGAAGATGATAAATATATTCTTAAAGATCTATTATTCTCAAGAGGAGAACCAATTACAATATTAAAAAAGTTGAAAAGTATATATGGTAGAAGTAAAACTTTAGATGACTTAAATTTTTTATTTGAAACATTATCAAAAATATCATTTAAATATGGTATCAAATTACAACTAGATCCCACGTTTCAGCCTCACTTGAATTTATATGAAGGAATAGTTTTTCAACTTATAGGCGATGATGGTAAAAATAAAAGCGTCCTTGCAAAAGGGGGAAGATATGACGAATTAGTAAGATACTTTAGTCCTAATGAGAAAATCTTAAATGGGATTGGATTTACAATTTCAGTAGATATTTTAAGAAATTTAATTAAGGAAGAAAAGACAGATAGAAAAAAGATTTTATTGATGTTTAAAGACCCTTATTTGTTAGATAAAGGTATGAATGAACAAAAAATACAGCAGAAAAGAGGAAATATCGCTGTCTTGTATTTAAATCCATGTGATGACTTGGCTAAAGCCAATCAAATAATGAAAGAAAATAATTGTAGTGAGATTTTGTGGGTTAAATAAAACCTTTTAATAATTTAATTAACTTTTAAATTCATATATTGTTCGGACAATACTCCTAATTAAACTTGATTAACTAGTTTTTACGAAATAGGATTTGTATGTTTGATTTTTTTTTAAATGGAAAAAGGCGAAATTCGTATTAATACCGAAAATATTTTCCCAATTATTAAGAAGGCAGTATATTCCGACCATGAAATCTTTTTAAGAGAACTTGTTAGTAATGGTGTTGACGCAATTAGCAAAAGAAGAATGGCTTCTATGGCTGGTGATTGCGAAAATACTGAGGAGGCTCAAGTAAAAATAACAATTCACCGTGAAAAAAATACGTTAACAATTTCCGATAACGGAATTGGAATGAATGATGAAGAAATTAAGAAATACATAAACCAAGTTGCATTTTCTAGTGCAGAAGAATTCCTAACAAAATATAAAAAAGATAATGATGAATTCATAGGTCATTTTGGACTAGGTTTTTATTCAAGTTTCATGGTTGCAGATAGAGTTGAAATATTAACTAAATCAGCAATTGGGGAATCAAAAGCTTTCAAATGGTCATGTGATGGATCGCCAAATTTCACGTTAGAAGAAACAGAAAGAGAGACTATTGGTACAGATGTCATACTTCACCTACTTGAAGAAGAAAAAGAGTTTATCGAGCCTGAAAGGATCAAATCACTAATAAAAAAATATTGTGACTTTATGCCAATAGATGTGTTACTTGAAGGTGAGACAATTAATAAGAAAAATCCTCCTTGGAGAAAACAAGCTAGTGAATTAAAAGATGAAGATTATATTGAGTTATATAAATACCTTTATCCTTTCCAGGGAGACCCTCTGTTATGGATTCATTTAAATACAGATTATCCGTATGACATACAAGGGATTTTGTATTTTCCAAAGTTGTCAGGTAGAGCTGATTGGGAAAAGGGAGAAATTAAACTATTTTGCAATCAAGTTTTCGTAAGCGATTCAATTAAAGAGATAGTACCAAAATACCTTTTACCTCTAAGAGGAGTTATTGACTCTACAGATATACCTTTGAATGTTAGTAGAAGCGCATTACAAACAGATAGAAAAGTAAGGTCTATATCATCATTTATCTCAAAAAAAATTGCTAATAAACTGAAGGATTTGATAAAAAATTCTCCAGAATTTTATTCAGAAATTTGGGATTCCATCTCTGCTTTTATTAAAATTGGTGCAATCGAAGATGAAAAATTTGCTGATCTAGTCGATAACAGTATAATTTTCGAAACAATAATAAATTCAGATAAAGATGTAACTAAAGATATTGAAAATAAATCCCTTATCAAGTCCAATGATAAGTATTTCACCACTCTCGCAAATTATAAAGAACGAAATAAGTTAACTGATTCTAAAAAAATAATTTACTGTTCAGATTTGATTGCACAGTCAAGTGCATTAAATATCTGTTTATCCGATAATAAGGAAGTTATAAAATCAGATCCATTAATTGACGCACAATTTCTCCCGTGGTTGGAAAGTAAAAATGAAGATTATCAATTCCAAAGAGTAGATTCAGAAATAAATGAACTAGAAGATAAAGAATCTAAAGAAATTGTAGATAAGGATGGCAAATCAAATACGGATAATCTTAGAGATACGATAGTTAAGGCCCTTAACAATGAGAAAGTAACAGTTAAAGTGCAGTCACTTTCAAGTAAAGATGCTCCACCAGCAATGATCCTGCTTCCAGAACAAATGAGAAGAATTAATGATATGGGCGCTTACATGGAACAAAAGATGCCTGGCTTACCTGAATATCATGTGCTCTTAATTAACAAAGAACATCCACTTATTGTTGGTCTTAATAAAATTACAGGCAACAAAATAATCATTGATAAAAAAGATCCTATTGAAAATCCATTGGCATCTAAAATCGCTAATCATGTTTACGATATGGCTAAGCTTTCTGTTGGTGGATTAGATCAAGAACAGATAATTAATTTACAAAATAATAATGCCGAATTAATTTCTGAATTACTTAATTCAACAAATTGAGTCATGTGTTAAAATTTTTAAAGATATAACTCAAAAAATATGTCAAGAGTTTGCGAACTGACTGGTGCAAAAGCTAATAACGGGATGGCAGTGAGTCACTCACATATTCGTACAAAAAAGTTGCAGCAAGTTAATCTCCAAAAAAGGAGACTATGGTGGGAAGAGGGCAAAAAATGGGTAAATATAAAAATAAGTACCAAAGCACTAAAGTCTATACAAAAAGTAGGCTTAGATAAATTTGCTAAATCAAATGGAGTTGATTTAAAAAAATTCTAAATTTAATGAGAAATTTAGTAGCAAGTATATTAATAACATTTATTCTCTTATTTAATTTTAATTCAGCCTTCTCTTTTGATTTTGCTCCTGAAGTTGGAGATATGGCTCCAAACTTTCAGTTAGAAGGTTTTAATAAAAATATAAAAACAAAAACAACTTGGGAATTAAGAGATTTTAAAGGTAAATGGCTTGTTATGTATTTTTACCCTAAGGATTTTACAGCAGGCTGCACTCTTGAAGCTAAAGGTTTTTCAGAATTAAAAAAAGATTTTTCAAAAAATAATGCCGAAATTGTTGGCATTAGTGCTGATAATCAAGATTCTCATGAAAGTTTCTGCAGCGAGAAATCCATAAATTACACTTTATTATCTGATCCTGACGGAATTATTAGTGAAAAATATGGTTCCTGGATTCCTCCATTCTCAGATAGAAATACTTTTTTGATTTCTCCAGATGGGGAAATTTCTTATAGATGGATTAGTGTTTTACCTATAAATCATGCTAAAGAAGTTCTCAACGTTTTAAAGAAAAAAATATAAAATTTTGCACGAATTATCATTAGGAACTTGGTTAATACATATCTCATCAGTAATAGAATGGATATTTACCATCTTTGTTATACAAAAGATTTCAACATATAAAAAATATAATTTATTTTTTTGGTTAAGCCTCGCTATGGTCCCAAACTTAATAGGTGCTATGTGTGCGATCACATGGCATATCTATGACAACCAAGAAAATCTTTACGGTCTAGTATCACTTCAAGGAATATTTACATTTATAGGAAATTCAACATTAGCATTAGCTGCAATAATTATTTTTAGAGGAAAAGAGACTTATGAATGAATTATTTATAAAATTCATAGAAAAATTAGGCTCAATTGACAATACAGCTTTGTTTGCTGCATCGATAATCCCATATGCAATCTTTTTGTTTTACTTATATAAAATTAAATCTGTAAATAAATTTATAAAAAGAGGTTTTTCCTTAACAGTTTTATTTGTCTTAATAACTATAGTCGTGTCTATCTTTACCCTAAATTACTATGACAAAACCCTTGTTGAGGTTGACTTCCTGCATGGTTTAGCAGAATCCTTCTTAACTCTAAGTGATTTTGTTATTTTGTTTGGATTTTTAAAGTTGTTAAATAGCTTAGAAGTAAACAACTCTTAAGACCTTTTACAATTTTGTGTTTTTTAGGTAAAAGTATTAGAGAATATATAAAAATAACGATTTTTTATGTTTACTACATTATTTGCAGCTGCAGATCCAGCAACTTTTTCTTGGTCTCCAAAGTGTGCCGTCGTAATGATTGCATGTAATGTTTTTGCTTATGCAATTGCTAGAGCAACAATAAGAAAACCTAATGAAGGATTTGAAATACCTAATTCAAAATTTTATGGTGGTTTAAGTCACGCATCAGTAGTGGGAGCTAATTGCCTTGGTCACATATTTGGAATTGGAGCAATCCTAGGGTTAGCATCACGTGGTGTTTTATAAAAATTTATTAATTAAATTTTTAATTATTTATCTTAAATTTTTCGATAATTTTATCTGCCATCTGATCAGGCATAAGACCTAGTTTTTCTTTACTCTGATCAGGTGAAGCATGATCAACCAATACATCTGGTATACCTATTCTGTAAACAGGAATATTTAGTTCATTATCGTTGAATAGTTCAACTATTGCCGAACCAAATCCACCTATAAGGGTTCCTTCCTCCATAGTAACTACTTTTTGAATCCTATTTGCTAACGGCATAATAAGATTTTTATCAAGAGGTTTCACAAATCTTGCATTAACAATACATGCATTAACGTTCATTTTTTTTAGTATCTTTGCTGTTTCAATAGCTGATGCGACCATTGATCCATAAGCAATAATTAAAATATCTTCTCCTTCTTCAAGTACTTCTGCTTCGCCTATATTCAAAGGTTCCCAACCCTCATCCATAACAGCCACCCCTAATCCAGAACCTCTTGGTATTCTTAGAGCAGTAGGGCCCTTATGGTTAATAGACGTTATTAACATTCTCTGTAATTCAGACTCATCCTTTGGCGCCATTAATACAAAATTAGGTATAGATCTCATATAACTTATATCGTATTGGCCTTGGTGAGTAGGACCGTCAGCTCCAACTATCCCAGCTCTATCAAGGACGAATGATACAGGTAAATTTTGTATCCCTACATCATGTATTAATTGATCGAAAGCACGTTGAAGAAAAGTACTATAAATAGCTACAACCGGTTTAAGACCATCGCATGACATTCCTGCTGCAAGAGTAACTGCATGTTGTTCTGCAATTCCTACATCGATATATTGATCTGGAATATTTTTTTGCAATATATCTAAACCAGTACCTGTAGCCATTGCCGCTGTAATACCTACGACCTTACTATCTTGTTCACAAATTTTCAATAAGGTTTGACCAAATATTTTACTATAACTAACTGGCTTAGGTTTTTTTGATGGGATAGATTTCCCAGTTGTCAGATCAAATGCAGATTGTGCATGATATCCAACCTGATCAGCTTCTGCATAAGGGTAACCTTTCCCTTTAGTTGTGACAACATGAACAAGTACGGGTTTTTTAAGTTTATGAGCAGCGTTAAATGTATTAACTAAATTTCCAATATCATGACCGTCAATTGGACCCATATATGTAAATCCAAGTTCTTCAAAAACAGCACCAACCTTTGGCACAGCCAGACGTCTAACGCTTCCTTTAATATTTTTTAGTTCTTCAGGAATATCCTTACCAATTAATGGAATATTTTTTACACTTTCTTGAACACTATCAGACAAAAATTTTAGTGACGGACTAACTCTTACCTTATTTAAGTAGGATGAAAGGGCTCCAACTGGAGGTGAAATAGACATATCATTATCGTTTAAAACTACAACAAAAGGAGTACTTGGTAAGTGACCTGCATGATTTATAGCTTCTAATGCCATTCCTCCAGTTAATGCTCCATCTCCAATAACAGCAACACATTTATAATTTTCACCTTTCCTATCTCTTGCTATTGCCATTCCTAAAGCAGCCGAAATAGAAGTACTCGCATGTCCAGCACCAAAATGATCAAATTTACTTTCGCTTCTTTTTAGATATCCAGCTACTCCATTTTGTTGTCTAAGGGAATCAAATTGACCGAATCGTCCTGTTATTAATTTATGGGGATAAGCTTGATGTCCTACATCCCAAACAACTTTATCGAAATCTAGATCAAGAGTTTGATATAAAGCCAATGTTAGCTCAACTACACCTAAACCAGGACCAAGATGTCCACCACTGGTAGATACTACTTGAAGATGCCTTTCTCTAATTTGACAAGCAATTTCCTCTAATTGTGAAACTGTTAAGCCATGCAGTTGATTTGGATGACTTAACTCACTTAAAAGCATTTAATAAAGATTGGTATCTATATAATCTAAAACGCCGAGGTGCAAAATGAGTATTTTTTTTGAAATAGATCATGTAATGTTTTATTAGATTAATAATTAATGCTAAAAATATATATATGAATGATTATTTTGAAAAAATACTTCAAGCTGAAGTCTATGAAGTAGCAAAAAAAACGCCACTAGAGAAAGCTAAAAATTTAAGTAATACGCTTAATAACGAAGTTTTTCTTAAAAGAGAAGATCTTCAAGATGTATTTTCATTCAAAATAAGAGGGGCATATAACAAGATGAGTAAGCTCAGTAAAACGCAGCTTAATCAGGGAGTAATTACTTCAAGTGCTGGTAATCATGCTCAGGGAGTTGCACTTAGTGCTCTGAAATTAAATTGCCAAGCAACCATATTAATGCCCATTACAACGCCTCTTGTAAAAGTTAATGCAGTAAAAAATTTAAGAGCAAAAGTTATATTATTTGGTGACAATTATGATGAAACTTACAAAGAGGCTATAAGGATTAGTCAAGAAAGAAATTTATGTTTTATTCATCCATTTGATGATCCAGATGTAATAGCTGGACAAGGAACTATAGCTATTGAACTTGAACAACAACTAAAGGAAAAACCTTATGCAATTTATATTGCTGTTGGTGGTGGTGGTTTAATATCAGGAATATCTTTATACATTAAAAAAATATGGCCTGAAGTAAAGATAATTGGCGTAGAGCCTGAAGATGCAGATGCTATGTCAAAATCCTTGGAAGAAGAAAAAATTGTGGAATTACCCTCTGTTGGTCAATTTGCAGATGGAGTAGCTGTTAAAAAAATTGGTAAAAATACTTTTGATATTGGTAGAAAATATATAGATAAGATGATTAGGGTTAATACTGACGAAATATGTGCTGCTATAAAAGATGTTTTTGAGGATACTAGATCAATACTAGAGCCCGCAGGGGCCCTATCAATAGCAGGAATGAAAAAAGATATTTATAATTCGAATCATTCAAATAGAAAAATGGTTGCGATTGCATGTGGTGCAAATATGAATTTTGAGAGGCTTAGATTTGTAGCAGAAAGAGCAGAACTTGGAGAGTGTAAAGAAGTAATGATGGCTGTTGAAATTCCTGAACGTGCTGGTAGTCTAATTGATTTTTGTAAGTTACTTGATAATAGAAATTTAACTGAATTTAGCTATAGGATGTCGAATTCAAAGAATGCACAGATTTTTGTAGGAGTTCAAGTCTATGGGTTAAATGATAAAAAAAATTTATTAAATGTATTTAGAAATTCTGAGTACTCATTTATTGACATAAGTGATGATGAATTATCTAAAAATCATCTCAGACATATGGTAGGTGGAAGATTACCAAGAAATTTTAAAGAGATGGATAATAGAAAATTTGTTGAGATTTTATATAGATTTGAGTTTCCTGAAAGACCTGGCGCATTAATTAACTTCTTAAATAATATGAAATCTAATTGGTCTATTAGCGTATTTCACTACAGGAACTATGGTGCTGATGTAGGAAAAATTGTTATTGGAGTTTTAATCGATAAAAATGAGATTTTAGAATGGAATAAATTTGTA
The DNA here is from genome assembly GCA_902519235.1 of uncultured Prochlorococcus sp. GTDB lineage: Bacteria > Cyanobacteriota > Cyanobacteriia > PCC-6307 > Cyanobiaceae > Prochlorococcus_A. Next base: position 17,282 of record CABYJE010000014.1, read on the forward strand.
AGAATTTTAGGCTATAAATTCTGGGATGAAACTCAAAACGATACATACAGATTATTCCTTGGTGCATCAGATTAAATTTAAGGTAAATTAGGAAAGATTTCGGTAATTAAAATCAATCAATCTGATCTAAATACCACGCCAATATCTGATATAGATCTAGTTACTAAAGTTGAAGCTGTTCTATATTTGAAAGGCAGGCCAATAACAAAAAAGGACCTTTCAGAAATTACTAATTCTGACATCAACTCAATAAATGATGCCATTAAAGATCTAAAAAATAAATACTCTAATCCCAACTCAGCTATTGAATTAAATGCATTTAATAACAGTTATTCTCTCGAACTAAAATCTAGTCTTAATGAATTCGTCGATGATTTACTTCCTTCTGATTTGAAAACATCCGAATTAAGGACATTGGCAACTATTGCGATCAAAAAAAAGATCCTACAATCGGATCTTATACTTCTTCGAGGTTCAGGAGCTTATGATCATATTAAAGAATTATTAGAAAAGAAATTTATCGTGAAACGTAAGCAAAAAGATGGTAGATCATATTGGTTATCATTATCAGAAAAGTTTTTTCAAACTTTTGCTGTAAGTAATGAATATCTCTCAAACATAGGAAGCAGTAATAATAAGCAGCAATAATAAGCAGCAATAATAAGTAAATGTTAGAATAAATTAAATTTTTTTTTTAATGACAGGAATAACAATTTCAATTTTACAAGTTATCAGTACTACTTTGTCGCTTTACTATGCCTTACTGATTATTAGGATACTTTTAACCTGGTTTCCAGGAATTGATTGGAGTAATGGAATATTATCCGCATTAACATCAATCACAGATCCATATTTAAATATATTTAGAGGTATTATTCCACCCATTGGTGGATTTGATATATCTTCATTATTAGCATTAATTCTTTTTCAAGTGATACAAGGATTCATACCTCAATTAATAATGTTTTTATTGAACCAAGGAAGTAGTTATGGATATTAAAAATTAGCGATCATCTCCAGATCCGGAAATCTTACCTTTTTCTGCTCTTAATTTTAATTTTTCTAGGTTTTGTAATGCGACATCCTCTAAATTAAAATTTAATTCTGTGCAAAGATTTGCGATGTACCACAATACATCTCCTAACTCCTTTTTAATGCCTGATTTAGATTCGTTGTCAAATATTCCATTTTTATCTCTTATAACTTTTTTTACTTTTTCTGCAACCTCGCCAGCTTCGCCAACTAAACCAAGAGTTGGATAAATATTATTTGAACCTAAATTAGGATATAGCGCTGTTTCTCTTGCTTTTTTCTGATAAGTTTTAAAATCCATGACTTAAATAACTAACTTTGCGTATGTTAAATTTATTTATATCTAGCAATATTATTTATATATGTCGAATATTGATTTAAAAAGAAGAACAAAAATAGTAGCAACTATTGGTCCTGCAACTCAGTCAGATGAAATAATTACCGATTTAATTAAAGCTGGAGTAACAACATTCAGATTAAATTTCTCTCATGGAGATCATAAAGATCATTCAGAAAGAATTAAAACTATTAGGAAGGTTTCAAAAAAATTAGATATTGATATTGGCATTTTGCAAGATTTACAAGGTCCTAAAATTAGATTAGGTAGATTCAAAGATGGTCCAGTAAAAGTAATAAAAGGGGATAAATTTACACTAACCTCAAATGAAGTGGAATGTACAAATACTATTGCGAACGTAACCTACGATAAACTTGCTCAAGAAGTTAGTGAAGGGAAAAGAATACTATTAGATGATGGAAAGATTGAAATGATTGTTGAAAAAGTAGATATCAAATCGAATCTTTTAGAATGTTTGGTCACTGTAGGAGGGGTTCTATCAAATAATAAAGGTGTAAATTTTCCAGATGTACAATTATCTGTAAAAGCGTTAACAGATAAAGATAAAGAGGATTTAAAATTCGGATTATCTGAAGGAGTTGACTGGGTAGCTCTTAGTTTCGTCAGAAATCCATCGGATATAAACGAAATAAAAGATTTAATAAACAAAAATGGTCATTCAACTCCAGTTGTAGCAAAAATTGAAAAATTTGAAGCTATAGATCAAATTGATACTGTATTGCCATTATGTGATGGAGTTATGGTTGCTAGAGGGGATTTAGGAGTAGAAATGCCTGCTGAAGAAGTTCCACTTTTGCAAAAAGAGTTAATAAGAAAAGCGAATTCATTGGGCATACCAATAATTACAGCGACTCAAATGCTTGACTCCATGGCTTCGAATCCCAGACCAACAAGAGCGGAAGTTAGCGATGTCGCCAATGCGATATTGGACGGTACAGATGCTGTAATGCTTTCAAACGAAACTGCCGTTGGTGATTATCCTGTAGAGGCAGTACAAACTATGGCTACTATAGCAAGAAGAATTGAAAGGGATTATCCGCTTAAAGCTATTGAGAGTCACTTACCTAGCACCATACCAAATGCCATAAGTGCAGCTGTAAGTAATATAGCTAGACAACTTGATGCAGGAGCAATAATTCCTTTAACAAAATCAGGCTCCACTGCTCGAAACGTAAGCAAATTTAGACCTCCAACTCCTATTTTGGCGACTACTACTGAGAGGAGTGTAGCGAGAAAACTGCAACTTGTTTGGGGAGTTACTCCTATAGTAGTAAATAATGATGAAAGAACAGCAAAAACATTTAGTTTGGCTATGCAAATTGCTCAAGAAATGGGCATCTTGAATCAAGGGGATCTAGTAGTTCAAACTGCTGGAACATTAACAGGTATAAGTGGGTCTACAGATTTAATAAAAGTTGGTTTAGTAAGGAAAATTCTTTCAAGGGGAATTTCGATAGGTGAAATTGGAGTTACAGGTAAAGCTAGAATAATCAATACGAAACAAGATTTGTCATTAATATGTCCAGGAGAAATTTTATTTGTTTCTAAAGAATTATTGGAAAATATTCCATTGAGCAAAAATATTGCAGGTATTGTTACGAACCAAAATGTTGATGATGTTTATAAATTTTTTAATAAAAATAATAAGAAGATTTCTACAATCTGTAATGTAGAAAACATTGAAAATCATCAAATTATTAATGGAGACCTAGTATCATTGCAGCTAAATGAAGGTGTAATTTACATGGGACAAATTGAAGATGATGAAGAAGCCGTAGATAAATATAAGTATGTCTAGAAATATCTCAATAAAAGAAGCCTTAAGCATGGCGAGTAAAACATTAGTATCAAACAAATTGAGAAGTTCTTTGACAATGTTGGGGATAATTATAGGAAATGCATCCGTAATTACACTTGTTGGGCTTGGAAGAGGAGCTCAAACATTAGCAAAAAACCAATTAAGTAATTTAGGTGCGAATGTTTTATTTATTGTTCCTGGAAATAATGACACAAGAAGAAGAGGTATTTCATTTCCTAAAAATCTTGTTTTGGAAGATGCAGTAGCAATTAGTAATCAGGTTCCAACTGTTAAAAAAGTTGCTCCTCAAATCTCTGCTAACGAAATTGTCCAATCAAATTCTAAGAGTCTAAATATTTCTATTGCAGGAGTTACTCCTGAATTTCTAGATGTCAGGAGTTTTGAAATAGAGAATGGTAGATTTATATCAAAAAATGATGTCAATAGTGCCAGAAGTTATGTAGTTATAGGTCCTGATCTTAAAGACGAATTTTTTAAAAATAAATCTTCTTCAATTGGAAAAAAAATCAGAATCAAAGATCATACTTATGAAATAATCGGGACATTAAAACCAAAAGGAGCTGTATTTGGGAGTAATCAAGATAAAAATGCTTATATTCCATTGACCACAATGGTTAATAGAATAACTGGGAAAGATCCTACATTTGGTGTAAGTTTAAGCTTCATTAGTGTGGAAGCAATAAACAAAAAAGCAACAAGTGCAGCAAAATTTCAAATTACTAATTTACTAAGGCAGAGACATAAAATTACTCGAGATGATGATTTTGCAGTTAGATCACAAGAAGATGCATTAAACATAGTCACTAACATAACGAGTGGCCTAACATTTCTATTAGCAGGAATTGGGGCAGTATCCTTAGTAGTTGGAGGTATAGGAATAATGAATATTATGCTTGTTTCTGTTAGCGAAAGGACTGAAGAGATAGGTCTTAGAAAGGCAATAGGTGCAAAGCAGTCGGATATATTAATTCAATTTTTAATTGAGGCGTTGATTTTATCTACGATTGGAGGATTAATAGGAACAACAACTGGATTATCAGGTGTGTTTCTTTTATCTCTGATAACACCGCTTCCTGCATCAGTTGGACTTACAACAACTATTTCTACCATGATTATTTCAGGATCAATAGGTTTAATCTTTGGCGTTCTACCTGCAAAAAGAGCTTCTAAATTAGATCCTATTGTTGCATTAAGAAGTTTATAAATAGAATTTATAATCATGCTCAATTTTTATAAATTAATTGAGATACTGGTTAGCCTTCAATCATTAATAATATCAACAATGGTTCCTGTTTATATGCCTTTTGAATTTATAGAAAAATCAAGTAATAGCAATGAGATACCAATCACATGGCAAATTCCAACAATAATTTTATTAACACTTATATTTGATCGAAAAGTAGTTTTCAGAGCAATTTCACTT
>CABYJE010000015.1 GCA_902519235.1 uncultured Prochlorococcus sp.
TTTTGTTATCACTGTCCACCTATCATTTAATGTTTTACAAAATTTAGTCCCTTCATTAACAATAGGTTCTACCGCTAATGTCATTCCTTCACGAAGCACTACATTGGGCAATTCTTTAGTTCTAAAATTAAATACAGAGGGCTCTTCATGAAGATTTCTTCCAACTCCGTGTCCTGTATAGTCTTCAACAACACTAAAACCATTTACTTTAACTACATCTTCAATTTCCCCAGCCACTTCGAGAAGAGTATTACCAGCCTTAATTTTCGAAAGCCCCGCATACAATGCTTTATGAGCTACATCACTAAGATTTTGAGCCTTTGGACTAACTTCTCCCACACAAATTGATATGCAACTATCCCCATGGAAGCCATCTAAATATGCTCCTGTATCAATTTTAACTAAGTCACCATTTTTAATTATTTTATTTTTATCTGGTATTCCATGGACAACCTCATTATTAATACTAGAACAAATACTAGAAGGAAAACCATGGTAGCCCTTAAAACTAGGTACTGCTCCAAAACTTTTTATTCTCTTTTCTGCAAAATCGTCTAAGTCTTTTGTGCTCATTCCAGGTTGAATTAAGTCATTAATTTCCCTCAAAACAGTTGCTACAATTCTGCTAGATTTTTTCATCAAATTTATTTCACGTGAAGATTTTATTTCTATTCCTCTTCTTCTCTGAATAAAAGGAACTTGATCATTAGTCTTGGGATTATTTTTATTTAACAAAAGATCTGCAAAATGTCTCATTGGAATAAATAATAGTAATTTAGTAATTTAGTAAATATCTTCAAAATAGCCATTATAATCTTGGCTATCTTAAATCTATCAATAACAATTGGGAAGAAACAAAAATGAAAACTTTATTTAATTCTAGGCAATTTCATAAGGCTTTGGCGCCATGGGTTTTTCTTCCATTATTTATATCTTCAATTACCGGTCTTTTTTATAGGGTCTCAAAAGATTTATTAGGTTACTCTAGAGAACAAGTTCATTGGTTAATGTCTCTCCATGAGGGCGAATGGCTTGGCGATAATGGTGAATTGATATATGTAATATTGAATTCCCTTGGAGTTTTATGGATGCTCATAACGGGATTCCAAATGTTTTCAAAAACAATTTCATTTACCAAAAAGGTTACTAAAGGCGAGTCAAAAGGTTAAGATATAGAACTTGTAGGACAATGAAGACCAAAATGGCCAAAGAGAATCAAGAAAAGGAATTAGAAACCGTTATCAATACTGACTCATCAGTTGATGTAGCGGTTGAACAAAAAGAAAAAAAGATGGTTTCTGCAACAACGCAAACCTTAAGCGCATCCAACCTTATTAAGGAATTTGAGAATGAACAATTAAAAAAAGAATTACCCGAAATTTATGTTGGAGACACTGTTAAAGTTGGAGTTAAAATTACAGAAGGTAATAAAGAAAGGGTCCAACCCTATGAAGGCGTTGTTATAGCAAAAAGACATGGAGGTATTAACCAGACTATTACAGTTAGAAGAATTTTTCAGGGAATAGGTGTTGAAAGAGTATTTATGCTACATAGTCCACAGGTTGCCTCTCTAAAAGTTGAACGTAGAGGTAAAGTAAGAAGGGCTAAGTTATTCTATCTAAGAGATAGAGTAGGAAAAGCTACTCGCGTAAAACAACGCTTTGATCGATAAAGTTGTAAATTAATCAACTTATTGGTCACAAAGGCGCTTATAATTATTTAAATGCGTCGTTAGTTCAGTTGGTAGAACGCAGGTCTCCAAAACCTGATGTCGGGGGTTCAAGTCCTCCACGACGCGTTTAATCAACATTATGTTAATCATTTTTTTCATAAGATGGAGTTAGATCTTCAACCTGGGGACGTAGTTAAAGTCCTCGAATCAGCAGCTTTAGGATGGGTTCGTGCACGAGTCATCAGAGTTAAGTCTGGAGGAAGAGTTGTTGTACAAAGTGACCAAGGCAGAGAATTTACCGCTAGAGGCAACCAAGTTAGGTTGATAGAACCTGCTGGTTTTAGACCTCAAAAATAAATAGTTGTTTTTATATGAGCAGCTACAAAACTAATTATTTCTGTAAATCCTCAAATTAATAAAATTTTTTTATTACAACACCATAAATTAAGTATTATGATCTGATAATTTTAAGAATGAAGTTCTAAATAAATTTAGAACAAAACTCTGGGACCGTAGTTCAACTGGTTAGAGCACCGCCCTGTCACGGCGGAAGTTGCGGGTTCGAATCCCGTCGGTCCCGTTTTTTTCTAAAAGAAATTTGGAAAAACGTCTAAGACTGGCCCCAAGTCCAACTGGTTTATTTCATATTGGTACAGCTCGAACAGCATTATTCAACTGGTTGTATGCAAAAAAAATAGGCGGAAAATTTCTGATCAGAATAGAAGATACAGATTTTCTTCGATCTAAATCTGAATATACAGAAAATATATTAGAAGGCCTGAAATGGCTTGGACTTAAATGGGATGAAGAACCTATCAAGCAAAGTGAGCGAATATCAATTCACAAAAGTTATATCAAAAAGCTATTGGAATGTGGAGCTGCATACAGGTGCTTTACAACAGAAGATGAAATCTCTGAATTAAGAGAAGAACAAAAAAAGAAAGGATTACCTCCAAAGCATGATAATAGACACAGAAATCTTTCTAAAGAAGAAATAGAAACATTCATCTCCCAAGGTAGAACTTCAGTAATAAGGTTTAAGATTGATGAAAAAATCCAAATTACATGGGTTGATCAGATAAGAGGCGAAATCAAATGGAAAGGGAAGGATTTAGGTGGTGATTTAGTTTTGTCAAGACGGGCAAAGGATTATGAGATTGGAGATCCTTTGTATAATCTTGCAGTTGTAGTTGATGATAATTTTATGAATATTACACATGTTGTAAGGGGTGAAGACCATATTTCGAACACTGCAAAACAAATATTGATTTATAAAGCATTAAATTTTAAGTTGCCAACTTTTTCTCATACTCCCTTAATACTCAATAATGAGGGGAAAAAATTATCAAAAAGAGATTGCGTTACTTCAATCGACGAATTTAGAGATATGGGATACTTACCTGAGGCCTTATCTAATTACATGGCCTTTTTAGGTTGGTCTCCAAAATCTTCAGATAGTGAAATACTTTCACTGAATGCATTATCTGAAATTTTTGACTTATCAGACATAAATAAAGCTGGAGCTAAATTCAATTGGGAAAAACTCAACTGGATTAATTCTCAATATATAAAAAATATGGAATCAATAAAGTTAAGTGAGATCATTAGTAAATACTGGGATAATAATGGCTGGGTACCGCCATCACAAGAATGGGCTTATAAATTAGCAATTTTGCTTAGAGACTCTATGACTCTTTTAAAAGACGCTATTGATCAATCAAAACCATTTTTCTTATTACCTCCAATTCAAAAAGAAGGTAAAGAATTTCTCGAGAAAGAAGATATCAAAGCCACTCTTAAACTAATCTTAAATTATTTAATTGAGCTAAATACTATAAAACTAAATAAAGAGAAAGCAAAAGAAATAATAAACGAAATCTCAAAAATGCATAATATAAAGAAAGGGATCTTAATGAAATCTCTAAGAGTTGCATTTTTTGGTTCTCTTAGTGGGCCAGATTTAATTCAAAGCTGGGAACTTTTCTCAGAGAATAAAAGTGATATATCTCGTATTGAAAGATGTCTTTGAATCAATCTAAAAATTTTTCTTTCCTTAATTCAAGACGATTCGCCAGAGAGTTAGCTGTAAGTCCTTGAATTCCTACGGTCATTAATATAGTAAGAAACACTAATCCTTGAAGACGTCCAGCTCCAAGAATACCAGCTTGTTCTAATCTTATAGAAAAAAGAGAGGCAACTGCTGCAGTAACAATACCTCTTGGGGCTAACCAGGCTAAAAATACTTTTTCTTTTAAGTCTAATTCGTTTCCCATTGTTGCTATCCAGATAGAGATAGGACGAACAATTATCATCAAAACAAAAACGCAAATAACCCCTCCCCAACCTAGCGGGCTTAATTCTCTCCAAGAGACATCCGCTGCTAAAAGAGGGAACAGAACTGTTATCGCTAATTGAGCTAATTCACCTATTAAATTATCTAATCTCTCCTTATCAATGACTTCTCTTTTACCTACAATAAAACCTGCCGAGACAGAAGCAGGCAAACCTGATTCTGGCAATAAATATTCACAAATTCCATACACAAGGAAAATAAATCCCAGGGTAACTTGAAGCTCTATACCAAATGAGGCTTCATTCTTTATTTTTTTTAAAATTTCTGATAGTAACCATCCTGCACTTAATCCGATTAAAACTCCTCCCCCTAATCTTTGCATTAATGCGATAAATACATCGTTAATTCCACGAAGGTCCCCTAAAGTCAATTCTAAAAGAAGTAATGCTAGTACTGCACCAATTGGTTCAAGCAGTAACCCCTCAGCTTTTAAAACTTCCGAGAGTGGGGAAGCTAATTTTATTTGTTCCACTAATGGAGAGACAACTGTTGGTCCAGTAGCTAGAACTATGGCACTATATATTCCTGCGACTTGCCATGAGAGGCCAGCCAGCCAATGAGCAATGAAAATTCCAGCTGACAATGAAATAAAAAGTCTTACCAATGAAATTTTCAAAACAGTATTTCTTATATTCCCCTCAGGCAGTTTTAAATTTAATCCCCCTTCAAAAAGAACCAAACAGACCAAAAGCCCCACAATAGTTTCAAGTCCTTGCCCTAGATCTAAAGGCTCAACGAGTCCCAATCCTGATCTTCCAATTAATAATCCAGAAAGCAATAAAATAACAACACTTGGGAATCCTGTAAAAGAAGAAAATAATCGAGCGCAAGCACCTGCAAATACAGTTATCCCCCAAAGTAATCCAAGCCTTTCAGGCGTCATATAAAATTATAAATAATAAAAACATTCATTATTTTGATTAAATCAATAATCTTATCTCTAGTCCAATAAAAACAATACTTTTTAATTTAATTCATCGGCTGAACAAGAGTATTTTAAAAAATTCTTTCAAAAATACTTTTAAGAAAATTAATTTTATTTCTATTAAGAAAACTGGCTTATTAAAGCAATAATTATAAAAATAATTCCTATACCAACAGTTGCCATCCTTCCATTCCATATTTCAGCTTGAGGGGTAAAACCTCTTTTCCACAAATTCAATTCCTTTTTATCAACGAAGTTTTTTGCATCTTTAATCTCGATTTTAGGTTGTTTGTTCATTGAAATTAGAAAGGAGGGTTTTCTTCATAAAGGGTATTTGCTTGTTCAATTGATAGTCTTCCCGCGACACCTAATTTAAGGGAACTTAAATGATCCTTAAATTTAATTCTGAACAACGCCGCCGCTCCAATCATTGCCGCATTATCTGTACAAAGATCAAGAGGCGCTAAATGAACTTTAATAGATTTTTTACTAGCTTCACTAATCATCATTTTTCTTAATGTATTGTTAGCAGCAACTCCCCCAACCACAACTACATTATCCAAGCTGTGATCTTCTGCGCATTTTATTGTTCTCTCTACCAAGACCTCTGCCACTACTCTCTCAAAACTTGCAGCAATATCTGGAATTGGAACGGTCTTCCCAGCCAAATTTATTCTCTCAACTAATCTTAATACGGCAGTTTTTAAACCACTAAAAGAAAAATCATATTTAAGAAATCCACCTTTTTTATCAGAGATCTTACATTTTGGTAAATTAAATTTCATTGGGTCCCCATTTTTAGCAATCTTTTCAATTGCCGGTCCTCCTGGATAACTAAGACCTAATAGTCTGCCAACTTTATCAAAGGCTTCTCCAGCAGCATCATCAAAACTTTTCCCAAGTCTTTGCATCCCCCTACTATCATCTACTTGTATCAATTCAGTATGCCCGCCGCTAACAAGTAATGTAAGAAAAGGTTTCTTTGGATAGTTTTCTGAAAATAGAATTGAAGATAAATGCCCCTCCAAATGATGAATTCCCAAAAATGGTTTTGAATGTAACATGCAAAGTGATCTTGCAGTTATAGAGCCAACTCGTAAACAACCAACTAATCCAGGAGCTACAGTTGACGCAATATAATCGACTTCCTCAATTTTAATTTTTGCTTCTTCTAGAGCTTTATCTAAAACAAAAGGTAATAATTCTAAATGCTTTCTAGCTGCAAGTTCAGGCACAACTCCTCCCCATTTTGAATGATCTTCAATTTGAGAGGCAATTATATTTGAATGTATTCTGAAAGTATCGCCAATATTAGAAACTATTGAGACAGATGTCTCATCACAACTTGTTTCAATAGCTAAAACTTTATGCATTTTTGATTCAACTTGTTCTATTTTAATATTAATTTCTTACTTAACACACTATAAGGAATTAAAGATTGCAACTTATGAAATTCTTTTTTTCAATCATAACCTCAGTTTTTCTGTTCCTCGGAATTACTCCAATTGCTCTAGCTGCAAATGGGCCTGCCTTAAACGCCGATAGAGCTAGCACAGAATATACTGCGTCAGCCCTATCAAAATGCTCTGAAAATCCTAAATTCATTGAGAGAGCAAATTCTGCAACTACTCAAAAAGATATAGCAAGATTTGAAAGATATGGAAAAGCATCATGCGGAGATGATGGTCTTCCTCATCTAATAATTGGACCCCCTCTTGAGCCATGGGGGGCCCTTCTAAATAGAGGTCATGAAGGAGATTTACTTATTCCCGGAGTATTGTTCATTTACATTGCTGGAATTATAGGTTGGTCAGGAAGAGAGTATCTCATTGAATCAAAAAAGACTAAGAATCCAGCAGATCTTGAGATCATTATTGACCTAGACTTAGCCAGAAAATGTCTTGTAAAAGGAGCCCAATGGCCCCTTCTTGCTAATAAACAAGGTAGAAATGGAGATTTAAGAGAGAAAGATAACAATATTACACTTAATGGTCCTCGTTAAACATCCTTAAAAAACTTTCATAAAACAAATGTTCAAAATTCTAAACACAAAATTTGTCAGATCAGCTCCAGTGGTAGCAGCAATTTGGCTAAGCCTTACAGCTGGAATCATTATTGAATTTAATAGGTTTTTCCCAGATTTATTATTCCATCCAATGAGTTGATAAATAGAAAATAATCAAGTTTTTATTAACTTGATTATTTTTTTTGCTGTTTCATCAACATTGTGATTTGTTAATGCAAAATCAAATTCATTTGATACTGAAATCTCATAATTAGCCCTTAAGAGTCTTTTTTTAATTGCCTCTTCTTTTTCTGTACCTCTATTTCTTATTCTTCTCTCTAACTCTTCTTTATCCGGAGGAAGTAAAAATATTGACTGTGAATTAGGAAACTTATTTTTTATTTGCCTTGCACCCTCTACTTCAATTTCAAGTAGTACGGTAAATCCCTTTTTTATTTTCTCATTAACAGAAGACAAAGGAGTTCCATAGTAGTTTCCAGCAAATTGAGCCCATTCAAGGAAAAGGTTTTGTTCAATCATTTCTTTAAACTTTTCTTGGTTTAAGAAATAATAATTTTCTCCGTCCTTTTCTCCCTCTCTAGGTTCTCTAGTAGTTGCAGATATTGAAAGCCAAAAATTTTTTTCTTTACCTAATATTTCTTTAACAACTGTTCCTTTACCTACCCCGCTGGGTCCAGTAAGGATAATAAGTTTTTTTTGATTTTTCATATTAAATTTTTTACAGTAAAATGAACATCTTGTGAATTAAAAAGGAATAATGCAAAAAGGTGTTCCACAGATAATGGATATTACATCTATTAGATCTGTCTTGCATTATTTGACAAAGAACATCTTACCTACAAAATTTGAGACTGCCCAACAACCAGAGCCTAATACAATTCAATTATGTTTCAGAGGAGTTGATTCTCAAACATGGTTAGAAGTTTCATGGAATGGAGACTCTCCCAGAATACTAAAGATAAATAAGCCAGAAAAGATTGGTAGAGAAAGCACACTTTCAAAACAAATAAGATACGGATTAAAGTATATGGCTTTAATTTCGATTGATCAAGATGATTTTGAGAGAGTTATAAAATTTAGTTTTGCGAAAAAACCTGGAGATGAAATTAATAAGTATTTAATTTTTGAATTAATGGGAAAACATAGTAATATTTTTTATCTGGATAATAAACATAAAATAATTGCCGTTGGTAAACAAATTAAATCAAGTCAATCTAGTTTTAGAACAATTTCAACAGGATCAATTTATTCTGGCCCTCCAGTCAATCTCAAAAAACAACCTAGACTAGATGAGTCTTTTCAATCATGGAAAGACTCAATTTCAATAGTACCTGAGTCTTTGAAATACTGTTTAATAAATACCTATCAAGGAGTAAGCCCTATCCTCACAAAACAATTAGAGGTTGTTAGCGCAACTGTTAATTCAGAAATAATGGAAAAAAATATTGATTTCATTAGCAACTCAGACTTAAAGGAGATATTTAAAAATTGGAAGATTTGGATAAGAAGGTTTAAAAACAATAACTTTAACTTTTCTACATTCAACAAAGATTTTTATTGCGTTTGGTTTTTTGATAAGGAAATTATTTTTGATAAGGAAATTAATTGCGAAAATAAAATAGATTTATGCACAAGCTTAGAGAATTATTATGATTATCATCTGAAACAAAAAAAACTTCAATTATTGGAAAAGAAAATTGAAGGGATAATTTTTAAACAGACCAATACTGAGAAAAAGAATTTAAATATTCAATATGATCTTCTGACAAAATCAGAAAACTACGAGATATATAAAGAAAAAGCTGATATGATATTCTCTTCACATGAAGTTAAAAAACAAGACATTATAAAGGGACAAAAGCTATATAAAAAATCAAAAAAACTAAAGAGATCTAGAGAATTAATAAAAGAAAGATTAAGTATTTACAAAACAAATATAGAGAGATTAGACGAATTTACTACGCTTCTAGAAAATTTAAATTCTTTAAATCATGAAAAACTTTCTATGAGAATCAAACTACTAGAAGAAATTATGGAAGAAATTTGTAACGAGTTTAATATCAATATCAAGAAGCAAAGAGAAGATCAGAAAAGTACATATGAGATAGAGTCTTCACCAATTCAAGTTGACACTCCCACAGGATTAAAGCTTCAGGTAGGGCGAAATATGAGGCAAAATGATTTAATAAGCTTTAAGTTCTCAAAAAAAGGCGATTTATGGTTTCATGCACAGGAATCACCAGGCAGTCATGTAGTTTTGAAGTCTTCATCTCAAGTAGCATCTGAACAAGATCTTCAAATAGCTGCAGATTTAGCTGCTTTATTTAGTAAAGCGAAAAGAAACATTAAAGTTCCAATTAATTTAGTAAAGATTAAAGATTTGCAAAAAATCAAAAACGGAGGACCTGGTTGCGTTTCCTTTAAAAATGGAGAGATTATTTGGGGAAATCCTACAAGAGGAGAAGATTACATTAAAAAAAAACTTAAAACAATAATTTAGTTTATAATAAAAAAAAAATTTTTTAAATCTAAATGTTTGATTTTCTTTTAGGCACTCATGAATTTTTAGGAAATCATAGTTTTCCAGAATTTATTGTTGGATATCTATTTGGTGCTGCATTAATAATTGGAGCTCCTACTGTTTTCTTACTACTTGCCTTCGTAAGCGCTTTAATGAAAACAAATGGGAAAATGGGTGGATATAGAGAATATGAAACTTATGGTGAATCATCTTTAAATGATGCCCCTCCTTTCTTATTACCAGATCCAACAAATCCTAAATTAAGCAAATAATTAAGTTTGTCGAAAAATAAATTGGACTTTGACAATAGTAGTTTTCAACCTTTTTCTTACACAATTTTCATCAAATAATAATGAGAGGTACAGGTCAAAGTGAAAAAAAATTATCAGATTCGATGACTTTTAGTGATCATTTAGAAGAGCTTCGTCAAAGAATACTAAACTCAATTTACTCAATACTTATTTCAATATTCTTTAGTTTTCTCATCATAAAGCCATTAATATCTTTTTTAGAAATTCCAGCTGGTGATATTCATTTACTACAACTTGCTCCAGGAGAGTTTTTATTTGTCGCTATTAAAGTTGCAGGTTACAGCGGATTGATAGTTTCTATGCCTTATATTTTTTATCAAATAATATTATTCATTTCTCCTGGTTTAACAAAACAAGAAAAAAGCCTTATCTTGCCTGCAGTTTTTGGTTCAGGTCTTCTATTTTTTTTAGGATTAATTTTTTCATGGTGGATATTAGTCCCTGCAGCAATAAATTTCTTCATTAGTTTCGGTGCTGATATTGTTGAACCAACTTGGTCTATAGAAAGATATTTTGACTTTGTTCTCTTATTAATGTCTAGCACTGCAATAGCTTTTCAATTGCCAGTATTACAATTTATTCTTGGATCTCTTGGAATAATCACAACAGAAAAAATGATTTCGAATTGGAAGATAGTTGTAATTTCCTCTGCAATATTATCTGCAGTGATTACCCCTTCAACTGACCCATTGACTATGTCATTGCTATCTATATCGATTGTGTTTTTATTTTTTGTGGGTACTGGATTAACTTACTTATCAGAAAATCTTAAGTCAAAAACTCTTTCATCTTCTCATTAAGATCTAATTGCAAGCTGACAGCTCTACCTAATCTTGGCTTAGCATTGACTTTCTTTAGCCATTCCCTTACTTCTTCTGAATATCCACATCTATTTAAAATTTCGATTTTATCAGCTATCGATTTTTTATATTCATCTTCACTTAAAGGAAATGATTCCTGTCCAAGAAATCCCCACATCATTTGAAAATAAACGAATTTTCCTCTTCTAAAGAGTCTAAAATCATATTTTTTTCCCCAACGATGAATTAAATAATGTATAACTTCATCTACTAGCAATGGGTTCATTTAAATCAATTAATTAAGACTTCCTAAACTTTTACTTTAAATTATTAAAAGTCCTATCTATTTGCAACAGAAATTGAACAATTTGATCCATAATAATTAATAAATAACAGAACCAAGTAGCGAATGACTCAATTAAGTTCCAATGATGTCCCTTCTATGGGTCGAAGGCAATTTATGAATCTTCTTACATTTGGTACTGCAACTGGTGTAGCTTTAGGAGCCCTTTACCCTGTAGCGAATTATTTTATGCCTTTGAGAGCAGGCGGTGGTGGAGGTGGAACTTCTGCTAAAGATGAATTAGGGAATCCAATAACTAAGACTGGTTGGTTAGCTACCCATCAAGCAGGAGACAGAAGTCTAGTTCAGGGTCTAAAGGGAGATCCAACTTATTTAATAGTTAATGAGGGTGAGGAAATAGGAGAATTTGGTTTAAATGCAATTTGTACTCATTTAGGTTGTGTTGTCCCATGGGATAGTGGTGCTAATAAATTCATATGTCCTTGTCATGGCAGTCAGTACGATACTAACGGGAAGGTAGTAAGAGGGCCTGCTCCTTTATCTTTAGCTCTAGCTCATGTCGATATTGAAGATGATGCTGTACTCATCAAACAATGGTCTGAAAATGACTTTAGAACTAATGAAAATCCATGGTGGGCATAAAAAAATGAAAGGTCTTAAAAATCAAATCATGAAAAAAACAAGTTTATTTATCTGTACTCTGCTTTTCATTTCAAGCATTGTATTTTATCCAGAGATCAGTTTTGCTTATCCATTTTGGGCTCAGCAAAACTACGAATCCCCAAGAGAAGCCACAGGTAAGATAGTCTGTGCAAATTGTCATCTAGCTCAGATGCCTACAATTGCAGAGGTTCCACAATCTGTTGGTGCAGATAGTGTTTTCAAAGCTGTAGTCAAAATACCCTACAAAAATGATTTAAAAGAGATAGGGGCTGATGGTTCGGAAGTCCCATTACAAGTTGGTGCTGTTGTAATGCTGCCTGATGGCTTTAAACTTGCTCCACAAGAAAGATGGACCGAAGAAATAAAACAGGAGACAGAAGGGGTTTATTTCACTAACTACAGTGAAGAGAAAGATAATATCATTATTGTCGGACCTTTACCTGGCGATACCAATAAAGAAATCGTTTTCCCTGTACTTTCCCCTGACCCATCCACTAATAAAGAATATCACTATGGGAAATACTCGTTACATATTGGAGGCAATAGAGGTAGAGGTCAGGTATATCCAACTGGAGACAAGAGCAATAATGTAGTATTCACTTCTTCCACCGCAGGAACTATAAATTCAATAGAAACAATTGAAGATGGTAGCTATCAAGTCAATATAGAGAACGATAATGGTGAAATAACTTCTGAAGCAGTGCCTGTTGGTCCTCAACTTATCGTAAAAGCTCAAGACAAAATTAATGTAGGTGACCCTCTTACTAATGATCCCAACGTTGGTGGCTTTGGGCAATTAGATGCTGAGGTTGTACTTCAGAGCCCGTATAGAGTTATTGGATTGATTGCATTCTTCATTGGTGTAGGCTTAACACAAATACTTTTAGTATTAAAGAAAAAACAAGTCGAAAAAGTGCAAGCTGCAGAGGGTATCTAACTTTCTCTAAATGCTTATACTTCAAGCTTTTATAGAATCTCCAGGAGAAACTTTTTTAAATTTAGGATTTATAACTATTAGATGGTATGGACTTCTTATTTCGGTTTCAGTTTTAATAGGCCTATTTGTCTCTAAAAAACTAGCAAAGGCAAGAAATATTAACCCAGAGTACATTAGTGAAATACTTCCATCATTAATAATCTCTTCAATAATTGGAGCTAGAGCTTATTACGTAATTTTTGAGTGGAGGCAATATAGCGGAGAGAACTTTTTTACTTCTTTTGAACTATTCAATAACATCATTCAAATACCTTCTTTTCTTGCAGTTTGGGAAGGAGGCATAGCAATTCATGGAGGTCTAATTGGAGGATTAATATCTATTATCTATTTCTGTAAGTCGAAAAAAATTAATTTAAAAACCTTTATAGATACATTAATACCCTCGATTATTCTTGGACAGTCAATAGGGAGGTGGGGAAATTTTTTCAATAATGAAGCCTTTGGAGTTCCTACAAATTTGCCTTGGAAATTATTTATACCTATCCAAAATAGGCCTTTAGAATTTATTAATTATGAATTTTTTCATCCTACATTTCTCTATGAGTCATTGTGGAATCTTTTGATTTTCATTGTCCTTATTATTACCTTTAATAAACAAAATAAAACAGATTTTTTCAGGCCTGGCTTTATTAGCTGTCTTTATTTAATAAGTTATAGCTTTGGACGATTCTGGATTGAAGGTTTAAGAACTGACCCACTATGCATTGGTGGACTTCCACCTTTCTGTGATGGCGGTATAAGAATGGCTCAATTTATAAGTATTTTTCTATTTTCTTCTGGATTAATTGCAATATTTTTTTTAAGATTGAGAACATATAGTGGGAAAAATAGAAAGAATGGATAACAAAATATCCTTTATTGGTGTTGGTCCAGGCGATCCAGAATTATTAACTTTAAAAGCATTAAAAAAGATAAAAATTGCAGATGTCATTATTTGGACTGATTCTCTAATTCCTGAAAAGATTTTAGATTCTGCAAAAGAAGGTTCTGAAAAAATAAAAACGAGTTCACTTAACTTAGAGCAAATCACCTCAATTATGATAGAAAAATTTCAGACAGGGAAAACTGTTGTAAGGTTGCATGATGGAGACCCTTGCCTTTTTGGAGCAATAAAAGAGCAAATCGAAATTTTAAAAAACGAAAAAATTGAAATCGAGGTTGTTCCTGGAGTAAGTGCTTTTCAAGTTGCTGCAGCTTATCATGAAGCTGAGTTAACCATCCCTGACATAACGCAAACAATAATTTTAACTAGAGCAGGAGGTCGAACAGGGATGCCCGAAAAAGAATCTCTGAAAGATCTTGCGCAACACAATTCCTCTATATGTCTATATCTAAGTGCTCGGCATGTGAAAAGGTCTCAAGAAACTTTACTAGAGTTTTACCCTCCAGAGACTAAAGTGATTGTTGGATTTAGAGTATCTTGGGATGATGGTTGGACATCATTAATAGAATTAAAAGATATGGAAAAATTTTCTATTGAGAAAAAACTAATTAGAACAACCATTTACATAATTAGCCCAGCAATTAGTAATTCTCAAAAAAGATCTAATCTTTATAATCCATCTTATAAGCATCTCTTTAGGAATAAGTAATCTTAAAGTTGATAGAAAAATATTAATTACTATAATTAGTAAAAGTTTATTTGCTTTGAAAGAAATAAAATCTGTTTCGGGAATCAACAATAAAGGAGACGATTCCTCATTAAAGAGAATTGGAAATTTCATTAAAGAGGCTAGGTTAAGTAAAAATCAAACAATTGAAGAATTAGCTTCTGATTTAAAAATTGGAGCTCATCAACTTGAAGCCATAGAGGAAGGTAATGAAGAAAATCTACCTGAAAAAGTATTTATAAAAGCAATGATTAGACGGATTTCACAGAAGCTAAAACTTGATACAGAATTTTTAATGGATGAATTCAAGACAGAGAGGAAAGAAGTGAAAATTGAAGAAATAGTTGAAGAAGTTTCCAAAAAAAATTATAAATCTAGGCAATCTAAGAATTTTAATCCACTAGGATTCCTAATATTTATTCTAGTTTCAGGCTTTCTCGGACTAATCGCCTCTTCCTTAATTTTCAATTTATTTTCAGATTCATCTCAGAATCAAACTCCAAAACAAGAACTTATTAATAAAACTAAATAACTTTTAATTCCAAATTCTTTAGTTCTTTTATTACATTACGGCATAATCCTAAGTTCCATTTTTCAAGAAGAAGATCATGGTTTCTATCTAAAGGTAAAAGTTGAAATGTAAGATTATTTTCCCGCAATTTTATTTGAAGTGAGGAGATCACCTTGTCAGGTCTTTGGTCAAGAGCTGCTGCTAGTCTCAGGATTAATGACATCTCAAGAACTAATTTTTTATCTTCTTTGGATATTAAATTTTGCCAAGACTCATGTCTTTTTTTGGGTAGAGTCTTTCTATGGTACCTAGCAATTGAAGCAATAATATTTGTTTCTGCTTCAGAATATCCTAACAACTCACAATTTTTTATTAAGTACCAAGAGTGTTTGTGATATGAACCAACATTCACATATTTCCCACAATTATAAAGATTAGAAGCTGCCCAAAGAAGTTCTTTAGCTCTTGGGTCATTATCGCTATGAAAGATATTTTTAGTCTGATCATAGATTTGAAAGGCAATATCAATAACTTTCTCAGCTCTTGTATTATCTACTCCAAACTTTCTGGCCTGATGAACTATAGTTGTTTTCCTAATATTACCTTGAATATTTAACTCATTTTTAATTATCCCTTTACGAAGCATCCAATCCACAACCAAACCCTCTCGAAGCGCCCTCTCGCTTATTATTAATTCATCAAAATTCAACATCTCCATTGCGGTGTTTAATATCAATGCTCCTGGAATAATTATTTCTGCTCTTCTCTCACTTAATAAAGGTATTTTCTTGATTTCCGAAACTGGCAATTTAATTAGTTTTTCCAATACATTTTGTAAATTTTCCCTTTTAAATTTATAACCATGCAACTTTTGTTTAGATTCTCCCAAATCATCTGAAATCAAATTTCCTAATGAGGTTGCAGTACCACTGGTTGCAATCATAGATAAAGGCTTATCTCCCTTAGATCTACTCTTTATTTTTCGAACAGATGGTTCTAAAGATCCTTTAATAAAAGTTTTTAAAAAACTCGATCTTTCTGAATTTATAGAACCCTTATTTAAAAAATCATTTTTAAGTCTTACCGCACCAATTCTCGAACTGGTAAGAGCTATGGCATCTTTTTTATCTGCAAGTATTAACTCTGTAGATCCTCCTCCAATATCTATGATTACGAAAGACTGATCTTCAAAGGACATACCAGAAAGAACACCAAGGTAAATTAATCTGGCTTCCTCAGAACCACTTATCATTTCTATTTGAATATCAGTTTCATCAAGAACTCTTCTAATAAAATCTTGACCGTTTGGAGCTTCCCTAACTGCACTTGTTGCTGCTGTTACTATTTGTTTTACTCCATTACTTTTACAATATTCCTTAAATCGCTTAAGAGTAACTAATGCCCTTTGGATTGATTCTTCAGTAAGATTACCATCCTCATCTCTTTCTCCAAGACGAGTGGTTGATTTATCAGTAAATTTTATTGAAAATGATTTTAATTCTAGATTAATTTCTGCTACCAAGAGATGTGTAGAGTTAGTTCCAATATCTATAGAAGCTACTAAAATTTGTTTTTCTTGAAAATATCTTAAATCTTGTTTAAGTATCATTTCTTTTTATAAGACGAAGATATCTTTAATCCATTAATAAATATACCCAACATTGTTTATTAAATAATAGAAATCATTTAATCCTAGTAAGATTATTTAAAGTTATGAAATATACAATAGGTCATATGCAAAATAAAAATCGACAAATTAAATTAAGTACTTTTTTTGAATTATTAAGGTGGAATAAGCCGACTGGAAGAATGATCTTACTTATTCCTGCTGGATGGAGTTTATATTTAACCCCAGATGCTAATCCAACATTTTTAATGTTGCTAAAAATAATACTGGGAGGACTACTAGTAAGTGGATTAGGCTGCGTGGTTAATGATATTTGGGACAAAAAAATTGATCAAAGAGTTGTTAGGACAAAAAATAGACCTCTAGCTGCAAATAAAATTGGTCTTAAAACAGCGTATTCGATTCTTTTCTTTTTAATTTTATGTAGCTTCTTTTTAACTTTGTCACTACCTCAGCCTGGAAGAATCCTTTCCATTTTACTTGGTTTTTTAGCTTTACCTATCATTTTAATTTACCCTTCTGCCAAAAGATGGTTTAAATATCCTCAATTAATCTTATCCATATGCTGGGGTTTTGCTGTCTTAATTCCCTGGGCCGCAAATGAAGGCAATTTAAATAGTATTGTTTTATTATTTTGCTGGCTAGCTACCATTTTTTGGACTTTTGGCTTTGACACGATTTATGCTTTAGCAGATAAAAAATATGATATCAAAATTGGAATTAATAGTTCCGCTGTTAACCTCCAGAACAATACAAGAATAACCATTCAAATTTGTTATTTTTTAACTTCTTTTTTTCTCGCAATATGCGGATTTATTAATCAAATGGATTTTATTTTTTGGCCAATTTGGCTTGCAATGTCAATCTTAATGCAGAGAGATATACTAAAAGTATTTCCTGAGGAAAAGCAATCAATAAAAAATATTGGGAATCACTTCAAAAATCAATCAATTTATGGAGGAGTCATTTTATTAGGAATTATTATTGCCTCATAAATTCTAAATATGGTTTTAAGATTAAAAAAAGGGGATTTAATAGATATTTTAGCTCCAGGCTCCTTTATTGATGAAGAAGAAAATTTTCAAAAAGGCATAGAAATCTTAAAAAACTGGGGTTTGGAAATTAATGAAAATAATTCTCTATCAAAAAAATTTGGATATTTTGCAGGCGATGATCTAACTAGATTTGAAGAACTTGAAAAAGCACAAAATAGTAAGCTAATCATTTTCGCAAAAGGAGGCTGGGGTTCAGCAAGACTTTTAGAAAAAGAACCTTCTTGGCAGCATGGTTTAATGCTTGGATTCTCAGATACATCTTCTTTATTACTATCTAAATATTCTCAAGGATTTATAGGTTCTATCCATGGCCCCATGGTTACTAGCCTTTTCAAAGAACCAGAGTGGAGTCTTGAGAGATTAAGAAATTTACTTTTTAAGGGATATGTTGAGGACATAATAGGAATCCCTTTAAGAGGTGGAAAAGCAAAAGGAGAAATAATAGTTTCTAACTTAACTATTGCTACTTTTTTAATTGGTACTAATCACTTTCCAGATTGCAAAGGGAAAATAATAATTTTTGAAGACATTAATGAAGATATTTATAAAATTGATCGCATGTTAACTTACCTTAGGATGACTAAAACAATTTCTGAAATTGCGGGTATTGGATTCGGAAGTTTTTCTAATGATTCCTGCGACCTTGAATGGAAAGATTTACTAAAAAACTGCATTATTGAAAGACTTCAAGAGTTCGATTTTCCTATTCTTTTTGATCTCCCAATAGGCCACATATCAGGCAATGCATGCATCCCGTTAGGGTATGAAGCAACCTTAAATGGTGACAACGGCATTCTTAGTATCGATAAACCTTTTTAACTAGGAGTTCTTAACAAAAAGTTTTGCTATTTTCAAATCTATAGGGGATGTAATTTTTATATTTGAATAAGTTCCTTCAATAATCTTCACTTTCCAATTAAGCATTTCGAATAGAGAAGCGTCATCTGTGACTTTCCAGTTTTTATCAATTGCCATCTTATGAGCTTTTTTTAATCTATCTACTAAAAAGCCCTGAGGGGTTTGCGCTGCCCATAAATAATTTCTGTCTGGTGTTTCTTTAATAAAACCTTCATTATCAACAATCTTTATAGTGTCTGTTACCTTAGTAGCCAAAATTACAGCTTCATTTTCATCTAATTGCTTGGCACAAAGGTCTATCAATTGAGGATTAATTAGACATCTAGCGCCATCATGTATTAAAACTTTTTTAGCATCTTTTGGTAACGCTTTTAAACCATTAAAAACTGACTGTTGTCTGGTATCACCACCATTAATCCAATGAACTTTATGGGCAAAATCTTTAGCTGAATTTAATAATAAGTTTTTATCTTTCGGTTGCCCAATTATTCCAACCCAATTTGTTGAGCTTGCAGAAAATACAGATTGAAGTGTCCAATAAATCAAAGACTCTCCCTCTAAATCAATAAGTAATTTATTTTTTCCAGCTTTCATTCTGCTACCGCTCCCTGCAGCTGCTATTAAAAAGTGCACAATAGAAGGTCTTAATATTTTCTAGACAATTATAAATAAAAGCAATATCTTTACACAATTAGTACTACGATTGAAAATTATAAAATTTCATAATGTCCAATAAAGATTCATTATCAGGCAAAATTGCTTTAATCACTGGAGCTAGCAGAGGAATTGGTAAAGAAATTGCTTTAGAACTAAGCCGATTGGGAGCAGAAGTTTTTATTAATTACTCTTCTTCTGATGAAAAAGCTGAAGAAGTTGTAAATTTAATAAAAAATTCAGGAGGTAAAGCTCATAAATTAAAATTTGATGTTTCAAAAGAGGATTCTGTCAGTTCAGCTTTTGAAGAAATAATTAAAATTAATGGCACTATTGATATCCTCATTAACAATGCTGGGATTACTAGAGATGGACTATTGATGAGAATGAAATCGGAACAATGGGATGATGTACTTAATACAAACTTAAAAGGAGTTTTTCTTTGTACAAAATATGCTTCAAAATTTATGATGAAAAAAAGAAGTGGTAGCATCGTAAATATTTCATCTGTTGTTGGAATAATTGGTAATCCTGGTCAAGCAAATTATTCTGCAGCCAAAGCTGGGGTTATTGGATTTACCAAAACTTGCGCTAAAGAATTTGCCTCAAGAGGTATAAACGTTAATGCAATAGCTCCAGGTTTTATAGAAACAGAGATGACTGAAAAACTTAATACTGAAGAGATTCTAAAAGTTATTCCTTTAGGTAAATTAGGAAGTTGTACTCAAATTGCGAACTTAGTGTCATTCTTAGTTTCAAGTGATGCAGGAAGTTACATTACAGGGCAAACAATTAGTATAGACGGCGGTATGAGTATTTAGTTATGTACTTTCATAAGGCTGACCTAATTCATCTCTTAACCTTCTAATTTTTTGTAAAAGTTTTAGTCTTCGACTTCTAGCAGTTAATGTCAAGAAAAATCTTAAAGGAAAATATATCATTGTCATAGCAATCGCGAGGATTGCGGTAAGAGTAAAAATAAGATTATTTGTTTCTTCCATAACTTAAAGATACTCTTATTTTAGTTAATTTGTATGTCTAATTAAAAGAAATTCGGCTTTCCCCACTTAATTAAATATCCCTTAAAAATGATTCTATGGGAGATTAGAATAGGATAAAGATCATGCAAACATGGCTAAACAGTTAAGTTTTTCTAACGAATCAAGAGAAGCACTAGAAAAAGGTGTAAATTTCGTTGCTAATGCGGTAAAGGTTACTATTGGGCCAAAAGCAAAAAACGTAGTAATAGAGAGAAAATTTGGTTCGCCAGATATAGTTAGAGATGGGTCCACTGTTGCTAAAGAGATTGAGATTGAAAACCCTATTTCTAATTTGGGTGCGAAATTAATAGAACAAGTTGCATCCAAAACAAAAGAGAGTGCAGGAGATGGAACAACAACAGCCACCATATTGACTCAGAAGATGGTTCAAGAGGGATTAAAAAATATTGCTTCTGGTGCCAGTCCTATGGAGTTAAAAAAAGGTATGGAGGTAGGCCTGGCTTTCGTTCTAGAAAAATTAAGTTCCAAAAGTCTTTCATTAAGTGGTTCTGATATCCAAAAAGTTGCAACAGTTAGTGCTGGAGGCGATGAAGAAATTGGATCTATAATTTCGAAGGCAATGGATATTGTTACTTCGGATGGTGTAATAACTGTTGAAGAATCTCAATCACTAGATACAGAATTAGATATAACTGAAGGAATGTCTTTTGATAGAGGCTATAGTTCTCCATATTTCGTAACAGACCAAGAAAGACAAGTTTGTGAACTTGAAGACCCAAAAATATTAATAACTGATCAAAAAATTTCAAATTTAGTTGATATGGTTCCAATACTTGAGGAAATTCAGAAATCAGGCTCACCTTTTCTAATTCTTGCTGAAGATATCGAAGGAGAGGCTTTAACCACCTTGGTTTTGAATAAGAATAGTGGAGTGTTAAACGTAGCTTCCGTAAGAGCTCCGTTATTTGGAGAGAGAAGAAAAGCTGCCCTTGAAGATATTGCTATTCTTACTGGAGCTAAGTTAATTAGTGAAGATAAATCGATGACACTTAATAAAGTATCGATTAATGACTTAGGAAAAGCAAAAAAAATAACTATCACGAAGGACAAAACTACAATTGTTGCCTTCGAAGACACTAAAGATTTGGTTAAAGAGCGAGTAGAAAAATTAAAGAGAGAAGTTGATGTAACTGACTCAGAGTATGATCAGGACAAAATCAATGAAAGGATAGCAAAACTAGCTGGAGGAGTAGCACTTATCAAAGTTGGAGCTGCAACAGAAACAGAGATGAAGTACAAAAAGTTAAGAATCGAAGATTCCCTTAATGCTACGAAAGCTGCAATTGAGGAGGGTGTAGTTTCTGGAGGTGGACAAACTTTAATTGAAATATCAGATGACCTCTTAAATTTAAGTCAAACATCTTCCGATGATTTAAGAACAGGGATAAATATAGTTAAAGAAGCCCTTTTGGAACCTACTAAACAAATAGCAAAAAATGCTGGTTTTAATGGTGAAGTAGTTGTCGCTGAAATTAAAAGACTTAACAAAGGCTTCAATGCTAATTCAGGAAAATATGAGGATTTAAAAGATTCAGGAATATTAGATCCAACCAAAGTAATAAGATTAGCCCTTCAAGATTCAGTATCTATTGCAGCT
The DNA here is from genome assembly GCA_902519235.1 of uncultured Prochlorococcus sp. Classification (GTDB taxonomy): domain Bacteria; phylum Cyanobacteriota; class Cyanobacteriia; order PCC-6307; family Cyanobiaceae; genus Prochlorococcus_A. The sequence goes on from CABYJE010000015.1 coordinate 21,546, forward strand.
ATGCTCCTAACAACAGAAGTTGCGATGGCTGACATTCCAGAACCAGAAGCCGCAGCCCCAGGAGGACCAGGTGGAGATCCAATGGGAGGCATGGGTATGCCAGGTATGGGAGGCATGGGTATGCCAGGTATGGGAGGCATGGGTATGCCAGGTATGGGCGGCATGGGTATGCCAGGTATGATGTAAAAGCTAACTCGCTTTTTTATCTTTATTAATCCATTTTCTTAAATTTT
>CABYJE010000016.1 GCA_902519235.1 uncultured Prochlorococcus sp.
TGTATCTGCTTGCTGAAGATTATTGGTGAGAGCCACTGAATAGAATTCTCCTACAGATTCTTCCCCTAAAAGAAGACAGCTAGGATATTTCCATGTAATTGCAGACCCTGTTTCAACTTGAGACCAGCTAATTTTACTTCTCTTACCTAAACATTTTCCTCTCTTGGTGACAAAATTAAAAATTCCGCCAATACCTTCTTCATCACCAGCATACCAATTTTGAACTGTTGAATATTTTATTGAGGCGTCGTCTAATGCTATAAGCTCTACAACTGCTGCATGTAGAGTATTTGTATCAAACATTGGAGCTGTACAACCTTCTAGATAACTTACAGAACTTGATTCTTCAGCAATAATTAGTGTTCTTTCGAATTGTCCTGAATCTCCACTATTAATTCTGAAGTAAGAAGATAGATCCATAGGGCAGGTAACACCTTTTGGGATATAAACAAAAGAACCATCACTAAAAACTGCAGAATTTAGTGCTGCAAAATAATTATCACTAGCTGGAACTACTGTACCTAAATATTTTTCAATTAAATCCGCGTGATTTTTTACTGCTTCACTAATTGAGCAAAATATAACTCCATGTTCAGCAAGTTCTTCTCTAAAAGTTGTGGCAATAGAAACACTATCAAAGACAGCATCTACTGCTACATTTGTGAGTTTTTTTTGCTCCGTGAGGGGTATTCCTAATTTGTCAAAAGTCTCAAGAAGTTTGGGATCAACTTCATCTAAGCTAGAAATTTTCTCTTTTTGCTTAGGAGCAGAGTAATAAATAATATCTTGATAATCAATTTTTTTATATCCTAATGCTGCCCAATCAGGCTCTTTCATTTTTTGCCATTTTTTAAATGCTTTTAATCTAAAATCAAGAAGAAATTTAGGCTCTTCTTTTTTCTGTGAAATTAATTTTATGATATCTTCATTTAATCCCTTTTCTATTTTTTCAGTTTCAATATCAGTAACGAAACCATATTTGTAAGGCTCTTTTACTACATCTTTAACTAAATTTTCGTTGACCATGTTATCAAAAATAACTTATTACAATTAGCTTTATATACTTTAACGAAAGATACCCCCAATATTGAGTTTTTTTCCTTTATTAAAACTAAAAATTAATGTCTAATCATCTTGATCCATTGTCTAACCCATTAAACATAGAAACTATTCAAGAAATTGATAATCTTGATCTAACTATAATGCAGAAACATCATTTAAGAATACTCGCTCATTGTCTTCAGATTTTAAAAATTATCAATTTAGATAATAGTTTGGAATATCAAAATAAAAATCCCCTGAGAGAATGGTGTGATCACCAATCCAAAAAATTTGGCGATAAAAAATTTAGTGATCTTTTTTATGAGCAGTTAGAATCCACTTCAAAAAAATTAAGCACTTTTTCAAAAAAAATAGGTAAAAGTATTGAGGATTTAGAGATAGATGATTTAGTACCTCTAGTTAAAAAATGCTGAATCCTCTTTTATTTAAATGATCCCGAAGAAAAAATATATTTTTGTTGAGTCGATAACAAATTTAGGTAATAAAATTTAAAAGAAAAGAAAATTAATTTACATTTCAAAAAGATCTGAAAATGAATTAATTTCATTGATACCAACTGTTTTGAAGAGAAATATCATTTTCGAGAATATTTTAGTAGTCAGAGGATCCTGACGACAGGTCAAAAAGACACACAATTCCAAAAAAAAAAGAACATACTGATCCCAAACAAAAACGGAGATTTTAAGGTGGCTGATGTGATCATGAATAAAGATCAATTACTCTCACTAACCCTCAGACAATTACGTCAAGAAGCAAGTAAATTATCTGTTCCGCTTTACAGCCGCAAAACAAAAGCTGCTTTAGTTGATTTAATAGTTAAATATCAAGAAAAATTTACAAAAAGAACACATACTACACCTCCTGAGTCAAATCCTGAAGAAACTGCTGAGTCCAATGCTTTCAACAGCAGTGAAGAAGTTAAAACAAATGTAGTTTTCTTACCCCGAGATCCAGACTGGGCTTATGTTTTTTGGCAAATTTCTGATGCAGATAGAGAGAAAGCGCAATCTTTGGGAGCTAATAAATTATGTTTACGATTATTTGATGCATCTGGTTCTGAAGGAAGCAACTTGAATCAAGGAACACTTAGGGAGATAGCAGTTGATAGTTATAGTACAGAATGGTACTTGCCAATCCCACTTGCAGATAGAGACTATAAAGTTGAATTAGGTTACAAATATGGTTTTAACTGGATGTCATTGGCATTTTCTTCGATAAGCCATGTTCCTGGGTCACATCCTTCTGAGCAAATTCTTGATAAATTTGTACCCTTTAATTTAGATTCTACTTCTGAGTCAATCTCAGATATTTCTAATCCTGTTGTTTCAGAGCAAAATGGTATGCATGAAAGGTTATACCAAGCAGCAACTAACATTCCTCTCAGAAGAAAAGTTGGTTCTGAAGAATTTATGGAAAACGTAAATTCAACAAACCTCAATGATAATCTTACAGACTCAGGTGCTGGTAAATGGTCATCAGGTTTAAATGATTCTGGAATCGGAATTGTTAAAAATAGATCTTTTTGGCTCGTTGCTGATGCTGAATTAATTGTTTATGGAGCGACAGAGCCATCTGCAAAACTGACAATAGGTGGAGAAGATGTACCTCTTGCGGCAGATGGTACTTTTAGAATTCAAGTTCCATTTAGAGACGGGACTCAAAAATATGATATTAAAGCTGTTGATGTATCTGGCGATCAAGAAAAAAGTATATCAATGAAATTTGATAGAACTACACCACTTGACGATACTAATGAAAAAGATAATGCTGAGACTGAATGGTTTTAATAAATTAAATTAATGTTGAAAAAAATTGTAGCTTTTACTCCATTGTTTGGGGCATTAACCTTTCCACTAATAGTTCCAATTACAATTTCTAAATTTGGTGTTAACTATGGAATTCTTAGTGCATTATTAATTTCTTCCTTATGGTTTATCGCTATGTTAAGAACTTCCGAAATGCCTCATTAATTTAGTTAGATTTTTGGAAGTTTCTTAAAAATATGAATCAAGTAAGTGTAATTAATATCAATTCTCCTTTTCTAGATCAAAAACCAGGTACCTCTGGATTAAGAAAAAGTACTTTAAAGTTTCAGAAAGAACATTATCTAGAAGTTTTTATTGAGGCAATCTTACAATCATTAGAAGATTTAAAAGGTTCAACATTAGTAGTTGGTGGTGATGGCAGATATGGCAATATTGAAGCAATAGAAAAAATTGTCCAAATATGTATTGCTCATAAAGTTCAAAAGGTTATTGTTCCGAAATACGGTTTATTATCTACTCCTGCGACATCACATTTAATTAGAAAAGAAAAAGCTATTGGTGGAATTATTCTTTCTGCAAGCCATAATCCTGGTGGGATTGATGGCGACTTTGGAGTGAAATTGAATATCTCTAATGGTGGCCCAGCTCCTGAGATAATTACTAATAAGATTTTCAAGGCTTCACAATCACTAACAAGTTATAAAATTTGTAAAATTCAATTACCTGATTTTAGTGAATATGGCACTTATCCTTACGACGAAACTACCTTACAAATTATTGATGGATTAACAGATTATTCTAATTTGATGGAGAAAATTTTTGACTTTGATCAAATTAGTGATTTTTTAAAAAAAGACTTTTCGTTAATCTTTGATGCAATGAATGCGGTGACAGGCCCATATGCAAAAAATATTTTTGTTGAAAAAATGGGTCTTGCACCTGATTGTGTCATGAATGGTAAACCGTTAAAAGATTTTGGAGGTTTACATCCTGATCCTAATCTTACTTACGCATCCCACTTGGCTGATTTGTTACTAAATAAAAAATCTTATAGTTTTGGCGCTGCATGTGATGGAGATGGAGATAGGAATATGATTTTAGGAAGTGGATGTTTTGTAAATCCTAGTGATAGCCTTGCAGTTATTACTGCTAACACAAAATGTGTCCCTGGTTATAAAGATGGTATTACAGGTGTGGCACGATCCATGCCAACCAGCTCAGCGGTTGATAATGTTGCTCGAGCATTAAATATACCTTGCTTCGAGACACCTACTGGTTGGAAGTTTTTTGGAAATCTTTTAGATTCTAATTTAATTACTTTATGTGGAGAAGAAAGTTTCGGAACAGGTAGTAATCATGTGAGAGAGAAAGATGGACTATGGGCAGTTTTATATTGGTTACAAGTTTTAGCTGAGAAAAAATCTTCGGTAAGTGATTTGATGCAGAATCATTGGAAACAATTTGGTAGGAATTATTATTCAAGACATGATTATGAGGCAATCCCCTCAAATATTGCGAATCAAATCTTTGGTAATCTAACTTCTATGCTCGAAAATTTAAAAGGAAATAGTTTTGCTGGTCATTTAGTTAAAGTTGCAGATAACTTTTCATATTTAGACCCAGTTGATAATTCCACAAGTGAAAATCAAGGTTTAAGATTGGTCCTTGATGATAATTCTCGAGTAATTGTGCGCCTTTCTGGAACTGGAACTAAGGGTGCAACATTAAGACTTTACTTTGAGAAATTTTTCGATCCTCAACAGAATCTTTCGTTAAATCCTCAGATCGCTTTGAAACCTCTAATAGATGATTTAGATGCTTTATTAAACATTTCAAAACTTACTCAAATGGAAACTCCTACAGTTATTACATAGAATTGAAAGTAATGATTTTTTGATTTTATTTATATGCATTCAGAAAATTTATTTACTAATTATTCTCAAATAGAAAATAATGCACCTTTGGCAGATAAATTAAGACCAAAGAATTTGGAAGATTTTTTTGGTCAACAACCAATCTTGAATGAGAATTCGCTTTTGAGAAGTGCAATATTAAAAGATAAGATTAGGAATTTTATTTTTTCTGGCCCTCCTGGTGTTGGAAAAACTACTCTAGTTGAAATTATTTCCCTTAATACGCGTTCAAAATTAATTAAGTTGAATGCAGTATTATTAAGTGTTAAAGAATTAAGAAATGAAATCGCTAATGCAAAAGATCGATTAATAAATTCAAAAAGAAAAACAATTTTATTTATCGATGAGGTTCATAGATTTACAGCAGTTCAACAAGATGCTTTATTACCTTCAATAGAAAATGGAACTATAACTTTTATTGGTGCTACAACTGAAAACCCTTTCTTTGCTGTTAATAAAGCGCTTGTTAGTAGGTCTCGTATTTTTACATTACTTCCTTTGTCAGAAAATGATTTGTATAAAATAATACAAAAAGTCATAACTCATTATTTTCGAAAAAAAGATTCAAAAAAAGTTCATTTAACTCAAGATGCTATAAGTCATTTAGTTAAATTTTCTGGCGGTGATGCAAGAACATTAATCAATGCCTTAGAGATGGCTATAGAAACAACTGCTGAAAATGATGTTAATGAAATTAAGATTAATCTCTCAATAGCAGAGGATGCTATTCAAAAGAAAAATATTGTTTACGATAAAAATGGTCAAAATCATTACGATGTTATAAGCGCCTTTATCAAGTCAATAAGAGGTTCTGATCCAGATGCAACTTTATTCTGGCTTGCTAATATGTTGGAGGCTGGTGAAGATCCTAATTTTATTTTTAGAAGACTACTTATATCTGCCAGTGAAGATATTGGAATAGCTGATCCTAATGCAATAGTAGTTGTACAATCCTGTTGTGATGCTTTTGATAGAGTTGGTTTTCCAGAAGGATTATATTTCTTAACGCAGTCTTCTTTATATTTGGCTATTTCTCCAAAAAGTAATAGTACAAAAAGTATTTTTAAAGCAATTGAAACTATCAAATCTACCAATGCTTTTGATGTTCCACTTCATTTAAAAAATAATTCTAATAGTTATGTCAATCCTCATAATTATCCAGGTAATTGGGTCGCACAAGAATATCTTCCCAAATCTTTAAGAGGTTTAAAAATATGGGAACCAAATAATAATGGATGGGAAAAAACTCAATATGAAGAACTGCTTAGAAGAAAAGAAAACTAAAAATTTTTCGAACAACAAATAATCTCAGGATTTAAAGAAGTTTTTTCTTCATAGGCTAAAGCGATAGTCCAATTATGGAAGTTAATCTGTGAATAATTTAAATGTATATTTTTCTTCTTATGAATTAACTTTTTTGGCTTTTCAAAAAGTTGCCAATGTTTAATGTCTTGAGCTAATTTCCCATGATCCCATTTTATAGCCGCTTCAACAGCACACCATTGATTTAATATCATATTTTTTGTCAAATAATTATTATGGATTGATTTATTGGTATGAAAAAAATATTTTTCTGCAAATTTTAAATAGTTAAAATCCCTATCTGTTCTCTCAATATCTATCCCTATTTTGCCTTTATGCCAGACTATAGTAACGGCATCTTTACAATGGCTTAAACTGATATTTCCCATTCCAGAGGGTAAACTTGGAGGTTCTCCAGGATGAGCATTAATTGGAATTTCTAGAGGGTCTAAATTAAAAAGTGTTGCAAGTGATTTTCGCAAATAAGCTCTTGTTTCTAAGAAAATCTTTGATCTTGAATTTGTAAGGTTTTTTGCTGTTTTAATTTCTTCTACAGTTGCGACATCTTGCACACCTTTAATCTCATAAAACCAAATTTTTGGTATTTTATATTCATACTCATTTAATAATTTCAATGGCTCTTAAGGTTGGCGACAAAGCACCAGGATTTAAATTAAAAGATTCTTTTGAGAAAGAAGTTTCTCTTAGTGATTTTAAAGGTAAAAGAATAATACTATATTTTTATCCAAAAGATAATACTCCAGGATGTACTAAAGAAGCATGTAATTTTAAAGAGAATTGGGATTTACTCCAAAAAAATAATATTGTTGTGCTTGGTATTAGCAAAGATAATGCATCTTCTCATCAGAAGTTTATAGAAAAATTTAATTTACCTTTTATTCTTTTAACTGATCCTGAACCTTTCAAAGTTTCTTCTGATTACGATAGCTATGGACTTAAGAAATTCATGGGAAAAGAATATATGGGAATGATGAGAAATACTTTTTTAATTGATACTGAAGGTAACATCGAAAAAATTTACTTAAAGGTTAAAGCAGCAATAATGGCTGATCATATAATTGCAGACCTTGGGTTAAGCTAATTTGCTTACGGATAGGTGGTGAATAATCATCCCCTCCATAACTAAATTAGGAGCATGGATAATATTTTCTTTTTGAGTCTTCAGAGATTTTGTGAGTAATTGAGAGTCTCCTCCACAGATTATTAAAATATCCTTTTCTTGATTAAATAAACTATTGATCACGCCAGTAAGAGAGTTGATTACTCCTTTTAAAATTGCTTCTTCTGTATTAATTAAAAAATCTTTGATCGGAATATCATATTTTTTGGGAACTTTAAGACTTTTTGTATTTTGTTCCATTGATTTTAATTGTGTTAGAAAACCTGGAAGAAGTTGACCTCCAATAATTGATCCATTTGAATTCGATTTTGTTATCGATAATATTGTTCCAAAATCTGCAATTAGCAAATCTTTTTTAAAAGGATTTTCAATAATTTTTAGAGCTGCAAGACAAGCAAGAGCTCTATCAACTCCAAAATAATCAGGAAGATTTGATAACTGAATATCTTTAGTTTTTATTTCATTTTCTTTTTTCAGTAAAAAATTAGGTAGTTTTCCTACCGAAGCCCAAATTAATTGATTAAGATCTATGTTTTTTGGAACTTTTTGCTCTTTTTTGGTATGGAAGAATTTAGATTGATTTTTAGAATATTGAGCCCAATGAAGCCTACTATTGCCTACTAATAAAAAATTTATATCTGAGACCATTCTTCTATGATCAATTTAATCATTAGTGTGTATTCCACATTCTTGTTTAATACCCCCAAATCTTGTATCTCTGCCTTTTGTTTCAATACCATCGGGACTGCTTGAATGCCAATCGCCTACAGAAGAATAACCTTTGATAAAAAGTGGATGTGCAGGTAAGTTATTTTCTTCCATATAGTAAAAAATGTCTTTATTTGTCCAATTCAATAAAGGTCTTAAAGAAAGTCTTTCACGAATTACGTCTAGTAATTTCATTTTGTTTCTATTTTCTGTTTGACTTGATCTAACGCCGCTTGCCCAGCAATAAATATTATATTTTTCAAGCCCATTTTCTAAAGGTTTTATCTTTCTTAACTCATGATACTTATCTAGATCACTCTCTTTATTTGTTTCCCAAAGTTTGCCGTATTTAGCCTCCATTCTTGCTGGAGACAATTTACTTTGCAGAACTTCTACTTCTAATGATAAATCTTCAATAAGCTTTTCAGCATAATGGTATGTTTCTGGAGGTAGGTAACCTGTGTCTATCCAAAATATTTTGATTTTTTTTTGTAAACATAATTTACTAACCATATTTAAAAGGACTGATGCCTGTATGCCAAAACTTGTTGTAATAGCAAATTGATTATCAAACTTTTCATAACCCCAAGTAAGCATTTCTTGAGGCTTCATATCCAATAGCTCTTGATTATATTTCCTTAAGTTAGGTTGAATATCTTTGTGGATGTTTGCAATCATTCTTCAATTTGATTATGAGTTTAATGTTATTTCGCTCAATTTAAAAATTATTCGTATAGTTTAATAATACATTTACGCATAACAATATTTCGCTAATGAAATCAATAAAAAAACCAATAGTAATAGTTGGTGCAGGTTTTGCAGGTATGACATTTGCTTTGCATTTAAAAAAACTAAATCCTTCTTTACCAATCCTTGTAGTTGATTCTGAAACTAACTTTATATTTAAACCTTTAATGTACGAAGTTTTAAGTGAAGAAATAAGGAGTTGGGAAGCCACCCCAAAATTTGCAAATATTTTTTCTGATGCGGGTATAACTTTTTTAAGAAATTGTTTAACCAAGATTTCCTTTAAAGAAAATATTCTTGAATTTAGTGATGATTTAAAATTAAGTTATCAGTATCTTGTTATATGTACAGGCTCTATTCCAAATAGTTTTTTTATAAAAGGTGTAGATGAAAATTGTTATTTTTTTAATGATTTTCATGATCTAAATAAATTAAATTCTTTTTTTAAAAAATCACAAGATACTGCTTTGCATAAAAAGTTATTCATAGTTGGAGGTGGTCCCTCAGGCATAGAGTTGGCATGTAAAATTAAAGATATATTTACAGACCAATTTGAAATTAATTTAATAGAAAAATCAAACGAAATCCTCAATAAAAACAAAATTTTTAATAGAGAACAAGCAGAGAAGGCATTAGAAAAGAGAAAAATCAACGTTCTTTTGAATTCTACAGTTAAAGAAGTCTCAGAAACTAAGATTAGTATTTCTAGTGAGGTTGGAATAAATTCCTTGGATAAAGATATTGTTATTTGGACTGCAGGCGTTAAACCTAATTTGTCTTATTTAGAAACTGATCAAATAACAAAAAAATTTGGACGAATTTTAGTTAATAATAATCTGCAAATAGAAAACTATAAAAACTGTTTTGCTATTGGCGATGTTTCAGTTATTGAAGGAATGGAGGATTTACCTATCACTGCTCAGGTCGCTATGCAGGAAGGAAATCATCTGGCTAATAATGTAGAACTTTTAATTCAAGGAAAGGATCCTTTACCATTTGAATTTAAAGACAATGGTGAAATGATTAGCTTAGGAATAGGAGAAGCTTCAATTTCTGGGCTTGGGGTTACTTTATCTGGGAAATTGGCTTTTGAGGCAAGAAGAGTTATATATGCTTCCAAGTTGCCTGATATTACTGAAAGCTTAAAATCTGCATCTTCATGGATATTTCAAAAAAAATCTATTTTTAAAAAGTTTCTGAAAAAAGATAATTTCAAGTAAACTTTTTTGAAATATTGTTTTTGGGTATATTGAGTTAAATAAGTTTCGTATGAATTTAATTGCAGTAATTAGTAATAATTTTGATGCGTTTATAACGGTAGTTGTTTTAATAATGTCAATAATTTTGTTTATTAAAAATACTATTGCGCCAGAATTGACTAGTTTGTTATGTGTTGGAATATTTATAGCTACTGGGGTTCTTTCTCCTGAAAAAGCTTTAGCTGGATTTGGTAGCCCATCCTTAATTACTCTTATGGGTTTGTTTGCAGTTTCTTCTGCATTATTTAAAAGTGGAGCTTTAGACAGAGTAAGAGAATTGATTTCTTCTGAAAGTATTAGAACGCCAAGGAAATTAATTTCTTTAATAGCTTTTTTGATTGCCCCAATATCTGGAATTGTCCCTAATACGCCAGTAGTAGCATCTTTGTTACCCTTAATTGAAGGTTGGTGCGAGCGGAGAAATATATCTCCATCAAAAGTTTTATTACCTCTTTCTTTTGCTACTTTACTAGGTGGAACCCTGACATTATTGGGTAGCTCAGTAAATCTTCTTGTAAGTGATATTAGTCAACAATTAGGTTATGGAGCTTTAGAATTATTTAGTTTGACCTCAATTGGGATTCCTGTATGGCTTATAGGTACAACCTATATGATTCTAGTTTCTGATGTGCTTTTACCAGATAGAGGAAGAGATAAGGAATTTATTAAAAATGGCGATATGAATATATATTTTACTGAAGTTACTATTCCCTCTACTTCAGAATTAGTTGGACAATCTGTCAGAAATAGTAGATTACAAAGACGGTTTGACGTTGATGTTCTGGAATTGCAACGAAATGGAAAAGTTATTCTTCCTCCTTTGGCTGATAGAAAGATTGAACCGGATGATAGGTTAATAATCCGCGTTACAAGGGCAGACTTATTTAGGCTGCAGCAGGAACATACGATTTTGTTAGGCGAAAACAAAACATCTTTCGATGGAGCTAATGTTTTTTCAGATGACGAAGGTACTAAGACCTTTGAAGCCTTGTTACCAGCTGGCTCAACTTTAGCTGGTGCTAGTTTGAGAGAATTACGATTTAGGCAGCGTCATAATGCAACAGTTTTAGCATTAAGAAGAGGACAACAAACCGTTCAGGAGAGATTAGGCCAAGCTGTTTTAAGAGCTGGAGATGTTTTATTATTGCAAGCACCTTTAGATTCAATAAGAGGTTTGCAAGCTAGTAATGATTTATTAATTCTAGATCAGTTCGAAGACGATTTACCTTTCTTGATAAAAAAACCTATATCGATTGCAATTGCAATAGGAATGGTGGTTTTGCCTTCAGTTTCTAATATTCCATTAGTAGGTTCAGTCCTTCTAGCAGTCATTGCAATGGTGGCTTGTGGATGTTTAAGGCCTGCAGAGATACAAAAATCAATTAGATTAGACGTTATTTTATTGTTGGGATCTTTATCGTGCTTTAGTGTAGCTATGCAAGTAACAGGATTAGCAGATTTAATTGCAGTCAATCTAAACTTTGTTCTTAATGGAATGCCTCTGTATTTTGCACTAGTTGTAGTTTTTGTATCGACAGTTATTCTTACACAATTTATAAGTAATGCAGCTTCGGTTGCTTTGATTTTGCCTGTTGCTATTGAATTCTCAAATGTTTTAGGCATTTCACCAAGCGCTTTAATAATGCTTGTTTTGTTCGGTGCTAGTCAATCTTTCTTGACTCCCATGGGTTATCAAACAAATTTAATGGTTTATGGTCCTGGAAGATATAGATTTTTTGATATAGCAAAATATGGAGCTGGTTTAACATTTATAATGTCATTTACAGTGCCAGCATTGATAATTTTAAATTACCGGTAATATCGTGAAATTCGCAAGTAAGGTGTATAAGTTCAAAGATGCTTACAAAAAGCTATCAGTACCACAATTTACTATTGTTACAGGCTTGTTTATTATTTTCCTTGGAACTTTAATTTTGAGTTCACCATTATGTTCATCTTCAAAAGTTGGTTTGTGGGAAGCATTTTTTACATCTACTTCTGCAATAACCGTTACTGGCTTAACCATAATAGATATTGGTGTTGATTTAAATTTCTTTGGCCAAGTTTTCTTGGCTTTTATGCTTTTATCAGGTGGTCTAGGATTAATGGCCATTACAACATTTTTACAAGGGTTTGTTGTAAAGGGGACAAAGCTAAGAACTAGATTAGACAAAGGAAAGACTCTTGATGAATTTGGAGTTGGAGGAATTGGTCGAACTTTTCAAAGCATTGCTATTACGGCGATTAGTATCATATCCTTGGGCGCAATTGTTTTATATTTTTTTGGATTTGTAGACATTCAAAATAATTGGGAAAGAATATGGTCCTCGATTTTTCACAGTATATCTGCATATAACAATGCAGGATTTTCTTTAATGTCAAATAGTCTTCAAGACTATAGAACAAATTATTTGGTTAATAGTGTTTTTGTTTTTCTCATTGTTATGGGTGGATTGGGATGGAGGGTTATTGATGATATTTGGAGTAATAAAAAAAATCTTTCTTATAAAAAATTAAGCCTTCATTCCAGACTAGTTATTAGGACAAGTTTGTCACTAATATTGTTTGGATCATTAGGTTTCTTTATCACTGAATCATTGCTTAAAAGTCAATTTTTTAATGATTTGAATTTGTTTGAACGGTTATTGTCATCATTCTTTGAGACAGTAAGTGCAAGAACTGCAGGCTTTACAAATTATCCCATCTCCTTGAACTCTATATCAGATACTGGCTTATTGTTATTAATGACTTTGATGTTTATTGGAGCAAGTACTGGAGGTACTGGTGGAGGAATAAAAACAACTACATTTATTGCTTTAATGGCTGCAACAAGATCAACTTTAAGAGGTCAGAAAGATGTAATTATTAGTAATAGATTAATTTCAGATAAAGTTATCCTTAAGGCAGTTGGAATAACAGTTGGATCTTTGCTTTTTGTTCTTTTAATGGCAATGCTGCTAACTACAACTAATACGTTTGTTAAGAAAGAATCTTTCACATTCTTAGAAATTCTGTTCACCTGCATATCTGCATTTGCAACTGTTGGCTTTGATATTGGTTTAACTGCAAAATTAAATCATTTGGGCCAATTTATTCTTATTGTCGGGATGTTTGTGGGCAGGCTTGGTATCCTTTTGCTTTTAAGTGCACTTTGGCAGGCTCTTTATAAGAGTAGAATAGATAGACAAAAGAGAATTGGCTATCCTAGGGCTGATCTTTATGTTTAGGATTGACTGAGTTTTATTATGGCTGATTGGTGGCAGTGGTCTCAGAAGAGGGAAAAAGAAGCTCTTACTTTTGCAGTTGTTGGCGTTGGAAGATTTGGAACCGCTGTTTGCAGAGAACTTATAAGTAATGGAGCAGATGTTTTGGCTGCAGATTATTCGGAAAAAGCTATTGATGATTTGCGACAATTGGAGCCTTCTATAGAAGCTAGAGTTGTAGATTGTACTGATGAAGAGTCTATGAAGGAATCTGGAATACTTGAAATGAATACTGTTGTAGTAGGTATCAGTGAACCTATTGAAGCAAGTATTACTACAACTCTTATTGCTAAGGATAGTGAAGGGAGCAAAGTGAAAAGAGTAATAGCACGAGCTACGAGTGATTTGCATGAAAAAATGTTAAAAAGGGTTGGTGCAGATAAAGTAGTCTTCCCTTCCAGAATGCAAGGAGAAAGATTAGGTCTTGAATTAGTTAGACCAAATCTAATTGAAAGATTAGAATTAGATAACCAAACTGGTATAGATGAAATTACTGTTCCTGAGGAATTTATTGGAAGATCTTTAAGAGATCTGAACTTGAGAAAAAATTATTTAGTAAATGTTCTTGCAGCAGGACCCGCTGAAGAGTTAACAGTCAATCCTCCAGCAAAATATATTTTGGAAAGAGGAAATATTTTGGTAGTGATGGGTAAAACTGCTGATTTACAGAAATTGCCTCAAAATTAATTATTTTTTAATCGGATTTTTTATAGTATCGAATTCTTTGTGGAGCTTTTTTTAATCTTTTGACTCCTTGTTTTTCAAGTTCGTCTCTAAATTTGTCGGTATTTAAGTTATTTTTTGAGACAAGTGTTTCTCCCCTATTCTCAAAGTATTTTTTTATACCCTCTTGTATTAACACTTTTGCCATATTACTAACTGTCCTAGATTCATCATTAGCTAAAGTAGTTAGTTGTTCACATATTAATTCTGGAAGAACTACTTGAATTCTAGGAGATTTAGGCTTCCCATTTGTTGAGTTTTGACGGGTAGCCATGAGTCAAAGAAGATAACTGTTACTTAATAGTATACACAGTTAGTCAAGGATACTATCTTTGTGTATATTATTAATAAGGAAATAAATATCCGTATTAATTAATTGTTTTTTTGTCCCATGAAAAATTCAAGAAAATTCGATTCACCTAAAAGGTCCATACTTGATAAAAAGAAAAAAAGATTAGTGAGCTCTGATTCTTGCGATAATGCGAATAGTGATGTTTTGGTATCAGCTGTTATTAGTCCATATTTGTTAACTCATCTACACCATATTCTTCAACAGTCAGAGTATTATGCTCAAAAAGATGGAAGAAAATCACATGCAGCTAACTTTGCGAAACTAAGAAAGGTTTTATGTCTAGACGCAAGAAGCATGGCGGATGCATCAGCAAAAGAAATAAAAGAAACAGATAATGATTTATCTATTAATGAATATAATGAACAAAATGTAGCTTGAAGTAATAATCTATTAGTAAGTAGATTTTTAAAAATGTCCAGTAATGCTGAAAAGCTCTATAAGTTAATAGCAAACGACTCCAAAAAGAAACAAAGTTTGTTTATGACAGCCTTGACCAATCCCAAAAAAGCATTAGATAAAATATGTGATATTGGTAAAGATTTAAATATTTCTGTGACCAAAAAAGAGGTTATTGAATATTTAAGTACTATTGATGATGAGGCAACTAAAATGTGGTTAATTAAGGCTCGAGGAGGTCTTTAGGAGAAGGTTTCAAATAATTAATGTTTTGATTTGTCATAGGTTTAGTTCTTTCGTTATAGCCACCTCCACCAGCTAAAGTCCAAAAAAACCAATAACTTGGAATTGCAAGAGCGGCAGCTATGAAAATTACTACAATTTGTTCTATTCTTTTCATAATTCAATTTTATTCCACAAAATATTCATTAGTAAATAAGGCTCAGATTTTGTAAATTCAATTTTTAAAACAGTGATTAGATTTGAAAGTGTAAGCAAAATTTATTCTACAGATGTTGTTTTAAAAAATATTAATTGGGAGATTAAGAAAGGAGAAAAAGTTGGCTTAGTTGGTTCAAATGGTGCAGGTAAATCAACCCAATTTAAAATTTTAATTGGAGAGGAAGATCAAACAAGTGGAACGATTATCAAGGAGGGAAATCCTAAAATTGCCCATTTGAAACAGGAGTTAGATTGTAATTTGAAATGTTCAGTTAGAGAAGAATTAGAAAGTTCATTCAAAGATATACAAATTGTTGCCATTAAACTTTTAGAAATTGAGAATAAAATGAAATCATTGGAAGTTAAAAAAAATTCTAATGAACTTGAAGAATTAGTAAATCAACTCTCAAAATATCAAGCAAAATTTGAAGCCTTAGGTGGATACAAAATGCAAAGTGATGTAGAAAAAATTTTGCCAAAATTAGGCTTTTCTATCGAGGATGCTGATAAATTGGTTGGTAATTTTTCAGGTGGTTGGCAGATGAAAGTTGCACTTGGAAAAATAATTTTACAAAAACCTGATCTACTTTTGCTGGATGAACCAACAAATCATTTAGATTTAGATACTATTTTCTGGCTGGAAGAATATTTATCTTCGCTTAATATTGCAATTATAATTATTAGCCATGATAGATATTTTTTAGACAAGTTATGTAAAAAAATAATTTTTATTGATAGAGGGTTATCTGAAACATATAATGGTAACTATTCTTTTTTTGTGGAACAGAAATCTTTAAATGAAGAATCACAAAATAAAGCATATCAATTGCAACAAAAAGAAATTGAGATTCAGAAGAAGTATATAGATAGATTTAGAGCTAGTGCAACAAGAAGTTCTCAAGCTAAGAGTAGAGAAAAACAATTAAAAAAGATTGCAAAAATTGATGCACCTATAGCAAAATCAAAAAGTCCTGCTTTTAATTTCCCTGACTGTCCTCGTTCAGGAAAATTAGTTCTAAAGATCAAAAATTTGTCCCATAGTTATGAAGATAAAATTATTTTTTTAGATGCGAATTTAAATATTTCTTCGGGGGAGAAAATTGCAATATTAGGTCCTAATGGATGCGGTAAATCTACATTGCTTAAAATAATTATGAAAAAAATATCTCCTGAAATTGGGGAAATTAATCTTGGTAAACATAATATAATTACTAGTTACTATGAACAGAACCAGGCTGAAGCACTTTCACTTGAGGAAAGGGTTATTGATTTAATATGTAATAAATCTCCAGAATGGTCACAAAAAAAAATAAGAACATTTTTAGGAGGGTTTGGGTTCCAAAATGAAAGTGTTTTCAAATATATTAAACAACTCAGTGGCGGAGAGAAGGCAAGATTAGCATTGGCAATTATGATAATGGATCCGAGTAATTTTCTACTATTAGATGAGCCAACTAATCATTTGGATCTGCAATCTAAAGAAAATTTAGAATTAGCTATTAAGAACTATAAAGGTTCATTGTTAATAATTTCTCATGATCGATACTTTATCTCAAAGGTTGCAAATAGAATTGTCGAAATCAAAGATTCAAAGTTATTTTCATATAATGGTAATTACGAATATTTTTTAGAAAAAAGAAAAAAAAATAACAAAAAAATTAGTAATTAATAAATAATTATTTTTGTGCTAAATTCGATTTCTTTTAACAATGTTTACATTCAGCTAGGCAAGATCACTCATTTATCTTTACATAATTTACTGTTCTTGATTAATCTTAAAAATACATAAA
This sequence comes from uncultured Prochlorococcus sp., assembly GCA_902519235.1. GTDB lineage: Bacteria > Cyanobacteriota > Cyanobacteriia > PCC-6307 > Cyanobiaceae > Prochlorococcus_A. Next base: position 16,864 of record CABYJE010000016.1, read on the forward strand.
ATGTTTGAATAATTTATATGCAAGATTATGATTTCCAAGAAAAACAGTTTCAAATTTCAGATCGTATTGAAAGTTATTTTGATTGCATTACAACCTGTGATATGAGAGATGGAAATTGTATTTCTAGGTGTGTGGAAATACTTAAACAAGAAGAAGTTTGAAATTTTTAATAATTTTGTAGATTAGTAATATCAGTTGGTATTACTTTAGACTTAATTAATTTGTTTTTTCGCTTCAACAATATATTTATTTGTTTATTAATACCATTTTTATTTATTTGGTTTATGACATCTGAAGCCTTTTTAATGTCTTTATTACCAACTTTTATGATTATGTCATTTACTTTGATTCCACTCTTTGCAGCTGGACTATTTGGTATTACATAACCAACTTTGACGGCATTTAAATTTGTTTCAAAATTACCTTGGTCTATAAGGCTTATCCCGATCATAGGATGTATTGCTTTGCCATTATTTAAAAGTTGATATGCAATTTCCTTTGCTTTATTAATTGGGATTGCGAAACTCAAACCAGCTCCAGGTCCTGATCTGATCAAAGTATTAATACCAATTACTTCTCCATTGCTATTTAGTAGTGGACCTCCAGAATTTCCAGGATTAATAGCAGCGTCTGTTTGAATTAACTCAAGTTTTTTATCATATATTCCTAATTGAGTGACGTTTCTTTTTAAATTACTGATGATACCAAGCGTAACTGTGTTTTCCAGCCCGAATGGATTCCCAACTGCGATTGCCCAGTCACCAACTTTAATTTTTGTTGAATCTCCCAATTGTGCTACTGGCCAAGGCCCTTTACCTTCAATCTTAAGGACAGCTAAATCAGTAAAAAAGTCTTGTCCTACAAGTTTTGCTTTTAATTTTTTGCCGTTGGTTAATCCAACAATTACTTTATCCGATCCGTTTACAACATGAGCATTAGTCATTACAAGTCCGTCTGAGAATATAAAACCGCTCCCTTGGTTTTTCTCTATTCTTGTTTGATTATCGTTAGGTAAATCTAATCCAAAAAATCTTTCAAGATATGGGTCTATAAATGGTTGCGAATTTATTGGAAATTTTCTTTTTTTAACATACCTTTGAGTATCAATTGTCACTACAGATGAACCTGTTTTTTCTACAGCTTGAGTAACGAAAGATTCCTTTGAGTATGTATTAATTAAATTAAATCTTGGTTTGATTAATTGTTCGGATATTACATTTGATGGAAATACTACACTTAAAGAAATTATTGAAGAGCAAAGTAATTTCTTCGGAATATAAATTTTCAATTTTGATTTTTTTATTTTCTTTAAATGCATTAAACACACATTTTTTCTGTAGTTTTAATATAACTAATAAATAAATTAATTATATTTTAAAGAGAAATTTATTGACTTAAAATAGCTAATTTTCTTTTTTTCGGGCTATTATAGTTATTATAAATCCATTATATTTATAAGCTTGATGTCTATTTTATTCCCAATAATTTATTCTGCTGCCTTAACTTATCTAGTTTGGAAAGCTTTTAAAGTTATGTCTAATGGTTGGGGTATATCTGGTACAGAAAAAAAACGCTCTAGTAACTCTACTTTTCAACAAAAAAAATATACAATACATCCAGAACTTTTAGATAAATCAGGAAACATTACTGAAGAAGAATTATTAACAGTAAGATTTTCAAACGATAATGACTCCACCTTAGAAGAAAAGGGTTCAACAACTGATTAATCTATTCACTAATTAGGAAAAAAATTGGAATTAAGAACAAAAATTGTCTTAGCGGTAACAAAATCTCTTAAATTGCCGCCAAGATTTAGATTAAAAATGGTTAAAGAAGATCCTGTTAGGCTAGAACTAAGTCTTACCCCCTCTTATGGTAAAAATCCAATAATTGTAGGTATAGTAGAATCTTTAGACTTAGTTGCACGAAGGGATAGAGAAGGAAGACTACCCAGAGATCTGCAAGGAACTTGGGATTGGACGGTAAGGCATGGAAAAGTTAGTACCGGAGGATGGAATCCTATGCTAAAAGAAGCACTGCAAACTATGTTTGAAACAGGATTACCAGCAATAGTATATGAGGAATTAACGGGAGATGAATATCGGCCTGTTGATGGTGTTAGACATATTAAATAAATAATAAATCATTTTTCATAAATTCTTCCTCAAAACGCTAAAATAAACAATAAATATTCGAATTAATAATGAACGATGAAAATCAACCAAGATTTGGCTTTGTGAATTTTGCTGAAACTTGGAATGGCCGTATGGCAATGATGGGAATTTTGATTGGCCTCGGTACTGAATTAATCACTGGACAAAGTATTCTTCGACAAATTGGAATAGGTTAGCTTTTACTTTACTTCTTCTGCTTTCACTTCAATAGTGCTTTCACTGGGCCTTTTATCAAATTGATTCTGATTACTGATATTTTTTAGATTTGCCCCACAATTTATGCAGGTTTCACTGAAGCCTAAGGAAATTGCGCCACAACTATTACATGTATTAATTTTTGATTTATAAGAGTTAAAACCTATTAAAAATAAAATTACTAAGAGTAGAGGAATTAAAAATAATAGTAGTAGAATATTTCCTAGAAAGCTTACCAAAAAATTTATTCCAAAAATTGGAATAACTACGAGTATGATTAATAAATAAGTAAGAAGATTTTTATTAGCTTTAAGAAAATAATTCATCTTAGTTATTGTGATCTATAATTTCTTTTTTTATTTGATAAAGTCATGTTAGCAATGACTACGCTCCAGCACTGTCCAAAATATAAAATCACTCCTAATAGCCATACCCACAAAGTAAGTACAAGAAAACCGCCAATAAAACCATATGCTTGAAATCTTGCTCCAAGTGAGAGAATACTTTTACTTACTGCTAGGTTCAAAGTGGTTAGGCCAATTCCAATAAGAAAAGATCCAGGTAAAAGTGGTTTCAAAGGAACTTTCCTGCTAGGTAAGAGGGCTTGTAATAAAAGAGCCATTAAAGAAAATCCTACTAGAGGTATTGCAAACTGACCAACCTGCAATAGCGGCAACTTTAATAATAAATCAGAAATAAGATTATTAGATCTTGAAAGATTTTCTAAAACGTTACTTGGAATCATCCTAAGATTTGCACTTATCTGATCTAATACCATTAAAAAACCAATAAAGAATACTATTAAAAAGGCTTCAACTCTATTTCTGAGAAACTTCGAAGCTTGCACTCTCCAAGCAGCATTAACTTTTTTAGAGGGAATTTCGTCTTCCCAAAGCCTATCTGAACCCCTTTGAAGAGATAGATATGCATTTCCTGCTGTAAACAGCAAAAACATAGCTCCTAGAATTCCCGCCCCAAAACCTTGATCTATCAAATTAAATAATGTTGTTTCTACT
>CABYJE010000017.1 GCA_902519235.1 uncultured Prochlorococcus sp.
TAATCCAATTTAGTCCTATTAAAAACCTTTTATCGACTTTAATATTTTCATTTAAGATTGAGATAATTTCCCATTTATGAATTATCGAAATTACATTAGTCAAATTATCGTGTTTGCATATTTCAGCTAGTTCCATCCTTATTCGTATGCCTAGTGCAGGAGGGTAAATCATTTTCTTATGAGTTTCTGAACTTTTCCATGGCCATTGTCTAACTGTTTCTTGAGATTGTTTGAGGGAATTATTTGAAATATTGAAATCTAACCTTGAAGCATATTTTGCACATCTAATTAATCTACTTGGATCATCTGAAATACTATTACTGTGAAGTAAGTTCAATCTTTTACTTTTTATATCAGCAATTCCTCCATAAAGATCATAGATTTTCTTTTTCGAGACCTCGAAGGCTATTGAATTTATAGAGAAATCTCTCCTCTTAAGATCCTCCTCAATAGTACTTTTATTTACTGTGGGATTTAAGCCTGGAGCAGAATAAATTTCTTTTCTTGCAGAAGCAATATCAATTTTATAGTCATTAATATTTATTTCTACAGTGTTGTATAAATTAAATTCCTTGATTAAACATAAATCGACATTTACAATATTTTTTTTTATAAATTTTGCAAGAGAAATAGAGGATCCTTCAATAACAAGATCAATATCTACAGGTTTAGAAAACGATTTTTTGTGGAATTTACTTATTAACAAATCTCTTAAATAACCGCCAACAAAAGCCACTTTAGTATTCTTATTAGATTCTATGTATTTTGTAATAAGGTTATATAGATTAAATGGAGTTTTGACTAATTCTGCATGGATGTAATCAGAGATATCGTTCATGAGATTTAACTTACATAACGAATTGGAGCTAATCTAGGATCTAGAATTTTACTTCCCTTATCACCAAATTTTACTGCTAAAGATATTTTTTCACCGCTCCCAAAAATATGTATGATTTCACCTTTCCCAAATTTTGAGTGAATTAGCTTATCTCCAACTATCCAGCTTTTTCCTTTACTGGGTCCTGAATATAATTTCCTTACTGCATTTATTGGTTTGTTAACAAAGTCATTTGGATTATTTCGATCAACTCTTGTTAAACGATCAAGATGCCAATCTCTTTTAATTGAAGCACCTCCAGTTTGGGGTAATTCACCATCCAATAAATCTTCAGGTATTTCATCAAGAAATATTGAAGGAATTGTTGCTTCACGTATACCACCCCATAATCTTCTTTCTCTGGCATGACTCAAGAAAACTCTTTCTTTAGCTCTAGTAATACCTACGTAGCATAATCTTCTTTCCTCTTCTAGAAGTGAGGGAGTATCAATTGATCTATGGCTCGGGAAGAGACCTTGTTCTAGTCCAGTGATAAAAACATTTTGAAATTCTAAACCCTTACTATTGTGCAGAGTCATAAGAGTTACAGAGTTGGGATTATTCTTCTTCGTATCACTATCAGTTGTTAAGGCTGCTGTAGAAAGAAATCCTTCTACATCTCCACTTTCTGTTTCTTCTTCATATTGAGTAGCTGCATTTATTAGTTCTTGTAAGTTATTTCTTCTATCTTCAGATTCTTCAGTCCCACTAGCTAGCAAGTCACTTAAATACCCACTTTTTTCTAAGATTAGTTGTAGTAGTTGAGCAGGGCCTGAATTTTCTAGATAACAAAGTAGATCATTCATAACTTCAGTAAATTTATTAATTCCTTTTGATGATCTGCCTATTGTTTCTTCAAGACTTTGCTTATCATTAAGAACCTCCCATAATGGAATATTTAACCTGTTAGATAGTTCATTAAGTTTTTGAATAGTAGTCTTACCAATCCCTCTTCTAGGAACATTTATGATACGCAAAAGACTAACGTTATCAGAAGAATTAACCAGAACTTTCAAATATGCTATTGCATCTTTAATTTCTCTTCTATCGTAAAAACGCAATCCTCCGAAAATTGTATAGGGAATACGCCACCTTACAAGAGATTCCTCTAATACCCTTGACTGAGCTCTTGTTCGATATAAGATTGCAAAATTTTTCCAAATAGGGTTTTGATTATAATCATTGAGAGATTTTATTTTATTGGTAATTGCTTCTGCCTCAGAAATTTCATCATCACAGCTGAGTAACTTTAAAAGCTCCCCTTTTTCTTTAGTAGCCCTTAAAACTTTCTCAATTCTTTCAGAGTTGTTTTCAATTAGTGAGTTTGCAGCATCAAGGATATTAGAAGATGACCTATAATTTTCTTCTAATTTTATTAAAGATGATTCTGTATCGGCATTAAATGCAGTTTTAAAATCTTCTTGAAAACCAATTAGAATTCTAAAGTCAGCTGCTCTGAAACTATAAATACTTTGATCAGCATCCCCAACTACAAAAATTGAACGATCTGCCCAATTAAAGAATTTTTTTGGTTCAGTATTCCCCGCAGTAATTAATTTTATAAGTTCATATTGTGTTCTATTTGTATCTTGATATTCGTCAACTAGGATATGTTTAAATCTTTTATGCCAGTAATCTCGGACTACATCATTTTGCCTCAATAAGAAAACAGGCAAAAGTAGAAGATCATCAAAATCTAAAGAATTATTTTTTGAAAGCGAAACCCTATACCTCTTGTAGGCTTCTGCGACTGTTTTATCAAAATTATTATCTGCTTTTTCTAGGAGATCATTAGAAGTAAGGCATTGATTCTTAGCATTACTTATTAATCTTTTAATTTTTTTGGGATCATATCTTTTGGGATCAAGATTCATATCTTGAGTGATAATTTCTTTTACTAATGTTTGAGAATCTGTTTCATCGTAAATTGAAAATTGTCTTGTCCATTTTAATCCTTCTGGGTCATTATATTTTTCAATATCATATCTAAGAAGTCTTGAAAATAAAGAATGAAAAGTACCTATCCAAAGGTTTTCAAGTCTTTCTTGATGTACGTTTGTTCTTAATTGATTTTGCTCAATTTCTTTGAGAGTTGACCATGGCTGCCCAAATTGATTAAAAGCTAATTCTTGTGCGAGAAGAACTTCTAACCTTGCTTTCATTTCTTTAGCAGCTTTGTTAGTAAAAGTTACCGCAAGAATGTTATAAGGATCTATAGAGTTGTTTTCAATAAGATTTGCAATTCTGTGGGTTAGAGCCTTTGTCTTCCCGCTGCCTGCTCCGGCTACAACTAAAAGTGGTCCATAAACATGCTTTACTGCTTGAAGTTGTTCATTGTTTAGAGATTTAAAAAGGAAATTGTTAGTTTGAGACACTTTTGTAAGGTTTTTTCAAGAGTCAGACTTTACTATGAGGTTCAAATTCTGATTCAAGCTGTTCTAAAGCTTTTTTTAAATTAATAAGTTCATTATTGTTATTAATTATTTCTTCAAATTTGTTTTGAGGCATTCTTAATTTCATACTTCTTTCAAAAATTTCTTTTTCTAATCTTTTTTTGTAAGAAGAAATAATTTCCTTTGATAACTTTAAATCTTGCTGATCCAAAATCTTATTAAAAATTCAGTTCTATTTTAGCGGAAAAAATTTTTTATTTAAATTATTTCAACGATCACTTTGGAATGAAGTTATTAATTAAGAAGCGTTGCGTTAATTTTATAATTGTATTGTTTTTACTAGCTTTGTACTAATCTTAAATCTAACTTTAAATTTTTACTTCAGGAATGTCAGTTTCAAAGAATAATCAACTATTGTCAGCCGATAAGAAATTAAATGATTTAAGCAATATAAAAGAATTTATTAATAGTGCAAACTCAAGATTAGATGCAATAACCTCAATAACTAATAATTCACATGCAATCGCAGCAGACGCTGTAACAGCAATGATTTGCGAAAATCAAGATTCACTTAATTCAAAAGTATCTTTAAATACGACTAACAAGATGTCCGTTTGTTTGAGAGATGGAGAAATTATCCTAAGGATTGTTGCTTATCTTTTAATTTCTAATGATGAATCAGTTTTAGAAAAAAGTTGTTTGAAGGATCTTAGAAATACTTATCTTGCTCTTGGGGTACCTTTAATAAATGCAAGAAGGGTTTTTGAATTAATGCGAGATGCAACAATCTCTGATTTGAATTCAACAGTTAATAATATGCGTGGAAACAAAGACTTTCTTCCTAAATTAATATCTGAAACAGAGTTTCAATTTGAAAGGATAATTAATCTTTTAAACTAGCTAAATTCCTTATCTCTGACGTATGGGACGTCTGTATTACTGAGTTATTTTCCAGATGTCTTATAGTAGAAAATCTGGATCTTATATGAGTGGATAAAAAGGAAATTCTTTCTTCGGAAACTGTTGATTTATAAATAGTTTTAATGTGTAAATTATTTTGTTCGTCAACAAAATAATTTGATGATGAAATAAAGGATTCGGTATAACCTTTATTTCTTAAAACAATTCCTGAATTTTCATCCTTGGGTAAAAATATCAAAATAGTTTCATCTCCCTTACTCATATCATTTTCTTCCCAATCACTAATAGCTTGCCATTTTATAGAAATGGCTATGCACTCAAGATTTAAACTTAACTTGTAATTTTTAAAAATTTCAATAACTTTTTTATTTTTTGAGTTGATATGTTTTATGCATATTTTACTAGTTGAGTTTTCAAATTCCTGAAAAGCTAAAGTATGAGTACTTCTTATGGATTTCCACTCTCCTATACTTTCATCAATGAATTGATTAATTGTTGTTAGATTCTTCGTCAAGTTTATCTTCTACGGAATGATTTTCTGCTTTTTGAATCATTCTTACCATTGAATCCACCATTAATCTTTTTGCAGAAGTTACTTTTAATCCAGAAGGAGTGGTTGATATTTGTTCTCCAGGGCGATCATGTGAAGTTGGTCTAAATGGAGTCATCTAAGAACTTTAAAAATTAATCGATTCCTATTCTTGCATAAATTCTTATTCATATAGTTTTTGTTTGCAAAAATGTCATATCTATTTTTTGATTTAAGAATTCTTAAATGTGTTGTTATTTAGGTATTTTATTTTTTGCTAATCCTGAAATAGTGGCTAATGCAAACATTCCCAAAAGAGCTGCTCCTAAAAATAATCCTGCTCCCTGACTAACACCAGCTCCCACTGCTACCAATATCGAATCACTTATTAGAAGACTTATTAATAATGCTGGAGTAAATATTTTCCAGCGAGTTCCTCCAATACCAATTGCGTAGCTTAGAAAATCAAAAAGGCCAGTCATAAGTAGACCTGTCATGAGAAAGAAATTTTCTTCGAGTTGGTTTTGATTAAAACTTTCAATTTTTTTCATCGCTTTGGGGCCTACCAAATTCCTTACAGGGACTCGTCCATAATTTCTTGCGATAAAGAAAGCAGCTTGGCAAAAAACTATATCAGAAAAGATTATTGTCATGTAACCTTTTTGAAATCCTAATAATGATCCTGCTAGTAGAGAATAAGCTGAACTTGGAAGAGCCGGTAAAATAATACTTACTCCTCGAAGTATGAAAATTCCAAAAGGAGCCCAAATTCCCATACTTTCTATTTTATTCCTAAGGGGTTCAATCCCATAATTTTGGATTAAATAAATCAATACAACAAATATTGCGATAAAAAAAACTACTGAAAGAAATTTCTGTATTTTATTCATTATTTTTTAGAAAATTTATTGGAAGTAAATTCTTAATTTAATATTTGATTGTATCTATAATAGAAATACTAATCAATAAAAATTTTTACAAATTTTTAATCTTATAATTACTCTTGATAAAAGATTTTTGTATTTCAGACGTATTAATGATTAATTCTAAGAATAAAGTTAATTCAATATTTATTCGCAATAGCTTTGGTTTAGTCCTTTCGATAATATTTTCCTTGAGTATCTCAATAAAACAATCTAATGCTTTGCCCCATGAATGGGTTGGAGTTCCTAAAAGTGAATATGGAGAACAGTTATGGGATAGACAAAGTATTAAAAGAAATGAGGATGGTTCTGTGAGAGTATTGAGTAAATTTATTCCCAAAACAAAAAGTGAAATTACAAAGGATATTCTTTATACAATGGATATAAATTGTTTTGAAAAATCATTCAGAGACGTTGATGTCTCCATAGATGAAATAAATACAAATCTCAATGATTTAGCTGATTGGCAAGATCCAAATGGAGATAAATTGATTTTGGGTGTTATAGGTCAAGTCTGTAGAATAGAAAACTAAAAATTCCGCATTGTAAAAATAAAATAAAAATTAAAGGCCCTACATGCCTAGAAAATATAAAACCCTGTCTATAAAAGGGTTTTAAAGGTGCCAGGACCCAGATTTGAACTGGGGACACGGCGATTTTCAGTCGCCTGCTCTACCAACTGAGCTATCCCGGCTCTAACATATATACTCTAAATTAAGATGTGTAGTTTGTGAAACCTTTTTAATTAAAAATTTTATATCTTCATCAAATATCCAAAACTTTTATTTTGAGTTAATCGCTAACAAGGCAGTACCAAATGAAGTAGTTTTTTTACATGAAACTATTGGTATATTAATAATTTTTTCTCTTATTTTTCTCCACTGAGGGTTTTTGGAACCTCCACCAATAGTAATAATTTTTTTTGGAAGTGAACCTGTTAGTTCGCCTAGCTTTTCCCAACCTTTCAATTCGATCTTAGCTAGACCCTCGAATAATGCATGTAAATAAAGTGAGTCGCTTACTGGCCTTGGACCAAGTATTGGCTTTAAATTAGAATCATTAACAGGAAATCTCTCTCCTTTACTATTAAGGGGCAAAAGATTTAAAGAAGTGTTTTTCGAGGGATTTATTTGTCGACTGAGCTCCTTTATTTCTAAATCAGAGAAGAATTTAGATAAGACACCACATCCTGCGTTTGATGCTCCTCCACATATCCAATCGCCGTTTACTCTATGGTTAGTAATTCCTTGTTTTTTTATAGGGTTATCAATAATTTTCTTAACTACAATAGTTGTTCCTAAAACTGTGAGACCATCTTCTTTTCCTAAGCCTGCAGCTATTAAACCTGCATTAGAGTCAGTGGTGCCTGAGATTAATATTAATTTCTTATTCAAGTTAAATTTCTCTGCTAAATCAAAATTCACTTGCCCAATAATTTTCCCACTTTTTATTATTTGAGGTAGGCATTTTTGCCATGAAGTATTGAGATAGCTTTTTGGCCATGATTCTTTTTTTAGATCCCAACCAAGTTTTAGATTATTACCTTCTTCTCCATGAGTCCAATCTTTTAAAAACCAACCAGTGATCCAATCAGATTGATGTCTTAAAAGTATATTTGTCCCATATTTATCTATTAGTTTTAATGTCTTAGCAAGACTACTATATGGAGTTCGCAAATGATCTTCTCCAGAAGTTAAGGATTCAAGAAGGATCTTATTTTCGCTACATGCTTGGTCATAAGGTATTGCTTCTCCTAGCGGCTCTCCTTGCAAATTACATGCCGTTAAAGTACCGGATGTGCCGGAGATAGCCAATTTATTAAGGTTAATTTTCACCTTAAAAGGTAAACTAGCTAAGAGATTCTCACAAGAATTGATCCAAGAATTAGGATTTTTAAAGCTGTATGAATAAGGTACTGAATTTGAATATACTAATTTTCTATGAAGATTAATTATTGATATTCTTACACCACTGGTTCCAAAATCTAATCCTCCATAAAAATTATCAGGCATAGAAAAAATAATTTATAAAAAGATTTTGGAAGCATCTGCTAATTGGGCTGCTTTTTCTTCTACATTTTCCCAAGGGAGTTCAAGATCTTTTCTGCCAAAATGTCCATAGGATGCAGTTTTTCTAAAAAATTTGCCTCCCATTTTTTTAGGTAGATTTCTTAAGTTAAATTCTTTTATTATTGCAGCGGGTCTTAAATCAAAGTGCTCTTTAATTAGTTCAGTCAAATTAGCTTGTGAAATAACACCTGTATCAAAAGTTTCCACGAGAATGGAAATAGGTTTTGCTACTCCAATTGCATAACTTAATTGTACTTCTGCTTTTTTTGCCAATTTTGCCTTAACAATGCTTTTAGCTACATAACGTGCTGCATAAGCGGCTGATCTATCTACTTTTGTGGGGTCTTTCCCTGAAAATGCCCCTCCTCCGTGTCTTGCATATCCACCATAAGTATCTACAATGATTTTTCTGCCAGTTAGTCCCGCATCTCCTTGAGGCCCGCCTACTACAAATTTACCTGTGGGGTTGACTAGAAATCTTGTTTTGTGAATGTTTGGTTTGATTTCTAAATCTTCAGTAGCGGGAATTACAACTTTTGTCCATAAATCTTCTTTTATTTTTTGACGAATTTCTTCTTCATTTGTAATTCCATCAATCTCGGGATTATGTTGAGTTGAAATTAAGATGGTATTAATCGAAACTGGCAACCCTTTTTCGTAATCGATGCTTACTTGTGTTTTCCCATCAGGGAGGAGATAATTAAGAACTTCTTCATGTCTTACTTTGGAGAGTTGTATGGCTAATCTATGAGCTAAGCTAATCGGTAAAGGCATCAATTCAGGAGTTTCATCGCATGCATAGCCAAACATTATGCCTTGGTCGCCAGCTCCAATATTTTCTTCCATATCATTGTTAACATCATCTGCTTCGTTGACTCCTTGTGAAATATCTGGGGATTGCTCGTCAAGTGCTACTAAAACAGCGCAACTATTTGCATCAAAGCCACCCGCTTTATAGCCTTCATATCCAATTTCTTTAATTACATCCCTAACAAGTTTTATATAATCAACTTTTGCTTTTGAAGTTATTTCTCCGGTAAGTAAACAAAGACCAGTATTAACTACAGTTTCGCAGGCAACTCTGCTTTCTGGATCTTCTGTCAATAAAGCATCTAAAACAGCGTCACTTATTTGATCACATATCTTGTCAGGATGACCTTCAGTCACAGATTCAGATGTGAAGATGAAATCACTCATATAGATATAATTTTAAATTTTCAAAACCATCCTAAATTAGACTGTATTTACTAATCAATGATTGTAAATTAAAGAAACCTATTTGCAAACAAAAAGCAACGCGGCTTTAATACTCCCGATAAACATAAATAAGTGAATTTAAACTGTTTCAGCTGTAGCTGAGGACATTTCTTCATTTTCGTCAGTCTGCTCAAATAACATTTGCTTGTATTTTGCAGCCATTTCTTCAGCTTTACTGAAAACTTTTTGAGGGTCAGTTAGCATATCGCCTGGTTCAGGTTCCAGTGCTTTGGTAGATAATGAAATTCTTCCTCTTTCTGAATCAAGGTCAATTATCATCACTTTCATTTGGTCATTCACATTTAAAACATTATGAGGAGTCTCAATATGTTCATGACTAATCTCAGAAATGTGCAATAGACCACTAACTCCACCAATATCAATAAAGGCTCCATAAGGTTTAATACCTTTTACATTTCCAACAACAACTTCGCCTACCTCAAGTCTGTTCATCTTTTTCTCAACTAAAGCTCTTCTATGGCTTAATACTAATCTATTTCTCTCTTCATCAACTTCAAGAAATTTTAAAGGTAGGTATTCCCCTTCTAAGTCATCTTTAATTTTTCGAGCACTTATATGAGAGCCTGGAATAAAACCTCTCAAGCCCTCAACCCTGACGAGGGCCCCCCCTCGATTTGTTGCAAAAACTTCAGAATAAATTGTGGCATCTTCTTTTTGAAGTTGTCTGACTCTTTCCCATGCTCTTTGATATTCAATTCTTCTAATGGAAAGTGCTAATTGGCCATCTTCATTTTCTTCACTCATAATGAAGAATTCTCTGCTTTCTGAAGGTTGTAAAACATCATCTAGTCCTTCAACTCTATTTATTGAAACCTCCTGAACTGGCATGAATGCAGCTGTTTTAGCCCCTATATCGATCATGGCCCCTTTAGGTTCTAGCGCAAAAACTGTACCTTTTACTAGATCGCCAGGATTAAAGTTATAGTCATACTTACCTAAAAGTGATGCAAATTCTTCTTCTGTAAATCCTGCATTATCAAAATCCGTATTTGTTCTGCTTGAGGAGGGATCTGCTGAAGGAATATCATTCTTTTCTAATGATAAATCTTCCTCATTTTGGGAGACTGAATTTTGATCTAATCCAGATGAATTTTTAATTTGATTATCTTCAGAAATTTCTTTAGTAGTTTGGGAAGAATTTTCGTTCATTTGTTGAATCGCAGACTACCTGAGGTAGTTAGAAAGGTATGCTACTAGCCTGCAAACCAATAGCAAAGATTATTTGTGTTATGTATTCTACACTTTAGAATGCTAAATTTTATGAAATTGAAGCTAATTGGTTTTTTGAACTTCCTTTTAAAGATTCAAGAGTAGAAATAAAATCTTTTACTCCATTAAATTTTCTGTATACTGAGGCGTACCTAATGTAAGCAACTTCGTTTTCTTTCCTAAGATTTTTAAGTATTAATTCTCCTATTTGTGAAGATTTAATATCTTTATTAGAGTCTTGAACGATTTGTGATTCAATTCCATCTACGAAATTAATAATTGCTTCACTACTGAAGTTAGTCTTTTCGCAAGCTCTTGATATACCAGTAAATAATTTTTGTTTATCAAATAATTCTCTGCTGCCGTCTTTCTTTATAACTGAAACTGGCATTGATTCCACTCTTTCATAAGTAGTAAATCTAAAGCTGCAATTTAAGCACTCTCTTCTTCTTCGAACACTTTTACCACTATCAGCTGATCTTGATTCCAAAACTCTACTATCTGTGTTTTGACAGGTTGGACACTGCATGTGGTGAATGAGCTGTACTTCAACTCTAATACTAGAGTAATATCTTAATAATGAAAAGTAAAAAAAAACCTCTTTTTAAAGAGGTTTTTTTTCTTAGTTTATTTTCTATCAAATTTAGGTGGGTCTCTAAAGGCGACAGCAAAGAATAAAGTAACAACTGCAAGAGTTAAAATAAGAACGTAAGCGAAAGCTTCCATAAGATTAAATGATAAAGTTTAGTTTAAACCCTTCCTGGGATTCTTCTTGTGGTTTCGTCACCAAGCTTTTTGAATAAACCAAATTCAACTTGGTCACCAATCTCAGCATCAATACCAGCAAAGGAATTTCTGTAAAGAGTTCTTGAAGCGTGCCACCAGTGGCCAAACAAGAATAGCAATCCGAAACATAAATGTGCATATGTAAACCAAGCTCTTGGAGAGCTTCGAAATACACCGTCAGATTTATAGGTCTCTCTGTCAAACTTGAATGCTTCACCAAGTTGAGCCTTTCTGGCTAATCTTTTAACTACCGCAGGATCGGTAAATGTTTGACCATTAAGATCTCCTCCATAGATAGTTGCAGTAATTCCAGTCTGTTCAAATGAATACTTAGCTTCAGCTCTTCTAAATGGTATGTCTGCTCTTACATTACCTTCTTTGTCTTCAAGGATAACTGGAAAGTTTTCGAAGAAATTAGGTATTCTTCTAACTTCTAATTCGTTACCTTCTTTGTCTTGAAAAGCAATGTGACCTTGCCAGCCAGTTGGTAAACCATCACCATTAACAAGAGCTCCAACTCTGAATAGCCCACCTTTTGCAGGACTATTTCCAACATAATCGTAGAAGGCTAATTTCTCTGGAATCGATGCATATGCCTCTTCTTTAGTTGCACCATTATCTATAGCTGATTGAACCCTTCTATTAATTTCAGTTTTGAAATAACCTGAATCCCATTGATATCTGGTAGGGCCAAATAATTCTACTGGAGTTGTCGCTGAACCGTACCACATTGTTCCTGAAACAACGAAAGAAACAAATAATACGGCAGCTAGCGCACTAGCTAGAACTCCTTCAAGACTTCCAAGTTTTAATGCTCTATAAAGTCTTTCTCCAGGCCTGTTGGTAATATGAAAAATACCTCCGATGATACCCATAAGTCCAGCTGCAATATGATTTGCAACTATTCCTCCTGGATTAAAAGGATTAAATCCTTCTACTCCCCAGGAAGGGGCAACAGGCTCTACATGACCAGTTAGGCCATAGGGATCTGAAACCCAAATCCCCACGTTTGCACAATGAAACGCACCAAATCCAAAGCATGTAAGTCCTGCAAGGAGAAGGTGAATTCCGAATATTCTTGGCAAATCAAGAGCAGGTTCACCAGTTCTGGAATCTTCCCATAGATCCAAATCCCAGTATGTCCAGTGCCATATAGAGGCCAGCATTAATAATCCACTAAATACAATGTGTGCCGCTGCTACACCCTCAAAACTCCAGAATCCAGGATCAACTCCTGTAGCACCTGTAATATCCCATCCGTTCCAACTACTTGTGATACCAAGTCTTGCCATAAAAGGCATAACGTACATCCCCTGTCTCCACATCGGATTGAGAACAGCATCAGAAGGATCAAAAATAGCTAACTCATAAAGAGCCATAGAACCGGCCCAGCCGGCTAATAATGCAGTATGCATAAGATGCACAGCAAGTAGTCGACCTGGGTCATTAATAACTACTGTGTGAACTCGATACCAAGGCAATCCCATCGGTTAATTTCTAGTAACTATGCTGAATAAACAGCTAAACATCACGATAGTAAGGGTTTTTTAGTCTTTGGGGGATTTTTGTAAATAAATTTATTTTCTTGCAAAAATTAGGCAAATCAATTTGCAGGACTGGGTTTACAAGGAATTTTTAGCTAAAAATTGTTAATATTTTGGTCACAATTCTCAAAGTAAAACGCCAAAATAAGAAAAATAACTAAAAAAATGGCAACTATCAGATTTATTCGTGAGGATTTAGAAGTCCAATGCAATCCTGGTGAAAATTTAAGGGAATTGGTAATGAAAGAGAGGTTACAACTTTATGGTTTAAAAGGTATTTTAGGCAATTGCGGAGGAGCAGGACAATGTAGTACTTGTTTTATCTCAGTTGAGGGAGGAAACAAAAATTCTTTGAGCCCTCTTACTTCTGTTGAAGAAGAAAAACTCAAAAATAGACCAGAAAATTGGCGACTTGCATGCCAAACATTAATAAAATCTTCTGCAGTAATTTTAACAAAACCACAATCTCCACCATCAAATTTGGAAGAACTAAAAAAAATTAGCGAAAATAAAAAATTACCTCGCTAAATTGTTTAATACTGTTAATCAGTTGATAAAAATTTGTTTATTTTTCCACTTTATCTAGAGTTATATGTCTATAGTCATAATTATCAATAGTATGGTTAACTAAATGGAAACAACTAATTTTGGATTCGTAGCGAGTCTTTTATTTGTAGGTGTGCCAACAATATTCCTTATAGGTCTATTTATTTCCACTCAAGATGGCGAAAAATCCAGTTTCTACTCTGATTCTAGTAAAGGAAGACTTGGCCCAAAACGCTAAAGTTTATATAAATGCTCAGCGTTTCTGTAAAAGATTTTTTAGTCTGGCAAAAAAAACAACTTTCTAAGGGTGGAGACTCTCAATCTTTTGCTGTTTTACTTGATTGTATAGGTGGCGTAACGGCTAATAATTTAAATTTGCTAAGAATAAACCCTGAGTCAAAATTATATTTAAAAAAAAACTTAGAATTTTTAGAGTCTGTTTGGGAAGATCATTTATTAAATTCTTCTCCTATTCAATACCTATGTGGGATAACTTTTTGGAGAGACTTAAAATTAAAAGTAACAAATAAAGTACTTATCCCCAGGTCAGAAACAGAACTTATAGTTGATATTGTCTTCAAAATATTTGGAGAGAAATCGCGAAAGTTACTCTTTGCTGAATTAGGAACTGGATCAGGCGCTATAAGTATTGCTTTGTCATTAGCCTATCCATTGTGGGAGGGAATAGCGACTGATATAGATGAGGATGTATTAGAAATAGCCATTAAAAATTATATAGATTCTTCTGAACAATCAAACTTGAAATTTTTCCGAGGACATTGGTGGACCCCTCTTGAAAGTTTTAAAGGGAAAATAGATCTTGCAATTGCAAACCCGCCATATATTCCCAAGGATACTTATGAAAAATTACCCAAAGAGGTTAAAAATTTTGAACCAAAAATTGCCTTATTAGGCGGTGAAGATGGTTTAAAACACTTAAGGGAAATAATTCAAAAAGCACCAATATATTTAAAAGAGAAGGGATGGTTAATCTTAGAGAATCATTTTGATCAAGGAGAAAAAGTAAAACAACTACTTTTAAAAAATAAATTTACATCAATAGAAATCGTAAATGATCTCTCAGGTATTGGTAGGTTTACGATTGGGAGATATAAATAAATTATGAGTAAAAATATAAATGAATTTAGTAGACCGTGAATCCGCTTTGAAGACTCTTAAAAGTGGTTTGCCTATTATTTTCCCAACGGATACTTTACCTGCAATTGGATGCTTGCCAAAATTTTCAAATATTATTTATAAGTTTAAAAAAAGAGATAAAAATAAACCCTTAATTCTTATGGGATCAGAACAAAAACAATTAATCGATTATGTTCATGAATCAGCTAAAGAAGATTACGAAAATATATCTTCAAATTACTGGCCTGGAGCTCTGACAATGGTTATTCCTTCTTCAGAAAAGCAGACTGTAATTCTCACAAGCAAAGATCTAACTCTTGGTTTGAGAATTCCAAATTCACATTTAGCTCAATCTCTCATGAAAGTAACAGGTCCTTTGTTAACTTCAAGTGCGAACATTTCAGGTTTCGCGGGATCAATGACAGCTGAGGAAATTGCATTAGACTTTCCATCTTTAAAAATTTTAGGACCTATTCCATGGGAAAAAAGTAGTGGTAAAGCCAGTACCATAATATCTTGGAAGAAAAGTGGCGATTGGAGAATTATTAGAGAAGGAGAAGTATTCGTTAGGGAATTAAATTAGTGTTTTTATTATTGTTATTTGTTCTATTAATTCAGTTTTTTACTTTCTGGATATTTGAACCGCTTGTATCTTTCTTAGGGTATGTTCTTGAAATAAGATTATTTCCAATAATCGCCCTAATAGTTTTGATTCTGTTATTTTCGGTAAAAAACATTGAACAGAATTAAATAAATCAAAATGCCGGCTAACAGATTTGAACTGATGACCTTCGCTTTACAAAAGCGCTGCTCTACCGCTGAGCTAAGCCGGCTTTATTACATCTTACAATTAAGGAGGAGCAATTATTGGTATTTTTTTAGCTTTTTAAGCTTTATTACTTTTTGGAATCTTTATTAATTTTCTCATTTTTTTTAAACTTTATTTCTCCTGAAATAGTTCTCTTGATTGGCAAATTGGCTACTAATGCAGTCATTCTATCCTCCGTCTCTAAACTTACGGCTACTTCTTCAAAATCAATCTCAACATATTTAGCAACAACATCGAGGATTTCTTTCCTCATTTTATCTAAAAGGTCAGTTGTTAAAGAACTTACATCAACTCTGTCGTGAGCGAGTACAAGTTGTAATCTCTCTCGAGCTGTATTTGCACTAGCAGTTTCTCTGCCCAGTAACTTGTTTATGAGGTCTCTGAGGGTCATCATTTAAAAAACCTTTGTTTGCATTAATCTGATGAATTTATCTTTAAGACTTTTACCTTCATTTTTTGGATCGATAATTGGGACATCTTTTCCTGTAAGCCGTTGAGAAACATTCAAATAACACTTTTTTGCAGGAGATCTGGCATCTGTAAGTGTCAGTGGTTCACCTCTATTTGTACTTATTATTACTTGTTCATCTTCTAAAACAATACCTAACAAAGGCAAAGAAAGAATACCTTGAACATCTTCGATAGATAGCATTTCTTGACTAGCCATCATGTTAGGACGAACTCTGTTGATTACAAGTTGGATAGGATCAATTTCAGATGTGTTAAGTATACCTATGACTCTATCCGCATCGCGTACTGCCGATAGTTCTGGGTTAGTAACAACAATGGCTTCTTTACAAGCTGCAAGAGCATTTTTGAAGCCATCTTCTACACCAGCAGGGCAATCTACTAAGACAAAATCAAATTTTTCACTAAGTAGCTCACTAATTTTTTTCATATCTTCAGGCTTCATCCAATCCAACATCCTAGGATCCCCAGCAGGTAATAGAGCAAGATTAGGTTCCTTCTTATGTCTAACTAATGCTTGGTCAAGACGACAATTTTTGTCTAGCACATCTTGGGCCGTATAGATGATGCGATTTTCTAATCCTAGGAGAAGATCTAAATTCCTTAAGCCAAAATCAGCATCCAATACAGCAGTTGATGCTCCGCTGTTAGCAAGTGCTATTCCTAGATTGGCAGTTAGAGTAGTTTTACCAACACCACCTTTACCAGAACAAATTAATATTGTGCGAGTATTTTCCGCCACGATTTTAACGATTTTTCAAATAATAAAGCCACTTGCAAAAAGTTAAATATTCTAAAGATTAAGTAATTCTTAAATTTATCGAATTTGAATTAATTTATTGCAATTGATTGATTAATTTTTAGTTTCGATTATGTGTGGCTTAATAATAATGGTTTGTTTATTTATCACAGCAATTTCTGGATAATAATTTTTGGGCTTATCTTTTGGTCCAATAGCTATCAAATCAGCAATTCTTAACTGCAAAGGGTTTAAATAAAGTGATGAAATAGAGGCATTTTTATTTCCACTTTTCCCTGCGTAGGCGATCCCGAGTAGTCTGCCCCAAACGTAAATATTTTTCTTAGCAGAAACTATTGCACCTGGATTAACGTCTCCGATAATGCATAGGTTTCCATTTGAAGATATTCTGTCACCTGACCTCACTGTTCCTTTGTGAAGAATATCGTCTTTCTCTTTTAAATTGAGTAAAAGTAACTTGTTATTAATTTCTTGCTCTTTAACAAAAATTGAATCTATTTTTATAGACTTTCCACTTAATATTGTATATCGATTATTTGAGTAAATACATAAGGAACAAATATTAATTTTGTTGAAATGGTTTTTTAATTTTAATAATTGATGAGAACTTATTGACTCATTGAC
>CABYJE010000018.1 GCA_902519235.1 uncultured Prochlorococcus sp.
GCCTTCTTCCATGCTCGCCTTTTCGGGCTGGGCTAATAACCTGAACTTCACCTTTTTAATTCAATGGCAACAAAATTTCCATCATTTAACCAGGGTCTAGCTCAGGACCCAACAACCCGACGAATATGGTACGGAATAGCTACCGCTCATGACTTTGAAAGTCATGATGGTATGACCGAAGAAAAACTTTATCAGAAGCTTTTCTCTACACATTTCGGACATCTAGCAATAATTGCTCTCTGGGTAGCTGGTAACTTATTTCATATTGCTTGGCAAGGTAACTTTGAGCAATTTGTACTTGATCCAACTCATGTCCGACCTATTGCTCATGCTATTTGGGACCCTCATTTTGGATCTGGTATCACAGAAGCGATGACACAAGCTGGAGCAAGCGGTCCAGTAAACATCGCCTATTCAGGTCTCTACCATTGGTGGTACACAATTGGAATGAGAACTAACGAGCAACTCTTCCAAGCATCAATATTTATGAGTATTCTTGCTTGTTGGACTTTATTTGCAGGTTGGTTACACTTACAACCAAAATTCAGACCTTCTCTGGCTTGGTTTAAAAATGCAGAGTCAAGATTAAATCATCACTTAGCTGTTTTATTTGGTTTTAGTAGTATTGCTTGGACAGGTCATTTAGTTCATGTTGCAATACCTGAATCAAGAGGACAGCATGTAGGCTGGGATAACTGGTTAACAGTACTTCCACACCCTGCAGGTTTAGCTCCTTTCTTTACTTTAAACTGGGGAGCATATGCACAAAATCCTGATTCTTTAGATCAAGTATTTGGAACAGCTGAAGGAGCTGGAACAGCAATTTTTACTTTCTTAGGAGGTCTTCATCCTCAAAGTGAAGCATTATGGCTTACTGATATTGCTCATCACCATATTGCAATAGGAACAGTTTTTGTAATTGCTGGCCACATGTATAGAAATACTTTTGGCATAGGGCATAGCCTCAAAGAAATTACAGAAGCTCATAATACTAGACACCCAAATGATCCTCATAAAGGTAGTTTCGGAATTAATCATGATGGTATATATGAAACTGTAAATAACTCATTACATTTCCAACTTGGACTAGCATTAGCATCACTTGGAGTAGCAACTTCTCTTGTGGCCCAGCATATGGGAGCACTTCCTTCTTATGCTTTTATCGCTAGGGATTACACTACACAATCTGCTTTATATAGTCATCATCAGTACATAGCAATGTTCTTGATGGTTGGTGCTTTTGCACATGGAGCTATTTTCTTCGTGAGAGATTACGATCCTGAATTAAATAAAGATAATGTACTAGCGAGAGTTCTTGGAACCAAGGAGGCTTTAATAAGTCACCTTAGTTGGGTAACAATGTTGCTTGGATTCCATACTCTTGGAATTTATGTCCATAATGATGTTGTTGTAGCTTTTGGTAATCCTGAAAAGCAAATTCTAATTGAGCCAGTATTTGCTCAATTTGTTCAAGCAGCTCAAGGTAAGATGATGTATGGCTTTAATGCTCTACTATCTGATCCTACAAGTTCAGCAAGTCTTGCTGCTAATTCATTACCAGGCAATCATTATTGGATGGATCTTATCAATAGACAAGATGCATTAAGTGCCTTCTTACCTATAGGTCCTGCAGATTTCTTAGTTCATCATGCTATAGCTTTAGGTCTTCATACAACTGCTTTAATCCTTATCAAAGGTGCTCTTGATGCTAGAGGAACTAAATTGATTCCTGATAAGAAAGATTTAGGTTATGCATTCCCTTGCGATGGACCTGGACGTGGAGGTACTTGTGATAGTTCATCATGGGATGCTATGTACTTAGCGATGTTCTGGGCATTAAATTTACTAGCATGGGTGACCTTCTACTGGCATTGGAAACATCTAGCAATATGGCAGGGTAATGTAGCACAATTTAATGAATCAGGAACTTATCTAATGGGTTGGTTCAGAGATTATCTCTGGTTGAACTCTGCTCAACTTATTAACGGATATAATCCTTTTGGAGTTAACTCATTGTCTCCTTGGGCTTGGATGTTCTTATTCGGTCACTTAGTTTGGGCTACTGGTTTCATGTTCCTAATATCATGGGGTTGGAAAAGATCTGGCAACATAAAAGATTGGTCAAAACTAGTAATAAAACAAGCTAAGAACGAAGAAATATTTTGCAAACAATTATCTGGTAATAGTTTGTGGAAAAATTCAGAATCAGGGGAGATTATTAATCAAATCAATGAAAAAGAAATTGAAAAACCAGATTCAACATTTCATGTAAGTATATTCGAAAATCATGAAACAACTTGGCACCCGCCCGTATTATGGATTGGCATTGGATGTGAGAGAAATACAAGCAAAGAATTAATAGCAAATTCTTTAAATACTTTATTGGAGTCGAGCAATTTATCCAAGTATTCAATTGCGGGACTCGCAACGGTTGATATTAAAAAAGATGAGAAAGGAATTTTAGAACTTGCTGAAGAAAAAAACTTGCCTACAAAGTTTTTTAGTAAAGAAGATCTTTCAAAAATAATTGTTCCAAATCCTTCAAGTGTTGTAGAAAAGGAAATTGGCACCCCTTCTGTAGCGGAAGCCTCTTGCTTACTCGCAGCAGGAGAAGAATCAAAATTATTAGCAGAAAAAAGAATTTTTAAAAATCAATCTGGGGCAGTAACCATAGCTTTAGCAGAATCAAAAAATCAATATAATCCAACCCATGGCGAAATACATATTATTGGAAGTGGGCCTGGTGATATCTCCTTCCTAACCAGTAATGCAAAAAAAGCACTTTCAAGATGTACTGTTTGGATCGGATACAAAATGTATTTAGATCTAATTAAGTCCTTAAAAAGAAGTGACCAAGTTTTAATTGAAAGTAAACTTACTGAAGAAAAAGAAAGATGCAGTAAAGCAATTAAACTAGCTGAAGAAGGAATCAAAGTGGCTTTAATTTCTTCAGGTGAATCTGGATTTTATGGCATGGCAGGTTTACTTTTAGAATTACTTGAAAAAATCAAAAAAGAATATAGACCTTACTTTGAAGTACATCCAGGTATAAGTAGCGTTCAATTGGCGGCTGCGATTAGTGGAGCACCACTAATGAATGACTTTTGTTCAGTAAGCTTAAGCGATAAATTAACTCCATGGTCTTTAATAGAAAAAAGAATTGAAGGAGCTATTGTGGGTGACTTTGTAATAGCTTTATTTAATCCTCAATCCATTGAAAGAAATTGGCAGCTAAAAAGTGTAATAGATATATGTTTACAATCTAGGAATGGTGATACTCCAGTTTTAATAGCTAGACAAGTAGGGAGAGAAAATCAAACCAAAAAATTTTTTACTTTAAACACCATTCCTTTTGAAGAGATTGATATGTTATCAATCATTATTATTGGCAATTCTCAAACAACCCTAGTTGATGAAATATTTCTCACTCCCAGAGGATATTTACAAAATTAAGTTTAGATAATCCATAATTTAAAAATAGAATCTTTTTCTTTGCTTTTTCTTTACAAGAATACTAATCTTTTATAAAAGTAATGAAAGAAACTGAATTGAAAAATATTGGTTTAATTTTATTTGACATCGATGGGGTAATCCGCAGTGTAGAAAATAGTTACAGACTTTCATTAAAAAAAACAGTTTACAAATTTTCCGGATGGGAGCCAAGTTATATAGATATTGATAATGCAAAAAATGAAGGGATCTGGAATAATGACTGGGATTTAAGTTTAGAACTTATAAAAAGATTTATAAAAAAAAAGAAATTAAACCTTAAAATTCCTCCAAGAGAGGAAATAGTAAAATGTTTTGAAGAGTTTTACTTTGGTGGAGATCCAAATAACGATAGTGAATATTGGTCTGGTTACATAACAAATGAGGAGTTATTAGTTGATAAAAAGTTTTTTGATTTAATTCAAAATAATGGAATAATCTGGGGTTTTGTTAGTGGTGCAGAGTCTGCTTCTGCAAAATTTGTTTTAGAAAAAAGACTTGGACTAAAATCTCCACCATTAGTATCTATGGGAGATGCCCCTGACAAGCCTGATCCTAAAGGTTTTATTAACTTATCAAAAAAGCTTATTGGAGATAAATTTGGCGAATCAAATATTCCCATTGCATATGTAGGAGATACTATTGCAGATATAAATACAGTTATAAACGCTAGAAAGGAAATACCATCTCAAAAATTCATAAGCATCGGAATAGCTCCCCCTCATTTACATTTAAATTCTCGATTAAAAGAACGTAATTCTTACGAAACAAATCTAAGAAATGCAGGCGCTGACTTGATTTTAAATTCTATTTATGATCTTAAAGATATTAATCTTGACTTGTTTTAAAACAAATATTAATTAAAAATTTTCTAAATAAATCACGGAGAGGGAGGGATTCGAACCCTCGACAAAAGTTACCTCCTGTAACTCCTTAGCAGGGAGCCGCTTTCAACCACTCAGCCACCTCTCCAGTTCTTATACATTATCAATTTTTATGCAAACATTCAAAATTTTTTATTTAATCGAAATGTCTAATCTACTTGAACTTTCGGTAATCTATTTTTAAAAGAACAAAGAATTTCCCAAGGGATAGTATTAGATTTTCTTGCCCATTCAAGAGGAGAAATTGTTTTATCTCCATCAGATCCTAGTAATACCATGGTACTACCAACTTTAATTTCATTAGAATCTGTTATGTCTACCATCATTTGGTCCATAGTTATAGATCCAACTTGAGGATAAAATTTATTATTATGAATAACATTAATCTTGCCTGAAAGATTTCTTGGCACACCATCTGCATAACCAATACTTAATACAGCTAACTTAGTTTTTCTATGACTTACAAATTTGCCTCCATAACTTACACTTACACCTTGATCAATAGTTCTTATAAAAGCTACCTTGACCTTCAAAGTTAAAGCTGGTTTAAGTAAAAAATTTTTATCTATTTTGGCTAGAGGACTATATCCATACATAGAAAGACCAACACGTACCATGTGAAAATGAAAATCTTTGCTAAGAAGCATTCCTGCAGAATTAGCTAAATGAATCTTAATTTCATTGTGCCTATCAAGATTAATTTGCTTTAGTATTTTATCAAACTTCAGTCTTTGTAATTGTGTAATACTTTTAGAATCTAATGCGTTATCTTCATCTGCAGACGATAAATGACTATATATTCCTTCTATTGAAATGTTCTCAAAAGATTTTATTTTTTCAAATTGCTGAACAAATTTATTAGATTCAAATCCTAATCTTGACATTCCAGTATCAACTTTGAGATGTAAAGAAAATTTCAACCCAAAGTGCTTCCCGATATTATTACAAATTAAACACTCTCTAATACTACTTATAGTCGGCATAAGATCATTTTTAAAGGATATAATTAAATCTCTTTTTGTATATAGATTTCCGAGAATAAGAATTGGTTTTTTAACTCCAAAAGAACGTAGCTTAATTCCTTCTTTTAAAGTTGCAACGCCTAATTCCGAAGCTCCACCTTCAATAGCATATTCAGACACTACTCTTGCGTTATGTCCATATCCATCTGCTTTAACAACTGCCATAAATTGACAACTTTTACTTAATTTGGATCTTAACTGCCTAACATTTGATTCTATTGCTTGGCCTTTAATTTCAATCCATGCTCTTTGTTTTGGATTAATATCTTTTTCAAAAGTTGAATATTTATCAAAATTAAATTCTTGATTTTTTTGCTGACTTTGCATTAACTTTGCACAATTATATGCGCTTATTGAAATATACAGTTAGCATGACATGTAAATTGTATTTTGGCATGGGCCAGACTCTAGTTTTAAATGCATCTTATGAACCTTTAAACATCACTTCTTGGCGTAGAGCTGTTATTTTGATGATTAAAGGTAAAGCAGAAAGCTTAGAGGAAGACAAATCATACTCAATACATTGTGGCAGGAAATTGCCTACTGTTATTAGACTTCGTTACTATGTCAAGGTTCCTTTCAGAGAGGTTTCTTTAACAAGAAAAAATATTCTTCTGAGAGATAATAATTCTTGCCAATACTGTAATTATAAAGGTAGTGATTTATCAATAGATCATGTTTTACCAAGAAGTAGAGGTGGAACTGACAACTGGGAAAATGTTACAACTGCTTGCCTTAGATGCAATGTTCAAAAAGGTAACCGAACACCTGAAGAAGCAAATATGCCTTTAAAACGAAAGCCATACCGACCGCTAAGTAATCTGAATTTTGAAGCTACTAGACAAATTGACTCTGGTAGACATAAAGAATGGAGTAAATATGTAATAGGGGTTGCAATCTAATAAAAATAAAATCTTAATTTACTTCGTTATTGAAATCTTCCATCATTCTCTTTTGTTCTTGAGCTATACATGCATCAATCACTTCATCTAATTGACCAGACAAAATAGGTTCAAGTGAAAAATTAGAACCTAATCTATGATCAGTTGTCCTGTTATCTTTAAAATTATAAGTTCTAATTTTTTCACTCCTATCTCCTGTTCCAACCTGAGAAAGCCTTTGCGATCTCTCTTTAGCATTAGCTTCTTTTAATTGAATTTCATATAATTTAGCTCTTAAGATTTCCATTGCTCGTTCGCGATTCTGCAATTGAGATCTCTCTTGAGTACAAAAAACTCTTATTCCTGTAGGCTTATGGAGAAGATCAATAGCAGTTTCTACCTTATTAACATTTTGTCCACCTGCGCCACCTGATCTTGCTGTACCAACCTCCAAATCGGTTGGATCAATCTTTACCTCAACAGGATCAGCCTCAGGCATTACAGCTACTGTGGCTGTAGAAGTGTGAACTCTACCTTGAGATTCAGTAGCTGGAACTCTTTGGACTCTATGTACACCAGCCTCAAATTTAAGTTGACTATATACAGAATCTCCCTTAACGGAGATAACTAACTCCTTAAATCCTCCCATATCTGATTCAGAAGCACTTATAGGTTTAACAGACCATCCTATTTTCTGTCCATATCTTTCATACATTCTCGCTAAATCTCCCGCCCATATACAAGCCTCATTACCTCCAGCACCTGCTCTGATTTCTAACATTACACTTCTCTCATCTCTTGGATCTTTTGGTAATAAGGCGATTGTAGCTTTTTGAATAAGTCGATTCTTAGATTCCTCTAGGTTAGTTAACTCTTCATTTATTAAAGATTCCATCTCTTTATCATTTCTATTCTCCTTCAAAAGATTTTTTGAATCTTCAATTTCCTTATTAGTATTAATCAACTTATTAAAATCGATCACCAAAGGTTCTAATTTTGACCTTTCTCTTGCTATTGATTCTAATTTTTTAGGATCATTTGCTATGTCAGGATCTGCAAGCTGCAATTCCAAACTTTCAAAATTTTCTGAAGCAGTTTTCAACCTTGTAATTAGTATTGAGTATTCCAATTGAAATTATGCTTAATTTTTAAAAATTCTATTTATTAGAATCTTTGTCTTCTTTTTGATCTTTTGATGTAGCTGAATTAGCTGAACCCATACCATATTTTTTCATAAACCTATCAACTCTACCTTCTGTATCAAGAATTTTTTGAGTTCCAGTGAAGAATGGATGATTACCACTCCATACATCAACATGAAGTTCAGGCTGAGTTGAGCCTGTAGTCATTACAACTTCTCCATTACAAATTACTTTTGCATCTGGATACCATTTTGGGTGAATTTCTGATTTTGGCATAATAAAAATCCTTTAACGTTTGGAGAATTGTGGAGCTTTTCTTGCTTTTTTAAGGCCATATTTTCTTCTTTCTTTAGCTCTAGGATCTCTACTGAGATGTCCTTCAGTTTTTAGGGGTTTTCTGTTATCAGGTGATAATTCACAAAGTGCTCTAGCTGCGCCTTGTTTTATAGCATCTGCTTGACCTGTCAAGCCACCACCATAAACATTTACGAAGATATCATAAGAACTTTCAAGTCCTAAGGTTTGCAAAGGTGCTTTTATTGAATTTAAGTGAAGGGGATTGAAGTTTAAGTAATCATCTCCAGAACGGCCGTTAATTTTTATTTGTCCATTCCCAGGAATCAAACGAACCCTAGCTACTGAAGTTTTTCTTCTTCCGGTTCCCCAATAAACAGCTTTGTTTTTTATTTGACTATTCATTTTAATAAATTAACAATTTAATAATACAGGATTCTGGGCAGCATGAGGATGATCAGAACCTTTATAAACTTTTAATTTTTTAAATTGCTGCCTTCCTAATGAGTTATGTGGCAGCATACCCTTAACAGCTTGCTCGATAATTCTTTCAGGAATTCTATCTTGAAGAGACTCGAATTTTTCAATTTTCATTCCTCCTGGTCTGCCAGAATGTCTTCTATACAACTTTTGTGATGCTTTTTTACCTGTTACCTCAACTTTTTCAGCATTTATCACAATGACAAAATCTCCTGTATCCAAATGCGGAGTAAATGTTGGTTTATTTTTACCTCTTAATACAGTTGCTATTTCTGTAGAAAGTCTACCAAGTGTCTTATCTTTTGCATCAACTAAAAACCAATTTCTTTCAATGGTTTCTATGGACGGAGTAGTTGTTTTATTCATTTACCTAATTTATACAGATAAATTTAAGTTTGGTCCTAAATTCTACCCTATTGGAGGAATATTAAACAACAAATTTGGATTTTTTGCACAAAAAAATTAGCTTTAACAAACTTTACTTAAGAAAAACCCTTAATTAAAAATACTGGGAAAAAATCATTATTGTTAACCTTTTTAAAAACACTTTCTTCATAAACAGCATTTACAAAACATAACCCCTTAGCTGGAGCAGATTCTTTAACATGATTTTTCCTTTTGTTCACCCATCTATCTGTAAAAATTTCTGGCGATATTTTTTTTTCTCCAACTAACACGAGTTGACCAACAATTAAACGAACCATTCCATAAAGAAAACCGGTAGCTTTTATATCAATTAAAATCAAATCCTCAACTCTTTTTATATCTATATTTTTTATTTTTGTTATGGAGTTTGTCCTATTACTTCCACTTTTCTGAAAAGCAAAAAAATCATGCTCTCCTTCCAATCTCTTTGATGCACTAGACATTAAGACTTCATCTAATACTTTTTGATATCTATGCCATGACCAATTTTTTATAAACAAATTAGGGAATTTACTATTATTAATTACATATCGATAATGTCTATACATCGCTGAGTAACATGCATGCCAACTATCTTTAACCTCAACTGATTCTAAGATTCTAATTGTTGAAGGTAAAATGTTATTTAGAACATGAGAATAACTATTTCCAGGAATAACACAATCAATATCAAAGTGAACTACTTGACCTGATGCATGAACCCCCGCATCAGTTCTGCCTGCCGCAAAAGTCTTTACAGTGTAATTTGTGATCTTAAAAAGAGCCTTTTCTAAAATTTCCTGAACTGTAGTTGCATTTCTTTGTCTTTGCCAACCTGAAAAATTAGATCCATCGTATTGAACTAATAAAGCTACCCTTTTCAAAAGTTATTTTCTAATCAAAAGACCCTTTAAAACTAGATTAAACAAGCTCGATTATAGCCATCTGTGCATTGTCACCTTTTCTAGAAACCGTTCTAACTATACGTGTATAACCGCCTTTTCTATCTCCATATCTTTCTTTTGCTTTTTCAAACAATGAATGAACTAATTTCTTATCGTAAATATATCCAATAGCCCTTCTCCTAGAAGCCAAACTACCATCTTTTGCGAGAGAAATCATTCTTTCTGCTTCGTTTCTTAAAGCTTTTGCCCTAGCTTTTGTTGTAGTTACCCTACCTTCCTTAATTAGTTGTGTAGTCAAACCTCTTAAAAGTGCTTTCCTTTGGTCAGCAGGCTTGCTAAGTAATGGAATTCTAAGTTGGTGTCTCATAATCTTAAAAATTGTTAAACAGAAGTTCTGCTTTGTGGAATAGAAATTCCGATACGCTCGAGAGCTTCAATAACCTCATCTGCAGATTTAGATCCAAAGTTCTTGATTTCAAGAAGATCTTCATAGCTAAAACCCATTAAATCGGAAACTGAATTTACTTGAGCTCTTTTCAAACAATTATATGCTCTAACGGACAAGTTTAGTTCCTCAAGAGGAATTTGAGCTTCAGGAGATGGTTCAGGTTCTTCAGGTATTTCCTCTACCATAGTTACGGTAGCAAGAGGTTGAAAGAGTTCTATTAACTGGTTGGCAGCTTCCGCGATAGCATCATCAGGACTTGTTGAGCCATCCGTTACTACTTCCATTTTTAATCTTTCTCTACCTGTCCCACCTTCTGCTACAGCAGTTTCATCAATAGTAAAATTAACTCTCTTTACTGGCATAAAAACAGCATCTATTTGAAGTAAATCGATAGCATTTATCTCTTCATTCTTGCGATCAACAGGTCTATATCCAACACCTCTTTCAACATGAATTTCAAGCTCTAAGTTATGACCATCCTGAATAGTTGCAATTGGTTTTTCACCATCAACAATTTCAACTTGAGATGAAAATTGAATATCATTCGCCTTGACTTCCATTGGACCACTTGCTACTAACCTACCAATTTCGAGCTCTGGATTGGAACTATTAATTGATAGTTGCTTACAATTGAGAAGAATATCTAAAACGTCTTCTTTAACTCCAGGGATAGTGGCATATTCGTGGTTAATTCCTGCTATTCTTACTGCAGTCACTGCACTACCTTCAAGTCCTCCCATCAGGACTCTTCTAAGTGAATTTCCTAAAGTTGTAGCTTGTCCCCTTTCTAAAGGGCCAATTAAAAAAGTTCCTGTTTGGGAGCGATCATCTGCTATTTGATGGTCGATTCTGTCAATCTGGTATTGCAACACGGAAAAAAATAAGGTTAAAAGTTTTTTTTTGGGGGGGGTGGTGGAGAAGTGTTAAGACCTAAACGCGTCTCCTTTTAGGTCTTCTACATCCATTATGAGGTAATGGGGTTACATCTCTTATTAGAGTTATTTCTAAACCGGCCACTTGTAAAGCTCTTATGGCCGTTTCCCTACCTGATCCTGGTCCTCTGACTAATACTTCTATCTGTCTCATGCCTTGGTCGAGTGCTCTCCTGGCAGCAGCTTCAGCGGCTGTTTGAGCAGCAAATGGCGTTCCTTTCCTAGCACCTTTAAATCCGCTTGCACCAGCAGAAGACCAAGAAATTACATGACCAGAAGTATCAGTAATTGAAACGATAGTGTTATTAAATGTACTCTGAATATGTACCACACCATTTGGTACATTTCGTTTGGATTTCTTTGAACCTGTTTTTTTTACTGTAGCTGCCATAATGTTTTAATTTTATACTGGAATTTGTGAATAGATTTAATTAATTATTTTTTTCTTCCAGCAACTGTTTTTCTGGAACCCCGTCTGGTTCTTGCATTAGTTCTAGTTCTTTGACCTCTTACGGGAAGACTCATTCTATGTCTTCTTCCTCTTACGCATCCAATATCTTGTAAACGTTTTAAGGCCATTCCCTCTTTTCTTCTCAAATCTCCTTCTAAAGTAAATTCCTCTGAAGCGGCTCTAAGTTTTTGTACATCAGAATCTGAAAGATCTTTTACGCGAGTATCTGGGTTTACGTCAGTATTAGCAAGAATCAGCTTTGATCTTGTTAAACCAATTCCATAGACGTATGTTAGTGCAATTTCAACTCGCTTTTCGCGAGGTATGTCAATTCCTGCAATCCTGGCCACGTGTTTTGAGTAAGTAAAAGTTTGAATTAAAGGGCTGCAATTTAACCCTGACGCTGTTTATTGCGAGGTCTTTTCTTGTTTATAACATAGATTTTACCTCTTCTCCTCACGATCTGATCGTCAGGACTAATTTTTTTAACTGAAGATCTGACCTTCATGGGGTTTTACAAATAAGACGTCAATATTATATTCTACATCATCATCTAGCCATTTTTTGTTTGATATCAGAGGAAATGCTTTTAAAATCTCTATCAGCATCAATATATTCTAGTAATGAAAGATCTTTAAAGTATTGAATCAGTGGTTCTGTGGTTTTTTTATAAATATCCACTCTTCTTCTAATAGTCTCTTCAGTATCATCTTTTCTTCCCCTTAAAAGCAGACGCTTAATTAGAACTTCTTCTGGAATATCTAAGTAAAAAACGATTTCTAAAGGTTGTTTGACTTCAATTAAGACCTGATTCAATGAATTTGCTTGGGATAAATTTCTTGGATAACCATCTAGAATCCAACCCTTATTATCCTTATTTAAATTATGCCTTACTATTTTTAATACAAGTTCGTCGCTAACAAGTTCTCCCCTGTTAATAATATCCTTTACTTGTTTACCAAGTATAGTATTCATTTCAATTTCTTTTCTTAATAATTCACCTGTGGAGAGGTGTAAGTAAGAATTTGTTTTGCTAATTAATTCTGCCTGAGTCCCTTTCCCTGCTCCTGGAGCTCCTAAAAATAATAAATGTTTTTTCATTAATTGTTAATAAGTCCTTCGTATCTTTGAGATATGACATAAGTTTGAATTTGCTTAGCAGTATCAATAGCAACACCAACAAGAATAAGTAATGAAGTTGCTCCTAAACCCTGAAAAGTTTGCACATTTGTTGCTCTTTCTACTGCGGCTGGAATGATAGCTACTGAACCAAGAAATAATCCTCCTAATAATGTCAACCTATTTTGTATCCCTGATAAGTAGTTTGCCGTATTAGTTCCTGGTCTGACTCCTGGTATTGCTACCCCCCCTTTCTTTAAATTGGAAGCCACATCAACTGGATTAATTGTTAGAGATGCATAAAAATAGGAGAATCCTAGGATTAAGGAGAAGAATGTAAGAGCATATGGCCATGGATTAGATGATCCAGGATTTAAACTGCTAGCTAATTTAATTAGAACTGGATTACCGGTAACATTTGCAATAGTTATGGGTAAAAAAATTAAAGCAGATGCAAATATGATAGGCATGACACCCCCTGCATTTAATTTTAAAGGCAGATAACTTTGTCTTGTAGGAAGTAATGTAGCACTTCCTATTTGCCTTTTTGCACTAACAATAGGAATACGTCTTGCTCCCTCTTGGACAAAAATAATCCCAACAATTGTTAGTAAAAATACCCCAAGTAAAACTGCTATACCCAAAACATCTCCACGATCACCGGTTTGAGCTTTTTCAATGGTTGAACTTAGAGCCTTGGGTAAAGACGAAACAATATTCAAAAAAATTACCAATGAAGCGCCTTGTCCTATTCCTTTCTCAGTAATAATTTCGCTAAACCACATTACTAACATTGAACCAGTAACTAATGCTATGGAGGTTTGCAAAACAAAAGTAGTTTCACTAATACCCTGAATTGCATATTGTCTGAGAATTAAAGAAAAAATAATACTCTGCAAAAAACCCCAACCCAAAGAAACATATCTAGTTATTTGAGCAATTTTTCTTCTACCAGCTTCTCCTTCATTTTTTTGTAAATCTTCAAGAACTGGCAATGAAGCTGTTAGAAGCTGAATGATAATTGATGCATTGATGAAAGGAAGTATTCCAAGTGCAAAAATTCCTAAAGTTGAAATTCCCCCGCCAGTAAAAATATCTAAAAAACCTATTAGTTGTCCGCCTTGATCTATAAAACTTTTAAAAGCAACCCTATCGATTCCAGGCATAGGAATATAAATACCAAGTCTTACTAAAAGTAGAAGTCCTAAAGTTGTTAAAACTCTACTTCTTAACTCTTTATTTAAAAATAATTGGGAGAGTATTTCAGAAGCGCTAGGATTTCTACTTTTGTTGACAAACATTTTGAAGCTTTACCAAATTTTTAAGTAAGTTTATTTATTATTTATAAGCTCACAAGATCCACCAGCATCCTCAATTTTTTGCTTTGCAACTTTTGTGAATGCATGAGCTTGAACTTTTAATTTAGCGTTAACTTTTCCGCTACCCAGAATTTTTAAAGGGAATTTTGGCTTAAATATTAAACCTTTTTTAACTAGGGAGTCTAAGTTAACAACATCGTTATCTTTGAAATCACATAATTTATCTAAATTCACTATGGAAAAGTTTTTTTGGTTAATTAATTCAAAATGCTTTAATTTTGGAACTCTTCTATACAAAGGCATTTGGCCACCTTCAAAACCTGGACGTGTAGGTCTCCCAGAACGTGACTTTTGTCCTCTCATTCCAAAACCACATGATGCACCCTGACCGGCTGCAATTCCTCTACCCTTTCTTAATTTTTTCTTTCTCGAGCCAGAGTTTGATTTAAGTGTATTTAATGTTGAAGTCATAATTTTAAGAATAGAGCTGTTCAAGTGAAATGCCTCTCTCCCTTGAGGCAGATTTGTGTGTTCTTAATTGAGCAAGAGCTACCATAGCAGCTCTTGCATTATTCAAAGGTGTTTTACTACCCAATCTCTTTGCTAAGACATTTTTTATGCCGGCTAATTCTAAAACTGTTCTGATTGAACCACCAGCAATTACACCTGTACCTGGGGCAGCTGGTCTAATTAGTACATTAGCAGCACCATCTCGACCTTTAGATAAAGTCGGTATTGAATTATTTGGGGTTAAGGGAACCCTAACAAGATTCTTTTTACCATCTGAAACTCCCTTTCTCACAGCGCCAATGACATCACCTGCTTTACCAACTCCAACTCCAACTTGACCTTTCTCATTACCTACAACAACAATTGCTCTAAAACTCATTTTTTTCCCACCCTTAACAGTCTTAGAAACACGTCGAATTTGAACAACCCTTTCTTGCCAATCAGAATCTCTCTCTAGATTTTTTGAATCACCTCTTCTATTTCTTTTGCGATCATTACGATTATTCTTTTTTTGTTCTACGGGCATAGCTCCAGGAACGTTATCGTTCTTGGATTGAATTTCTTGTTTTGTTGGAGTGTCAGTCATAGTAAAAAATTAAGGGTTAGAATTCTAGGCCAGCTTCACGAGCAGCGTCTGCAAGTGCCTTTACTCTGCCGTGATATAAGTTACCTCCACGGTCAAAAATTACTTGCTTAATACCTTTTTTTATCGCTCTTTTTGCTAATAATTTTCCAACAATGGAAGAAGAATTACAATCAGCAGATAATTTCTCAGATTTTTCTCTCAGTTCCTTATCAACAGTTGAAGCTGAGCAAATGGTTGTTTGAGCGCTATCATCTATGACCTGGGCATAAATATGGTTATTAGAGCGAAAAACAGATAATCTTGGACGCGTTGCATCTCCAATTAAGAATCTCCTTAATCTTCTATGTCTTTTTTGAGTTTGTAATTTCCTGGAAAGTTTGGTCATTTTTTTAATTCGAATTATTTTTTGCCAGATTTACCAGCTTTTCTGAGAATTCTCTCATCATGGTATTTAATTCCTTTTCCTTTATATGGCTCTGGAGGTCTAATTGATCTGATTTTTGCTGCTTCATTGCCAACAATTTCCTTATCAATTCCAGATACGGTAACGTTTGTATTACTTTCAACTTTGTATGTTATACCATCAGGGGGGATCATTTCTATAGGATGACTATATCCTGCACTTACAACTAGATTTTTACCTTTTACTTGTGCTCTTGATCCAACGCCAACAATTTCTAGTTTCTTTGAAAAACCTTGAGTAACCCCTTCAACCATATTCGCAATTAAGGCTCTACATAAACCATGTCTCTGCCTTGAATGTATTTTGGTTGTAGTAGGACTTACGACAACAGTATTATCTTTCTTATCAAAACTAACTCCCTCAGGCATGAGACGTTTTAACTCACCCTTTGGACCTTTCACTGTAACTGTTAATCCATCAAAATCAACTGTAACTTTCTCTGGAATAAGTACTGGTGTTTTTCCGATTCTTGACATGATTAATTCTCCTTAATAAACATAGCAGAGTACTTCGCCGCCAATGCCTTGCTTTCTAGCATCGCGATCACTCATAACGCCT
Source organism: uncultured Prochlorococcus sp. (assembly GCA_902519235.1). Taxonomy (GTDB): domain Bacteria; phylum Cyanobacteriota; class Cyanobacteriia; order PCC-6307; family Cyanobiaceae; genus Prochlorococcus_A. Next base: position 15,889 of record CABYJE010000018.1, read on the forward strand.
TTAGAAGTTGAAATTATGGCAACTCCAAGACCTCCAAGAACTTTTGGTAAACCTCTAGTATTTTTATATATTCTCAAACCAGGTTTACTAACTCTTTGCATAGATCGGATAGTAGGAAATTTGTTTTTACCACTATATTTGAGACCGAGTATTATTTGTGATTTATAACCTTCACCTTCCTCATTAATATCAGAAATGAATCCCTCTTTTTGAAGCACTTTGGCGATACTTAAGGACATTTTTGAACCAGGGATTGTTGTGGTTGTATGCTTTTTTTGACTCGCATTTCTAATTCGAGTAAGCATATCTGAAATAGGATCGTGATTTGACATAGTTTTAATTTAATTCTTACTAAAAGGCATTCCTAGCTCTTGCAAAAGAGCTTTACCTTCTTGATCTGATTTTGCACTAGTGACAATAGTTATATCCATACCTCTTATTGAATCTATTTTATCAAAAGAGATTTCAGGAAAAATCAATTGCTCTTTCACTCCAACGGTATAATTCCCTCTCCCATCGAAACTTTTTGGATTTACTCCTCTGAAGTCTCTTATTCTTGGTAAAGCTAGATTTATAAATCTCTCCAAAAAGGAATACATCCTGTCTCCTCTCAAAGTAACAGTACAACCAATTGGCATGCCCTCACGAATTTTAAAACCCGCGATAGCTTTTTTAGCCCTAGTTACAAGGGCCTTTTGTCCTGTAATTGTTGCCATTTCATTTAAAGAAGCTTCTAGAGCTTTCGAATTTGAAGCTGCCTCACCAAGTCCTCTGTTAA
>CABYJE010000019.1 GCA_902519235.1 uncultured Prochlorococcus sp.
TTGTTTATCATTTAGATGCAAACTTCAGGCAATATCTATCAAATGTTTATAAAAAAGAAATTTCAGAGAATTCAACTGTCCTCGATTTAATGTCCAGCTGGGATAGTTACTTACCTCAAGAGAAAAAATATAAAAAGGTTATTGGGCATGGATTAAACAAACAAGAACTTGAGAAAAATAAAATTTTTGATACTTATTGGATACAAAATTTCAATTTAAATCAAGAAATTCCTTTAGGTAATGAAAGCGTTGATTTTTGTTTAATGGTCGCAGCTTGGCAATATTTACAATATCCAGAAAATTTATCTAGAGAAATCGTAAGAATTTTGAGTAATCATGGCAAGTTTATAATATCTTTTTCAAATAGAGCATTTTGGCATAAGGCTCCCAACATTTGGACTTCATCCACTGAAGAAGAGAGAATTAAATATGTAAGAAAAGTCTTAATATCAAACGGATTTAATGAGCCAAGAATAATTAAAAAGTTTAATGAACCAGCCCAAAATATCTTCAATTTTTTTAGTAAAGACCCATTTTATTGCTTGATTGCAAGTAAAAAGTAAATAATACCTTTATTGCATTTCAGACAAAGCTTTGAACAAAGATCTATAGACATACTTTTTAATTTTTACTAATATTGGATAGATAATATTAAAAATATGGGCTCTAAAAGAGAAAAATATCCTGAAAAATGCCCTTGGGATCTAGGACCTAATCAACATTTAGCTAAAGAAGAAAACTGGACTTTAAGATTAGGTGAAGCAAACGTGTGTTTTAGCAAAAACAAACTAGACAATAATTATTTTCATGTAATTAGTAATGAAAATGAAGAACAAATTTTAGCCTTCAGAGCAAGACTTCTTTATCAAAAACTACTTGATAAAGGATTTAGATTGGTTGAATAAAAACTTATTTCAATAAACTTAAATTCTCGAAAACAAACTTTTGTATTTCTTCTTCTTGATTTTGGTTTAAATATTTTATTGATCTCGAATTTAAAATCCAATAATCTTTTTTACCTATATTTATAAATTCATCTTTGTATTCAATTTTTTGAGAATTTGCTTCTAGGGTTTTTGGATTAATTTGTTGACTAGTATATTTCTTACTAAGAAAACCAACTCCAGTATCAAAAAATTCCTCAACAAAAATCTCAATAATTGTTCCATGAATTTTTCTATAAACCATATTAATGCAATCATCTTTAACCCTATACTTATCTCCTTCATTTCTCCCAGAAACATTCATTTCAATCCCATTTTCAGAACTTTTAAGTAAAGTAAAATTATTTTCTGAATGAACTGAATTAAATTCTCTTTTTACCCTGTGAATACATACTTCAAACAATTGAGAAGCAATACTTTTCTTTATTTTTTCATCATCTATATTTTTAATCTCAGGTTTAAAGTCTTCACCTAATAAGAACTCACCTTCATAAGAATTTTCTTCAAATAAATAAGTACACTTGCCTTGATAGCCTTTGAAATCAGTATTCCATGTATATCTTTTTTCATAAGCATTTTTAAAAATATCTTTGCAACTCTGTTCTTTTAAATTTTTCATTATGTTTAAGATTTACAAGCAATAATACAAAAAGGAATCTCTAATTGGGATAGAAAGTTTTAATTTATTAAATTGACTATTTTTTTAGGTTTTTTTTTCAAAAATTTAAGCCAAAGAAGGGATTTCAGCTTTTAATTGCGTGGCCCAAGACTCAAGGCGAGAATCTGTCAAATCTGATTCACTATCCTCATCAAGAGGTAATCCACAAAAGCTTTCTCCAATAACACTTTTAGACTCATCAAATGTATAAGAAGACTTATCTACGTAACCGACCATTTCGGCGCCTGCTTTTGTGAAGTAGCTATGAAGTTCTTCCATTGCATCACAATAATTTTCAGTATAGGTAGAAGAATCCCCTAAACCAAAAATTGCTACTTTTTTTCCTGATAAATTTAGTTTGCCTATATCTTCTAGTATTGAATCCCACGAAGTTCCAGATCTCTCCTCGTCTGCTCCAGTATTCCAAGTTGGCAGGCCACAAATAATACCATCAAGATTTTCAAATTCTGAAAGATCATCAACATCTGATACATCTTTTGGTGATTCTGCTGAAGGAATAAAGTTGTGAAGACGATCTGCGACATCTTCAGTTTTTCCAGTTGTAGTTGCGTAATAAATTCCTACTGTCATAAATTTAAATTGTTTTCTTTAAAATAATAGAAACAAATAAACAAAAAATTTCTCAAAAAAAACTTTTTCAAGTTAAATTTTATACTAATAAAGGTAAGAAAAAGCTTTTAAAAATAATCTACTCAAAAATCTTTAAGCATGAATAGTAAAACTTCTGATAGCAATCTATATAAAATCATTGAAGAATTCAACTTTAATGGGGATAAAAAATTCAAATTAATTATTTTATTTGGTTTATTAGGAGATTTTGACAGCCTTGAATATGCAATAAATTTAAAAGGTTTTATCGATAATCATCAAGATAAAAATTTAGATATTTTTGCAATTGCTATTGGGAACCAAAATGGGAAAGAAAAGTTCTGCAAATTTACTGGCTTTCACAAAGAAAATTTAATAGTTGTTTCTGATAATCAAATCCACAATAATTTAAAAGTCTCGAGAGGATTAGATATTGGTTTAGGTGGTTGGATCAATATGCTTTTGATGTTATCTGGGATAAATTCTTTTAAAACAATTAAAGAAGTTATTAGAGGTTATACCGGCGACCGAAAAGCAAAGCAACTCTATTCAGAATTTGACAAAATTGATGTTTTAAAATTTTTAAAATTTTCAGGTAATTCTTTTAAAAAGGTTTTCGGGGATGGCTACTTGAGACCATTTGAATTAGCGACATTTAGATTAAATAATATGAATGAAATAATTCAAAATTGGAGTGATTATATTCTTAACGAAGAATACCTTCCTCAAAGAGGGGCTACTTTCTTATTAAATGATGAAAATCAAATTATTTATAAATTTTTCTCAAACGATGTGCTTGGATATTCATCAAACATGAGGGATCCCTTAGGATTTTTGACTAATTTAATTAAAGAATAGTTTTTAAAATATTTTTATGAATGTAGAAATATTTGGATATTTAGCAGCGATTCTAACAACAGCTGCATTTTTACCACAATTGCTAAAGACTCTAAAAACAAAAAAGGCGGACGATGTTTCTTTGACAACTTTGATAATGTTTATTATCGGAGTTTTTTCTTGGATTATTTACGGTTATAAAATTTCCTCTAAACCAATATTGATAGCCAATTTAATTACTTTAATCTTAAATCTCATGATATTAATCTCAAAAATATATTTTCAAAAACCTTAAGAAAGAAATAATTATTTAATAATATTTACTAATCGACATATTAATTTAAATTTTAATTATTATAAAAACAAATTTTGCTGATATTGAAAACTTCAAAATGCTGGGTTTGGTTTAAAGGTAGTCTTAATAATAGTGGTTTTTGGAAAGAAGGATTTACTTGTACTTTTGATGAAAAGCCAGGGGTTTTAATTGAAAGTCCCGCTTACGTAACATGTAGAGTTCCAAATTGGAGAGTTTTGACTAATGAACCAGAAGATCTACATAAATCTCCTCAAATTCCTGATAAAGCAATGTGGAAAATAATTTAAGTTATCTATACATAAAAAAACTTTTTGACTGTGCTAAAGGCAAGTTAATATTGCTTTAATAAATATTTAATTAATACCATCTACTCACTCTTTATAAATATTATCCCTTTCTTAATTTTTGGGTTTCTACTTGGAAAAAAAAATCCAAAGATTTCTAAATATATAGCAAGACCTCTTATAAGTTTTGGTATTCCATTAAGTGTAATGGGTCTTTTATTAAAGGAGGGTATAGATATAAACCTTATTAAAAGCGCATCTTTAGCATTCTCTTTAATTGGATTTTTAATAATCTTAATAAATATATTCCCAATATTTAAAAATAAGCTTTCAAATTATACTTTGCAGCTGGCAGGCCTTATAGGTAATACTTCATTTCTTGGAATACCAATTGCAATAGCTCTTCTACCTTCAACCACTATTAACTTTACTATCGGATTTGACTTGGGAACAACACTATTCGCTTGGATATTTGGACCTTTTTTTCTACAACGTAAATCCCAAAACAAAAACATCCCAAAGATCGAAGGCCTTATAAAAGCATTGATAAATAGTCCCGCATCAAGAGGAATCATTGGTGTATTTTTTGCATATCTATTCCATTTAGATGAGATATTAGGCAATTACCTTTGGATACCTGCAAGAATAGTTATTGCATTGGCAATAATAATTGTTGGAACAAGACTTGGAATAATTACAAATCAAAAAGGTAAAATTTTTGATCTTAATGAAGAGATTAAATTCTCAATTTTATTAAAGATGTTTATTCTTCCTTTTATTGTTTATTTAATATGCAAATTTTTAAATTTTGATTTCTATCAATCATCAGCAGTAATACTTCAGGCGGGAACCCCAACGGCAATTTCTACAATCTTAATGGCAGAGGCTTATGGTGTAAAACAACAAATCGCTTCAAAAATTCTTTTTACTACAACTTTAATTTCGTTAATTTCAATTCCTCTCTTAAAAATCCTTATAGATGTGTTTAACTAATATTATGCAAATACATGATTAATGAATATTGTAAAGATATTGTCCTGATAACTACATAATGTCTTAAGATTTAGATTATGAAGTCAGCGAACCCTGAAAATGAATATATCCCTATAGACCTCAGAATATCTGTGAGGAGAGATACTCTTAGGCTTATCTCAGAGATGGCTCAAGATATGGGAATAAGCATTAATGAGGTTTTTAGTTTTTTAGCCGAAGATTCTGTCATTGATCTTGAATTACTTGAAGATTTGAATGAAATTGAAATCCCTCATAAGTGCAGTATCAATGACCTTAAAAACGCTCTTCTTAGAAAGAAGCTTTGTTAAAATTTCTCAACTTTTCTTATTTTCCAGTCAGATTTATAACCGCTATCAAGTAAAAATTTCGAATACCTACTCAAATCACTTTTCTGAATTCGCCATAAATTATAAATACCATATTTACCTATTTTTTGATAATTAATATTTGACCAGTGCTGTTCCTGGGAGGAGTATTCATCTATCACGACCAGTAAAGAATTGTATTCATAATCAGGTTGATCCTGATAATTTTCTCTTCTATCAGTATTTAATCTTTCTGAAAGATTAATTAATCCCTCTTTAGTATTTGGTTCATAAAAAACTATTTGTCTCGAATAATAATGTAAGGACGGTTTTCTTATCCCGATCATTGCTAAAGTTTCCCTTCCCTCCCGAATATTTAAAATTAATTTTGAGATATTCCTCAAAGGTAATTGCCTAGAACTATCAGCTAATTTTCTAATAGGCGACATCAATAAAGATTGTCCAATTAAAAGAAAAATTTGAAGATAAAGAAAGATATTTTTGGATTTCAGAGAAAATAAAACTATTGCAAGAAGTGTTAATGAAGAGAAGATCAATTTAGATTTAAAAATTATCCCAGAGCTCATTAATTCAGATGCAAGATTAGGCATTTCAGGATCATTTATTGAACTTAACCAAATATTTGAGAAAAAGAACGCTATCGAGAGACCAAACAAAATTAAAATATTAAAAATCCATAAATATAAATAGCTTTTATTTGAAATTTTGATATTGATTAAACTATTACTAATTAAGATTGCCGCTGCTGGGATTGCTGGTAACCAATAGCTTGGTAGTTTCGTAGCGGAAATACTAAAGAAGATTAAAACTGATACTAACCAACAAAGAGAATATGTATAAAGGGTTTCTGTAAAATTGCAACTTTCTTTTGAACTTTTCAAGAAATCCTTAATGGCCTTAAATATCCCGTGAAACAAAAAAGGAGTGAATGGTAATGAAGCCAATATCATTATGTAAATAAAAAACCAAAATGGTTCTTCATGATTATTTACAACTGATGTGTATCTTTGAAAATTATGATATCCAAAAAAATTATCCCAAAAAATCTTTCCTTCTTTTATTAGTTCCAGAATGTACCATGGAACACTTATTAGTATTGTTATTAAAAAACCTTTCTTGGGGTTTATCTTGCAGAGCAACGTTTTCCAATTCTTCTGAATAAACAAAAAAGATGTAATAGTCAATGTTGCCAAAACCAATGCAACAGGTCCTTTAGTTAAAATTGCAAACCCTAAAAATACCCACGCTGAAATGCATTGATCATTTCTTTCGCTTGCCATTCTTCTCCAAAACAAGAGCAGGCTAATCCCTAATGTACCCGTTAAAAGTGCATCACTCACAGCAGTTCTACTCCAGATAATTATGAATGGAGACAGGGCAAAACCTAACGATGCAACTATTGGAGTAAGAAATTGCTTATCACCCTTCTGTGGCCAACAAAACAATGTATCTCCAATCATCAACATTAAGAATAATGATCCTAAAGCTGAGGGGAGTCTTGCAGAGAGTGTTCCTAAACTATCCCAAATCTCGTTTTTCGGTAATGAATAAAAAAAACCCATTAGCCAATATATGAGTGGAGGCTTATCAAAACGGAATATTCCATTAACTTTTGGAGTTAACCAATCGCCAGATTCGCTCATCGCCCTTGCAGCAGCTGCAAATAAAGGCGGAGTTTCATCCACCAGTCCTGTAGAGCCTAAACCTAATATAAATATAATGATTCCACAAACTAAAACTATAAATAAGGTTATGAGCCTTTTTTTTGAGTTAAGAAGAATCATCTAAATATTATTTATATTCTTGCATTACCTTATTAAGCCAGTTCACAACCTTATTAGCAAATATATCTGTAGAGGCATTTTTTTCTACCCATTTTCTACAATTCTCACGCTTAATTTTTTCAATAATCTCTACATAGGAAAGAAGATTTTTTTTATCATCGGGATCAGCAAGATAACCAGTTTGTCCATGCTGAATAATTTCACTGGGGCCACCCCTTCTGTAAGCGACTACAGGTACACCACATGCTAAAGCTTCTACAATTACATTGCCATATGCCTCATTCCATTTTGGGGTATTTAGCAAAACCCTGCATTTACCAAGTTCTTTTTGTAATTCATCGGTTGATAAAAAGCCCATCCAATCTACAGATCCTTTAGGAAACGATTGCTCTATTTTTGAGGCATAGGTCTCATCCTCTATAATTCCCCAAACATTTAGTTTTTCGCCAAGTTCATTTGCTACATAAACTGCATCCTCTAAACCCTTCTCTGGAGCTACTCTTCCAACCCAAGCTAAAGGTCCATTCACTGAATTTTGAAAAGTATAATTCTCTAACCTAAACCCATTGCCGATAATTGTTGGGTTTTTTATAAATGGATAATCATCTGCTTGTATTTTTGAATGAAATGCAAAATTAACTGGATGTTTAGAAAATACTTTTGAGATTAAATTACTTATTACCGAACTTTCAGAACCCATACTAATAATATGTGCGATAGGAATCTCTACATTAAGAGTCATCCAAATAGGCAACCAATCATAAGACATGTTTAACAATACATCTGCTTCTTTTGCAAGATTTAATCCTTGTTCTAGCATTCCTGGTAGAAGCGAATTATCTGGTATGGTCACTGGAGAATTGTAATTTAGATGTTGCCAACTAATTTGATCTTGACCTTCTACAAAATATAATTTTGCTTTTTCATTACTTTTATGTAATTTAGAATTTTTAGGAGCTACTACCTCTACCGAGTGACCTAATGAAAGCAAACCAGATACCAAGGAATTCAAAGTCAATTCAACTCCTCCACCTCTGCCGCTCCCCAGGAAACCAATTGGAGTACTAATCAAAACTATTCGCATTAAAAGACTCTTTAAACCAAGAAACTAACTAAATGGTATTATCGGTAAGTTTATTTTCCCACAAAGACCTTCTCTGGCTTACAAAAAATACCGAGATAAGAACAAAAATTACTCCTATCCATTGAACAACAGTAAGCCTTTCATCTAACCATACACCTCCACTGAGAAGTGCAAATACAGGAGTTAAAAATGCAAGAGTACTAAATCCAGTAATTTCTTTATTATTAGCAAAGTAGAAAAACAATCCATAAGCTATTGCTCCTCCAAAAATACTTGCGAAAGACATGAGTCCCCAATCAAATATTGACCAATCAGGTATTATTTGAAAATTTGTTTTTAAACAATGCTTAATTATTAAGGGCACACTCCCTAAAACCATATGCCATCCTGTAACTGCAACTGGATCACTTTTAGTACAGGTGAATCTAATAAGAATAGTCCCTAGTGCCATAGCCAGCGAAGCTGCAAGCATCCATAGTTCTCCAAAGTTAAAAGCTACATTATTCACAGAGGTATTAGACATTAACCACCAATTTTCTAGAAATTCTTGCGGGACTCCTAAGAATACTATTCCACCCAAGCCAAAAAGTAATCCTAACCAACCTATAGGATTAATTAAATTTCCAAAAATTGCTCTTGCTAAAATAGCTACCAAAAGGGGCTGAGAATCAATCAATACTGAGCCAAGACCAGCGCCTGTTTTTTCAATTCCGTAAGTTAAAAACAACTGAAAAAAAGTTGCGTCTACAACTGTAAATACGAAAAACCACTTCAAATCGCACCTATAAATTGTCAAATCTCTTTTAAGTAAATATGTTGTAATTAGAACAAGAATCCCTGCAGGAAGTAATCTTAAAGAAGCCACAAACTCTGGCCCAGCACTTGATACTAAGGGGGTCATAGCCGCCATTGAAGTGCCCCAAAGTGCAAATGGGAGTATCATTAAAAACCAATTTAGGATTGAATTCATTAGGTCTGCTGATAATCTTTTTAAAGTAGTTTTATATATTTACCTTAAAATAATGATTTGGCCTTTTAGACGAAAGTCAAAAAAAAGAATTGCTCGTATCGTAATTGATGAGCCTATTACAAGTTCAACAAGAGTTTCTTTCATTAAAGCTCTTAAACAAATTGAGGATAGAGAGTTTCCTGCTTTAATCGTGAGAATTGATTCTCCAGGGGGTACTGTAGGCGATAGCCAAGAAATATACTCTGCTATCAAGAGACTAAAAGAAAAAGGATGTAAAGTCATTTCTAGTTTTGGGAACATCTCGGCTTCAGGAGGTGTTTACATTGGTGTTGCATCTGACAAAATAGTTGCGAATCCAGGCACAATAACAGGATCTATTGGTGTGATTATAAGAGGAAATAATTTATCTGAATTATTAAATAAGATTGGTATTAAATTTGAGACTGTGAAGAGCGGTGTATTTAAAGATATACTTTCTCCAGATAAACCGCTTAGTTTGGAAGGTAGAGAACTACTTCAAGGGCTTATAGATGAAAGCTATAAACAATTTACTGAAGCTGTTGCTAAAGGAAGGAATTTACCTATTGAAGAAGTAAGAAAATTTGCTGATGGAAGAATTTTCACTGGAACACAAGCAAAAAAACTAGGTCTTGTTGATGAAGTTGGAGATGAATTTGTTGCAAGGGAACTTGCTGCAAAAATGGTTAATGTTGATCCTAAAATTGAACCCTTAACATTTGGGAAAAAAAAGAAAAAAATTCTTGGACTAATTCCTGGGAGTAGAATATTTGAAAAAATAATCAATAATATCTTTTTTGAGTTTGACTCATCTAATAAAGTACTTTGGTTATATAAGCCTTGAATCAAATATGTCTGAAAATATTAAAGATAATTATAAAATTACATTTATCCGAGGAGCTACAACAGCCTCTGGGAATTCTGCTAATGAAATAGAAGATGCTGTAGTGGAATTAGTTAATGAATTAATTTCACGTAATAATTTGATTAAGACAAATTTATTATCTATTACATTCACTGCAACAAAAGATTTGGATTCTTGTTTTCCTGCTTCAATTGCAAGGAAATGTAATGGACTTGATTCAGTGGCATTTTTAGACTGTCAACAAATGCACGTAACAAATGATGTCAAATTTTGTATAAGAATAATGGCACAAGTTTTATTACCGCCAAATTTCCCGGTAAAGCATCCTTATTTAAGAGGCGCTTCTAAATTAAGGGCAGATAGATGTTAACCTTAGTACAACATTTCAATACAAATTTAGAAAGACCTAATCAATGCTAAAAAGTACAAAGAAATTTACTTTAAATTCTAAATTTTTTAGATTTTTCCTAATTCCTACAATTTTAATTTCAACACCATTTTTCTATAGTAACCAACATGCAAAGGCAGGAATAGAGTTTCAATGGGACCAAAATTCAGGTTATAGAAGATTAAAATGGCACCAAAAAGAGAATAAAAAAAGATTCAAAAATAAAATTTATTTTTTCTTGAGACCAATTGATAGAAATGCTGAACTTTTAAAAATAACTCTAGCCATCCCTAAACCATTTAAAACAACTCTAAAAACAGAAAAAATAAGTTTTTGCAAGGTAAAAATAGGAGGTTTTGAAGAGAGAACAAAATGTTTAGAAGATATTCCAGCTGATATAGAAATTAATACCGATGAATCATCATCACTGCGATCCATAAATATTTACCCTTATAAACCAATCCCCAATAATAAGGAAAGTTATGCAATTGTCTTAAAAGCAAATAATCCAAATAAATCAGGCCTATTTCAATTTCATCTTTATGGCCAACTTAAAGGCAATACAGTGTCAAGTTATTTAGGAAGCTCGACTATAGTGCTCAATTAAATGATAAATTAATTAAGGATTATAAAAAAAATGACTAAAAGAACTTTTGGTGGAACTTCAAGAAAAAGAAAACGTGTATCTGGTTTTAGAGTAAGAATGCGTTCTCATACTGGTAGAAGAGTTATTAAAAGCAGAAGACAAAAAGGTAGAGAAAGAATAGCTGTCTAACTGATCAAATAAAAATGGCCTTACCAAAGGATATGCGTTTAAAAGGTCATAGGACTTTTAATTACATACATAAAAATTCAATAAAATACTCTGGAAAATTAATGACTTTTAAAGTAGCGAGATCTAACCCAGATATCCTTTCATCCCATAAAGTTACAAATAATTCAAATAAATTCAGGATTGCAATTGCTATTAGCAAAAAAGTTTCTAAAAAAGCTGTAGATAGAAATAAAATTAGAAGAATTCTGCAAGAATGGCTATTAACAAACATTAAAAAAATTAATAACCACAAACCTTATTGGTTACTTGTTAACCTTAAATTTGGGGATTTCTACAACGATAAAAATAAACTTTTGGAGGAATTTCAAAACTTAATGTTCAAATCTCGACTAATCAAATGATTGACACTAACGAAAAAACTTTTTACGAAGGTGGTCCTGCAAGAAGCGATTTAATAATAAATCTAGTCGCAGGGATAACTATTCTTGGTTTGCCATTTACCTTTGCCGCAATAGTTAGAGCATTGTGGTTGAGATATAAAATTACAAACAAAAGAATTTCAATAAATGGTGGGTGGTTTGGTAAAAACAAAACACAAGTTTCATTAAGTAACATTGAAGAAATCAGATCTATTCCGAGGGGATTTGGATCTTATGGCGATATGGTTCTTATACTTAATGACGGATCAAAGGTTGAAATGAAATCATTACCCTTATTTAGAGAAAAACAAAAATTTATCGAAGATAACATAAGTAAAAGAACACAAATCCCAAATCTTAAAGAGGTAGAAGGATTTGCTACTAAATCCTAAATATATTCATTACAAAAACCTTTTTTTCCTGTAAAATAAAATGTCTATTAAACTTACACTCTTTTTAATATCGTGATAGGGTTCATTTCTGAAAAACTACTTATCCCTATTCTAGATTTTTTCTACGGTTTAGTCCCTAGTTATGGTTTAGCAATTGTTGCTTTAACAGTAGTAATAAGAATTGCACTTTTTCCTTTAAGTGCTGGTTCAATTAGAAGTGCAAGAAGAATGAAAATTGCCCAACCAGTAATGCAAAAAAGGCAAGCAGAAATAAAGTCTAAATTTTCAGGAGATCCAAAGAGACAGCAAGAAGAATTAGGAAAATTAATGAATGAGTTTGGCAGTCCTCTAGCAGGTTGCCTACCATTGATTGTACAAATGCCTGTATTATTTGCATTATTTGCAACTTTAAGAGGTTCACCATTTGCGGATGTTCCCTACAACATAAATCTTAAAGTAATTCCCCAAGATCAAATTGCAGCGATTGATCCAAAACCTTACAAGTCCCCAAGACATTCGATATTCATTACTGAAAAATCTCATTTCCCTGTAATAGCTACAATTCCTAATGGTACAAAATTAGGCACAGAAGAATCTATTAAAATAAATTTGCAAACAACAAATGGTAATAGCTATTCAGAAATTTTATCCAAATACGATAATGGTTCTAAATTCCTTCCTACTTGGACGGTTTCAAAAGGATCTGAGAATCTAAAAATTTCCCAAGATGGAACAGTTACAGCAATTAAGCCAGGTGATGCAACAATTGAAGCCAAAATTCCTGGTTTAGCTGCGAAAAGTGGATTTCTCTTTATTAAAGCACTTGGTCAAGTTGGCTTTTATGTAGATGGTTCTATTAACTGGGATATTGCTGCACTTGTTGGTGCTTTCGGATTAACCTTGCTACTTTCTCAAGTTTTGTCTAGCCAGGGAATGCCAGCAAATCCGCAGCAATCAACAGCTAACAAAATCACTCCAGTCATGATTACTGGTATGTTCTTGTTTTTTCCTCTACCAGCGGGAGTATTACTTTATATGGTAGTTGCTAATATATTCCAAGCATTCCAAACCTTTCTTCTAAACAAAGAAGCTCTCCCTGAAAATTTACAGAAAATTTTAGACGAGCAATTACTAGGTAAAAATGAAGCAATAACAACGTCTGCTTCAACTATCTCAGATAAAAGATTACCATTTGAGCCCAATAGTAAAAAATAGTTTAGATTTTAAATAATGAATTCTTGGTGTAAAAATTTAGAATTACTTATTAAATCAAGAACATCTTTAATCTGGATAAGGACCAAAGAAGAGCAAAGATTAGAAAAGATTCTTAAGTTTTCATGCGAAAGATTAAATATAAAAAGATACGCTTGCTGGGATTGCGTTAATGGAATTAAAGGTTTAGTAAATGAGGAAGGTAAATTTTCTAATAATCCAATAGGGGTGCTTAATTGGCTTAAAGAACAAACTTCAAAAGTACCGACAATATTATTAGTAAAAGATTTTCATAAGTTTTATGATGATCCATCAATAAATAGAACAATTAAAGAACTATTCTCTGCACTTAAGGAAACTAATCATAACTTAATTATTAGTTCTCATCTATTTCCTTCATCAGAAGATCTTGATGAATTAATGACAATTGTAAACTTACCTTTGCCTAATCAAAAAGAATTACGAAACCTTATAAAAAATATTGCTATCAATACTAATTCAAATCTTGATGAGAAAGATTTAAATGAACTTTCTATTGCTTCAAGTGGATTAACAGAAACAAAAGTCAAGCAAGTTACTGCAAAAGCACTTGCTCAAAGAGGAAAAATAAGTAAAGAAGATATCAAAGATATTCTTGAAGAGAAAAAACAAGTTATTGCAAGAAGTGAAATTTTAGAATTCTTTGAAGTCAAATCAAGTCAAGATGATATTGGAGGTTTAAACGTTTTAAAAGTTTGGCTTAATCAAAGATATAGGGCATTTTCTAAAGAGGCTAGAGACTATGGTCTACCTATTCCAAAAGGAGTCTTACTCGTAGGAGCGCAAGGCACAGGCAAATCACTTACTGCAAAATCAATTTCCAAAAGTTGGTCTATGCCACTTCTTAAGTTAGATGTGGGAAGACTATTTTCTAGCCTTGTTGGTTCAAGTGAGGCAAGAACAAGAGAAACAATATTGAGAGCTGAGGCCATGGCACCTTGTATCCTTTGGATCGATGAAATTGATAAAGGCTTTGGTGGCGATGCAAGAAGTGATGGAGGGACAAGTCAAAGGGTTTTAGCAAGTTTGCTAACTTGGATGGCTGAAAAAGAGTCCGCTGTATTTGTGATAGCCACCGCTAATGCCATAGACAGGCTTCCAGCTGAATTATTAAGGAAAGGTAGGTTTGATGAGATATTTTTCCTTGATTTACCAAATTCAGAAGAAAGATTAAGCATTCTTAATTTGCACTTAAAAAAAAGAAGACCAAGTTACAGTTTTCCTCTTTCTACGATTATTGACAGAACAGAAGGGTTTTCAGGCGCAGAACTTGAACAGGCAGTGATAGAGGGGATGCATATTTCATTCTCTGAAAATAGAGAGCTTATGGAGAAAGATTTAATAAAGGCAGTCACTGAATTAGTCCCCTTATCAAGAACAGCTAAAGAGCAAATTGACCTATTAAAAGAATGGTCATCAACAGGTAGGGCTCGTTACGCATCGTAATTAAAATTTTATTTATGAAGAATATTGCATAAGTTAGGAAACATTAATTAAGTTAATTTTTCATCAAAAATCCCTAATAATGAGTAGAGATTAACTATCTTAATTAAGGTATAAAAAAAAAAGAGTGTTAGATCAAAAATTAATAAGAGAAAATCCAACTTTCGTTGAAGAGAATTTATCCTTAAGGGGGAAAGTCTACAAAATATCCCACATACACGAGTTAACAGTTAAAAAAAAAGAAATTGATATAGAAATATCTAGCATTCAATCTGAAAGTAAAAAATTAAGCAAATTAATAGGTCATGTAATTGGAAAATCACAAAACACTAATCCAGAAGAACTAATTGATTTAAAGAAAAGGGGAAACGAATACAGAATCAAAATTTCTGAACTTGAAGAGAAACAAAGAATATTAGATAAACAAGTTGATGATGAGATTTATAATTTACCAAATTTTCCTAGTAAAGATGCACCTTTTGGAAAAGATGAAAGTGACAATGTACAAATAAAAACTTGGGGAGATCCGTTAGTAAAAGAGAATATTAAATCTCATTGGGAAATAGGCGAAAGTCTTAATATTTTTGACTCCGTTAAATCAACAAAAATATCAAAAAGTCGTTTTATTACTCTTATTGGCAATGGTGCAAGATTAGAGAGGGCCTTGATTAATTTCATGCTGGATATTCATAGTAAAAATGGTTATTTAGAGTTAATGCCTCCAGCTTTAGTAAATTCAGAAAGTCTAACGGGATCTGGACAATTACCTAAATTCTCAAATGAAAGTTTTAAGTGCTCCAATGACGATCTATGGCTTTCTCCAACTTCTGAAGTTCCACTTACTGCTTTTCATAAAAATGAGATAATTGATTCCAAGCAATTACCTCTTAAGTATGTTGCATATAGCCCATGTTTTAGGAGAGAAGCTGGCAGTTATGGAAGGGATACTAAAGGTTTAATTAGACTTCATCAATTTAATAAGGTTGAACTGTATTGGTTTTGTGATCCAAGCCAATCTACTGAAGCTCATAAAAAAATAACTTCTGATGCAGAAAGTATTTTAAAAAAGCTAAACCTTCCTTACAGATTAATAGATATTTGTACTGGAGACTTGGGCTTTTCTTCTAGTAGAACTTTTGATCTTGAAGTATGGCTACCTAGTAGTAAATGTTATAGAGAAATTTCGAGTTGCAGCAATTGTTTAGACTTTCAGGCGCGCAGATCTTCAATAAGAACAAAAATTGATAAAAAAAATACATACTTACACACCTTAAATGGAAGTGGCCTCGCCATTGGAAGAACAATGGCTGCGATTCTTGAAAATGGCCAACAAAAAGATGGTAGCGTTAAAATTCCAGATGCTCTAGTTCCTTACTTTGGATCAAATTTTTTAAAAACTGCTTAATATAAAATAATGAACGTTTTAACCTCAATAACAGTTCTTGGATTTCTCATTTTTTTTCATGAGATGGGTCATTTTCTTGCAGCAATTTTGCAAGGCATCTACGTTGATGGATTTTCGATTGGTTTTGGACCTTCAATAATTCAGAAAAAATATAAAAATATCACTTATTCATTTAGAGCCTTTCCTTTAGGGGGATTTGTTTCATTCCCTGATGAAGAACTAAATAATATTGACCCTAAAGATCCAAACCTTTTAAAAAATAGACCAATAATTCAGAGGGTTATTGTAATCTCTGCTGGAGTATTCGCTAATTTAATCCTTGCTTATACGATTTTAATTTTAAATGTAACTACTATTGGTATTCCATATGATCCAGAACCGGGCATTTTAGTTTTGGCAACTCAACCTGACAAGGCTGCTTCAATAGCTGGCTTAGAACCAGGAGATAAAATATTAGAGGTTGAAACTCGCACTTTAGAAGTAGGGGATCAAGCTGTTTCCACTTTAGTAAAAGAGATTCAGAATTCTTCAGATGTCCCAATTTCAATAAAAATCGAGAGGGCAGGAATTTTTAAAGATATAACTTTGATACCTAAGAATGTTGATGGAAAAGGAACTATAGGCGCTCAATTACAACCTAATATAAGAAAAGAAACTAAAAAGACAAAAAACGTTTACGAACTTTTTCAATACACCAATAAAGAGTTTTCCTCACTTTTGGTAAAAACAATTCAAGGTTATAAAGGATTAATAACAAATTTTTCTTCAACAGCTCAACAACTAAGTGGGCCTGTCAAAATCGTTGAAATCGGGGCGCAACTATCACAACAAGGTGGGACAGG
>CABYJE010000020.1 GCA_902519235.1 uncultured Prochlorococcus sp.
TAATTCTTCAAAAATAAGAAAAATTGAGCTTCAATCTTACAAAATAATATTGATCTTAAAAGATGTAGATCCAAAAGATCCCACGGAAGAGTTAGGTTCCATATTAAGTAATTCTGAGGTAAATTTTGAAATAGAGAAGATTGAACGTATCTTAGATTCAAGAAATAAAAGTATGAATAAAAATTAATTTAAAATATCCAACAAAAAATGAAAATAACAACAAAAACTGAAGCATTAAATATTGTCGAGACCTCATATTTAGCATCGCTTTCGTCTTTATTATGGGTTGCTTTATATTATTTACCAATTGGTGGGGCCTTTTTAAGGTTGATTTTGCCCCTCCCAATGATCCTGTTGCACTTGAGAAGAGGAACTAAAACTGCATTGGAAGGTCTCCTAATACAATTTCTACTTTTATTCATAATTATGGGTCCTGTTAGAGGTATCTTATTTTTATTTCCTTACGGGATCTTGGCTTTTTGGTTGGGCTGGTGTTGGTTTAAAGAAAAGAGTTGGAAACTTAGTTTAACCATTGGAGTCATTATTGGAACCCTGGGTTTCGTTCTTAGAGTAATAGCATTATCGACATTGGTAGGCGATAATCTTTGGGTTTTAATTACTAGAGCCAGTTATGGTCTAATAGAAAAGTTCATTGGATTATTGAATTTACCTCTATATCCCTCAATTTTGTGTATCCAATTAGGTGCAATTTTATTAATAATTTTTCAAGAAATAGTTTATGTTTTAACAGTACATGTAGTTGCCTATTCTCTGTTTCCAAGATTTCAGTTAACTATCCCAGATCCTCCAAGATTAATAAATAGCTTAGTTAATTTAAATAATTGAGAAAAAATAGGAATGTATAGTACAGAATTAGTGATAAACTTTTTTGGTAATGAATCAAATAAAATAAATCAACTTGATACAATAGAAATACTGAAAAAGAATATAAATAATTTCAAAATATTTCTTGTAATTGCAGGAACTAATACATCTCAAATTCCAGGAATTTCCGCTGCAGGCATTAATGCAAAATCCAGGAGAAAAACTGCGCTCGCAGATGCCGAATTTTTGCTTAAGGGTGCTTCAAAAGATCATAAATATAGATTACCTTTCCTCAATGCAGGAGTAACTCCAGCCCTGATAAGTCATGTTTGTTCAAAGCTTATAAATATTTATCCAGTTATTGTTCCTCTAGGAATAGGAATAAAGCCATATTTTAATCATTTGGTTGTAGAAGATAGAGATTTGGGCCCATCAAATTGTCTTACTACTGGTAAATCTATGTCCAGAGAGAGAGTTATAAATCTCTATGAAAGAGGTCTTGCTATAGGAAAATCCTCAAAACAACCCATCTTAATTTCTGAATCTGTACCAGGAGGTACCACAACTGCACAGGCAGTAATGGAAGCTTTTGGTCTGCGGGTATCTAATTTAGTAGGGAGTAGTTTATTTAAAGCCCCAAGAGAACTAAGAAGAAAAGTAGTTCAAAAAGGACTTTTAAATGCGAATCTCAAGACTGATTTCGACTCTTTTGATGTTGTCGCGGCGGTAGGTGATCCTTTCCAGGCTTTCTCAATGGGGCTATTACTTGGTGCAAGATTAGCAAAACAACCTGTCATATTGTCTGGTGGAAGTCAAATGTTAGCAGTCATTTTGCTTGTATTAGATTTCTTAGATGTAAAAAATAAAGATAATTTTATTAAAGATGTTTTTATTGCAACAACTGGTTGGCTTGTGAAAGATAATTCTCTAAGTGATTTATTAAATCTAATTAATGAAAAATATGATGTCAAATTATTAGGTTTAGCAAGTCCTTTAAATTTCAAATATTCAAAATATAAAGAATTGAAGGATTATGAATTAGGTCATGTAAAAGAAGGTGTAGGTGCTGGAGGAATATCATTGCTTGCTTTTTTAGAGGGATTTAAAAATGAAGAAATAGTTTCATTGTGTCAACAAAATCTGGAAATGATGAAGGACGTAGGTCAAATTTCTTTAGAGAAGGATTGCTGAATGTTTTCAAAATTTGCAACCAGAAGAGAATTTTTAAATTGTGGTAAGCTTTCCCTTTTATTTCTCTTAAACTCTTGCAGTAATAATCCTAATAAAGTCAAAATTGTACTTCAAAATTCTTTTTATCCAGAATCTTTTAAAGATAATATTCCAAAAGATTGGAAGCAGGAAAAAATTAATTTCGAAAGTATCCAGCTACAAAAAAATAGAAATGCAATTTTCAATTCTGACTTTACTTTAATAAACGATGGATGGATTACTAGTATAGATTTTGCCGAATTTAAAAAAATAAATGAATATCCATTGAGAGAGAATTTGGATAAGAGATCGATAGATTTTTTGGGAAGTTTTAACCAAAATCAGAGAAGTAAATTATTACCTATTGGAGTAGTACCTTATACAATTATCATTAAAAATAATAAAGAATTAATAAATTCAGCCAGAACTTCTTGGGATTTTCTTCTTTCTAAAAAATTAACTGGGAAAATTATTTTTCCACAAAGTCCTAGAATAATATTGTCAATTGCTAAAAAAATCAATTCATCTAATTCTTTAAAAAAACTTAAAAGCCAAGCAATGTTATTTGATGATAAAAATATGCTCAATTGGTTGATTAATTCTGATGCTAGTGTTGCAATAGTTCCTTATAGTCTTTGTTCAAAATATTTAAAAATAGATTCAAGGCTTTCTTTAGTTTTCCCAAGCCAAGGCGTTCCTTTGATGTGGCATTTTCTACTTAGTCGATCAAATCTAAATAATGCAATATTAATTAAATGGATTAAATCTTTAGAAAATAAATCATTAGTAGATAAATTAGTAAGCCAGGGTTGGTATCTACCATTCAATAATGATTATTTGCAAAGTAAATATAAATCTGAAATGTTTCCCATCTCAGGACCTTCTGAAAAATGTTGGGAAAATAGTTGGTCTTTCCCTGTACTAACAAATGAACAAAAAATTAATCTTAAGAATTTCTGGAATGAGTCCTTATCCCCATAATCTTTTTGTAGGATTTTCAATTAATAAGTTATGAGTTTCCTTTAATAAATTTGGTATATCTAATTGACTAGGACATTTAGGAACACAGTTATTACATTCTTGACAAAATGAGGAATTTTTTTCTTCCCACCAGTGGCCAGCTTTTCCTATTAAATTGTATCTTTCTTTCGAAAATTCTAATTGTCCATAACCAATAGATATATTTCTTAAACGAAGTATTTCTGGGATTGGCACTTCATTTGGACATGGAAGACAAGATCTACATTGTTCACATTTTGTTGAGTTTAATCTTTCATTAGCAACTTCCTCAATTTTATTCAGGGCGCTTTTTTCAAGTTTTGTAAGCTTCTCGAATGAGTTTCTAAGTTTATGCGCAAATTCAAAATCTTTTTTGTTTGTCGCCCCCAAGGACAAAGTTGTGATACCTTTTGCCAGCAGAAATCGATACGCTAATTCTAATGGATGAAATGGCTTAGAGGCCTCTAACAAAATATTACTTGGAGAATACAATTTACCGCCTTTATCAGCAGGTGATATTGCTAAAACTCCCATACCTTTTTTTATAGCTTCCTCTGCTAAAGCAATCTTAGATTGATCTAAATAATGCAAATGAAGATTACAAAAAGTAAAAACTTCAGAGTTAATTGCATTTTTAATTAGTGAATAACTTCCGTGAGAACTAAAACCAACTTGATCAACTAGTTCCTTTTCAAGTATCCAAGATATGAATTTCTTACCTTCTCCAGCAAGAACCCAATCTAGATGTTGTTTTAAGTTGAGTCCGTGAATTGCAAGATTATTAATTTTCTCGCGATTTAAATTTTTAAGAGACTTTTTAAAATTATTTTTTAAAAAGTCAAAATCACCCTTTGGTAAAACTTTGGAAGTAATTACCCAATTTTTTTCTTTTATATTTTCTTCTATAGCTAGTTTTTTTATTGAATTTCCAATAAGTGATTCAGCATCACCATAAGAGGGTGCTGTTTCTATGTGGTTAATTCCTACATAATATGCATTTTTTATTATGAGATACATTTTTTCGAGACTTTCTGTGGCACGCATTGTCCCTAAAGTGAATAAGCTCACTTTCGCCCCTCTACCAAATGATCTTTTTTGCGAATTAATAATCATCCAAATATGATCAATTTTTTTTATTTACTCTTTAATTTATTTATAGTTGAAAATCATTTAAAGTAAATTAAAGTAAATACAAAATTTTGCAAAAATATTTTTCTTAAATCTATGTTTACAGGAATAATTCAATCAATTGGAAAACTAAAACAAGAAAAAAATATTTTAGAAATTGAAATTCTAGATAATTTATTTGATATGTCAATCGGAGATAGCATAGCTGTTGATGGAATTTGTTTGACAGTTAAAGAGATTTTTCAAAATAAATTCACTGTTGATGTTAGTGAAGAGACATTAAAAAAAACAACTTTAGGAGTAAAGTCCAACCTGAATCAGATTGTTAATTTGGAGCCAGCTCTTAGGGTGTCTGACCGTCTAGGAGGCCATATAGTCAGTGGACATGTTGATGGCCTTGGAACAGTTGAGAATATTGAAAAATTAGAGAAATCTTGGCTCTTATCAATAAAGTGGAAAAATAATAATTTTTCAAAATATGTTGTTAATAAAGGGAGTATTTGTGTAAATGGGATAAGTCTTACGATTGCAAAATATGAGCAGGAAGGAGAAATATTTACTATTGCGATAATTCCTCATACTTGGCATAACACAAATCTGAATAAATTAAATGTCGGTGACAGCGTAAACCTTGAGGCAGATGCACTAATTAAATATGTAGAGAAATTACTTTTATTTAACAAAAATAGCAAGCAAGAATTATCTTCAAATAAAATTTCTTCGGAGTGGCTTAAAGAAAACGGTTGGTAAAATATATTTTTTTAATTTAATGGAGTCAGACAAATTGTTTTTGACTCTTTTTTAAGATCGATTTTAAATTCCTGACCAGGTTCTAGACCTAATTTTTTGGTGTAGGCATGACCAATTAATAGGTTACCATTGCCATGAACTTTAGTTTTAAATTCTGTCTGCCTGCCTCTTGAAGCTCTATTACCATTTTTCCCCTGACGACCATTTCCTATTTTGTAACCCTTAGCTTCGATAAGCGCCCTATAAAAACTTTTTCTTAAGATTCTTCCGCTAGGACCTATGTAACCACAACCTTTTGCTATCTCATCTTCAGATTTTTTACTTAATAATTTTGCTTTTTCAAGAAGTTCTTTTCCTTCAAGCATTATCTGACAATTTTCTAACTATATATTCTTACTAAAAAGGAGAACTGTGGCAATATAAATTAATAAATAGTATATTTAATTTTTAAAATTAAGTTTTTATAAAAGATACAAAATAATAAATAGAATAACCCATATTCCATCTACAAAATGCCAGTACAATTCAACAGCTTCCAATGGGAACATATTTTGACTAGTTAATCTTCCACCATTTATTCTCGATTGCCAAGCAATAATTAAAATCATTAAAGTACCTAAAGTGACATGTAACCCATGAAAACCAGTAAGAGCATAAAAAGTACTTGCAAATAAATTATCGGTTAATCCAAAAGGTAAATGAAAATATTCAAATAATTGACATATTAAAAACATAATTCCAAGAAAAGCAGTAAAAACCAACCATTTTTGGGAATCAGAGTTTTTACCTTTTAAAAGTGCTTTACCTGCTTTATGGAAAGTTGCACTACTAACAAGCAACAAAATTGTATTAAGTGTAGGTATTGGAAGTTCTAATTCATAAATAGCACCATCAGGTAATGGATTTACTGCTTTATAAGTTAGATAAGCAGCAAAGAATCCAGCAAAGGTCATTCCGTCCGCAATTAGGAAAGTTATAAGACCAAACATTCTGAAATCTTCATGTGTTTCATTGACTTCAGAATTATTTTTTTGAATTTCTTTTGAGCTATCTAGAGTTGTCATATGTTTTTATTTTTGTTCAGAAATTTCTTTACCATAACCATAAGGTTCTTCAACTAATGGAGCTTCTCCTTCCCAATTTTCAACTGGAGGTGGAGAAGATGTTAACCATTCAGGTGTAAGAGCATTCCAAGGGTTATCTCCAGCATCTTTTCCATTTCTCACACTAAGGAAAACATTAATTAAAAAAGGAATTGTGCTTATAGCCATTAAAAGAGCCCCAAGGCTACTAATTTGATTAACGAACTGGAATTGAGGATCATATTCAGCGACTCTTCTCGGCATTCCATTTAAGCCGAGCCAATGTTGGGGAGCAAAGCACAAGTTAAATCCAATAAAGGTAATGATAAAATGTAAAATTCCGAATTTTTCATTTAGCATTTTCCCCGTTACTTTGGGGAACCAATGATATATAGATGAAAAAATAATAAAAACAGT
Source organism: uncultured Prochlorococcus sp. (assembly GCA_902519235.1). Classification (GTDB taxonomy): domain Bacteria; phylum Cyanobacteriota; class Cyanobacteriia; order PCC-6307; family Cyanobiaceae; genus Prochlorococcus_A. The sequence goes on from CABYJE010000020.1 coordinate 6,411, forward strand.
CCCGCCATAAACTATGTAATGAAAATGGGCGACAACGAAATAGGTATCATGTACGTGAATATCAAAAGGAACCTGTGCCAAAGCAACTCCTGTAATACCCCCAAAAACAAAATTTATAATAAATCCGCAAGAGAATAACATTGCACTATTAATTGAAATTCTACCTCCCCATAATGTTGCAACCCAATTGAAAAATTTTATCCCTGTGGGAACAGCAATAAATGCTGTCGCGATAGTAAAGAACAATCTCATCCAAGGGGGTGTTCCACTAGTAAACATGTGATGAGCCCAAACAACTAAACCTAAAACAACGATCCCCATTATTGAAAAAACCATTGTTGTATATCCAAAAAGTGGTTTTCTAGCATGTACAGGAAGTATCTCACTTACTAAACCAAAGGCAGGAAGTACCATAATGTATACAGCTGGATGAGAATAAAACCAAAATAAATGCTGATAAACTACGACATTGCCACCTAAAACAGGGTTGAAAAAACCTGTATTAGCTATGATATCGAAGCTAAGTAATATTAAAGTGCCTGCTAAAACAGGAGTTGACAAAACAACTAATAGACTTGTTCCAAGCATTGCCCAACAATACATTGGCAATTGCATAAGTTTTAATCCTGGCCTTCTTAATTTGATAATGGTCGCGATAAAGTTTATTCCACCAAATATAGAACTGCCTCCAAGTAATAGAACGCTAAGAATCCAAATAATTTGTCCCGATTGAGGAGTAGTTATGCTCAAAGGGGGATAAGCCGTCCATCCAGCCTGAGCAGCACCCTCAACAAAATAACTCGCTACCAGCATCAAACCTGAGGGAGGAATTAACCAAAAAGCTACGGCATTTAATCTTGGGAATGCCATATCTCTCGCACCTACATAAAATGGTATTAAATAATTTCCAAAAGCACCGTTTACTACAGGCACTATCCAAAGGAATATCATTATTGTTCCATGCAGGGTTAAAACTTGGTTATAAACATCTCTTGGCATAAAATCAGACATTGGACTAGCTAGTTCAATCCTTATGGCGCTCGCTAAGGTTCCTCCTATTAAGTAGAAAAGAAAACCACAAACTAAGTATTGTATCCCAATTACTTTATGATCAAGGCTAAAACTAAAGTATCTAAGCCAGCCTTTAGGTTGAAGGCTTTCATTATTAGTTTTTTGTGGGTCAATTGATATGGTCATAAATTTACCTCTGGTTTTTTATTTTTGTTAAACCATTCGTTGTAATCAGATTCTTCTTCAACAATTATGGAGGCTCTCATTCCTCCATGATATGGGCCACATAATTCTGCGCAAATTATCGGATACTTTCCTACTTTTGTGGGAGTGAAATTTAGAATAGTTGGTTGTCCAGGAATAATATCTTGTTTAATTCTGAACTCTGGCACCCAAAAAGCATGAATCACATCTTTGGATTCCATTTTCATTGATATTTTTTGATCAACAGGAACGTGTAGTTCACCTGATATGAAATTGCCCTTGGGATAATTGAATAGAAATGCAAATTGCATAGCTGAAACTTCAATAGGTAAATTATTTATTGCTATTTCATTATCAGAAGTTTGACTTATTCCAGCCCATATTTTTTCAGTATTAGAACTCATCATTTCGTGGTTATGATTTAGTTCTTTCATCCCTCCCATTCGATCGTAGATGTTGTAGCTATATAAACCTATTAATAAAACGATTATTGAAGGTATAATTGTCCATACAATTTCTAAGCTTAAATTTCCCTCTAAAGCTATACCATCGCCTATCTGATCATTTTTTTTCCTAAATTTAAATAAGCTATAAATGACTGCTATTGTCATTCCTATAAAAATAATTAATCCAATGATGAAAAGAATTTTAAAAAGTTCATCGTAAATTGGTGCATTAATACTTGCTTCAGCTGGGAGCAAATTTACATTAAAACCAATCCAAAAAGATATAGCAAAAATGAAGGAAAAAATTAATATTAAATAAATGTTTTTATTTAACAATTGATTTCTTAAAATTTGTATTTATATCCTCAAGATATTCAATTTTTTTAATCCTGCATCCTTTGTTAAAAGAAAAACATTTAAATTCACAACTTCTTAAGATTTATGAAATAAAAGGGGTATTATTAATAACTTTTTAGAGTTAATTGTCAGGGAAAAAAGATTAAATTAGTAAATTATTTTTCAAATTAAACATATTAATTTTTAATTAATGTTTGGTTTTTGAATCTAATTTATTATGCACAATAATAGGTTTTATCCATTTGATTAATAACCAATTATATAAATCAAAATATCTGACAATTTTTAAAAGGTTGGGAAGTCATAGTGTCCTTGCACTTATCGCACTAATCGTAATTGGAGGTGCTACGAGAGTAATGGAGGCGGGACTTGCATGTCCAGATTGGCCATTATGTTATGGATCTTTTTTGCCTTTTAATCATATGAACCTAAGAGTATTTTTAGAGTGGTTTCATCGTCTAGATGCTTTTCTGGTTGGAATATTAATTCTTTTTAAATTTGCCCTTTCAATTATTTGGAAAAATGAAATTCCAAATTGGTTACCTAAAACTTATTCATTTTTACTTTTTCTCGTTATTGTCCAAGGATCTTTTGGAGCTTTAACAGTAATAAACCTACTTAATTCATACACTGTTACTGGCCATCTATTAATAGCTTTTCTACTTCTCATTACAACAATTTCAATAAATCAAAATTTAGAAAATGACGATATAGAAGAGCCATTAATTTGGTGGAGATTATTATTGTTTGTTCCTCTTTTACTTACTCTGATTCAATCTTTTATTGGAGTAAGGCTTTCTTCAACTTGGTCAGCGCATATTTGCTTATCTTTTAATAAACAATGCCTAATTCTAAATACTCATAAATTATTTGCTTTTCCAATTGCTTTTTCAATTTTATTGATTATTGCCACTGCAATTTACAAGAGAAGTTTGCTTAATGAAAATTGTAAATATCTCACAGCTCTTATTATCCTCTTGTTTTCCCAAATTGTTTTGGGTGTTTTAAGTCTTAAAACAAATTTGAATGAACCTATTTTTATTATCGGACATCAACTTAATGCCTCTTTATTTATTGCGATATTAACAACATTAATTTTTAGAAATCCTTTTACCAAAAAAGTTCTAAACCACCCCCTAAATTCTCAAATGGTTGGTATCAATTCATGAACAGTAGTAACTTAGAAAACTTGAACTATAAATCTCCAATTAGGGATGAAGTTGTACCTTCAAGAAAAAGATTAACTTTACCGCCTTGGCTTGAAGTTGCAAAACCTAGATTAATCCCACTTTTATTGGCAACAACTTTGGGAGGAATGGCTTTAACAGAAGAATGGCCTTTATCTTCACCAAAACTTATCTGTACTTTAGGAGGTGGCGCTTTGGCAGCTGCAGCAGCAGGAGCTCTTAATTGCTTGTGGGAAATGGAATTAGATAAAAGGATGACAAGAACTAGCAAAAGAGCCTTGCCAGCAGGAAAGTTGTCTTCTGAGACTGTATTTTTAGCTGCCGTGTCATGTACTTTGGCAGCTTCGATGCTTTTAGTAAGTGGTGTAAATTATTTGGCTGCGGGTTTAACTCTTCTTGGTTTATTTAGCTACGTAATTTTATATACAGTTATTCTGAAACCCCGTACAACAAAAAATATTGTTTTCGGAGGTGTGGCTGGTGCGATACCACCTTTAGTTGGAGCATCTGCTGCCACAGGCCATGTAGGTCTTAGTGGTTGGTGGTTATTTGGTTTAGTAATGTTATGGACCCCAGCTCATTTTTGGGCACTTGCAATTTTGTTGAAGGATGATTACGCATCTGTTGGTATTCCTATGCTCCCTTCTGTTAAAGGATCTGTTTTCACTGCTAAAGCGATTTCTCGTTACGGATGGGCAACAGTTTTAATGAGTATTATGGGAGTCTTTGCTTTACCTGAAGGGGGTCTCTTATACGGAATTATGTTATTGCCATTTAATGGAAGACTTTTGCAATTAATAAATGAATTAAAGAAATCTCCTGATGATCTTTTCAGAGCAAAGTCTCTTTTTAGGTGGTCTATTCTTTATATGTTTGGTATTTGTCTTTTGTTATTAATTTCCAGAACTCAATTATCCGTAGAATTTGAGCAGCAATCTAAACAAATATTTTTATCTATAGTATCCCTGCTTAGTAATTAAATTAGATGTAAAATGTTTTTTAAGTAAATAGTAAAATAGTAAGTTTGATGAATTATATAAAAGTTAAAGGCCTCTCAAAATCTTATTCAGATATCAATGCATTAAAAAATTTATCGATGGAAATTGAAGCGGGCACATTATTCGGAATACTAGGTCCAAATGGTGCTGGCAAATCAACACTAATAAAAATACTCGCTACATTAATTGAGCCTGATAGTGGGGAAGTGTTTATAAATAATATTAATCTGATAAAAAATTCGAGGAAAATTAGAGAATTAATTGGTTATGTTGCCCAGGACATTGCACTTGATAAAATACTAACTGGACGAGAGCTTTTGGATTTTCAATCAGATTTATATCACATCAATAAAAACAAAAAATTTGAAAGGATAAATAAATTAATAGATCAATTAGAAATGAATGATTGGATTGATCGTAAGTGTGGAACTTATTCAGGGGGAATGAAAAGAAGAATAGATCTGGCAGCTGGACTTTTACATTTGCCCCAAGTATTAATTTTGGATGAACCTACAGTTGGTTTAGATATTGAAAGTAGAAATATTATATGGCAACTTTTGAAAGATTTGAGAAATAATGGAATGACCATTATTTTAAGTAGTCACTATCTTGATGAAATAGATAAATTGGCAGACAGATTAGTGATAATTGATGATGGAAGAGTTATAGCACAAGGGACTCCTGCAGAGCTCAAAAATAAATTAGGAGGAGATAGAGTAACTTTGAAAGTAAGAGAATTTAGTAATCATGAAGAAGCAAAAAATATATGTAAAATTTTATCTTCAATAGATGGAATTAGTCAGATTATCATAAATAAAGCTCAAGGTTTCTCTATAAATTTTGTAGCAGATAAGGAAAAAGATTTACTTACGAAACTCAAAGTGGAATTGGCCTTCTCAAAGTTTCAAATTTTTTCTCTAACCCAAAGTCAGCCAAGCTTGGATGATGTATATCTTCAGGCAACTGGGAAAACATTATTGGATGCCGAAATTTCTATGGCAGGAAAAAGAGACCTTAAAAAAGAATCAAAGCAATCAATGCGATAAAAAAACCTTTAGTTAACTAACTATAATGGATACTAAATAATACTAATTATGGAATTACAACAGTATAATTTATTTTTTTTATATCAAGAAACATTTGCCTTAACAAAGAGGTTATTTATTCAATTAAAAAGAAGACCATCAACTCTTTTCGCAGGAATATTACAACCCATAATTTGGCTTTTTTTATTTGGGGCACTATTCTCTAAAGCTCCTGAAGGTTTTTTACCAGGAGTTGATTCTTATGGGAACTTTTTAGGGGCGGGACTTATTGTTTTTACTGCTTTTAGCGGAGCCTTAAACTCTGGTCTCCCTTTAATGTTTGATAGAGAGTTTGGATTTCTTAATAGATTACTCGTGGCTCCTTTAACCAGTAGATTATCCATAGTTTTATCTTCTTTTTTTTACATTACAATCCTGAGCTTTCTTCAAAGTATTGTAATAATGGTTGTTTCATTCGTTTTGGGTTATGGATGGCCTAACTTATATGGTTTAGGAATTGTGTTTACAACACTAATCCTATTAGTTCTTTTTGTGACATCAATAAGTTTATGTTTAGCATTTGTTTTGCCCGGACATATTGAATTAATCGCTCTAATATTTGTGATAAACTTACCTCTTCTTTTCGCAAGCACTGCTTTAGCTCCGATCTCTTTCATGCCAAATTGGCTTGGGTGGTTAGCCTCATTAAATCCATTAACTTTTGCAATTGAACCTATTAGGACTGCTTATACAGAAACTATGAATTTAGAATTAGTGGCTTTACATGCCCCATATGGTGATTTAACTTGTAAGAGTTGTATATCAATTTTATTCTCTTTAACAGTTTTTTCCTTGATTATCATAAGGCCTCTGTTAAATAGAAAGTTAAATTAATAAATTTATGATTTTAAAAAATCATCTAATAGAAGTTTTTAAAAAAGCCTCTTCAGAAAATAATATTTTGCTTAAAGAAAATATTGTTCTTAAGTGGGTACATAGATTCGGTATTGATT
>CABYJE010000021.1 GCA_902519235.1 uncultured Prochlorococcus sp.
GCTATGGCGGAAGGCTACGACTATATATGGCAAGCATCCCTAAATAATAAAGAGATGAGAGGAACCGCAGATTTGTTAGAAAAGATAAAAGGATCTTCACCTTTTGGTGACTGGACATATCAGCCAATTGAATGCAAACTTTCCTCGAAGACAAAAACAACATTCCTGGTGCAAGCATGTTGTTATTGCGAATTACTAACCCCAATTCTTGGGAGCAAGCCAAACAATTTTAAACTTTATTTAGGAGGGAGAAATTTTAAGAAATTTCAAACTGATAAATTTTGGTATTGGTATTTGCATTTAAGGGACCGTTTTAGAGATTTCCAAAATCATTTTGATCCTGACAAAGAACCTATTGACATTCCTGGAGATCATGGCGATTGGACAGCATTTATTGATGAGAGACTTGCTAAATCACGAGATTTGATGATGGTGGCAAAAATGCGCCAAACTCAGCGTCTGAAACTTAAAGAAGCAGGTATTAATAGCATTGATGATTTAGCACTATTAAAAGATGGTTCAAAAGTAAAAGGATTAAGAACAGAAATATTGAATGATCTAAAACAACAAGCTCAATTACAAGTTTCTCCAAAGGGTACAGATAGAAGACCAAATTATCTTTTAAAAAAAATCGAAAAAGATAAAGGATTGATGCTATTAACTAAACCTGATGAAGGTGACATATGGTTTGATTTGGAGGGTATTCAGGATCCGGTTCTTGGAACCCAACTGGAATATCTTATTGGGATTTGTTTTAAAGAAAAAGATAGTATTCGAACTACATATAAATCATGGTGGGCTCATAATGCCCTAGAAGAAAAAAAAGCTTTTGAAGGTTGGGTTGATTGGGTTGAAAAAAGATTAGAAAAATATCCAAATTTAAAAATTTACCATTACGGTAGTTATGAAAAAAGTGCTATCAGAAGAATAGCTCAGCAATACTCAACTAAAGAGGCGGTAATAGATAAATGGCTCCGCTCTAATTTATTAGTTGATCTTTTACCTATTGTCACCAGTGCAATTGTTTTGGGAGAAGATAGTTATTCAATAAAAAAAGTTGAGAAGCTTTATATGGATAAACGTGATGCAGATGTCAAAACGGCAGGCGATTCAGTGGTGGCATATAGGATATGGGCGAACTCCGGTGAACCAGAAATTCCAGGCAAATCTCCTAAAGGCAGTCCAAGGCTTCAGATAATTGAAGACTATAATAGAGAAGATTGTGAATCTACTGAACGTCTCCAAAATTGGCTTATTAATCTAAAGAAAGCGGAAGGTCTAACTTTTGAATCTCATGAAGAGGATAAAGAAGATGAACAATCTCAAGAAATCAAGCCACTGGAATCTTTATCACAAAAGTTATTGGACGAGTTACCTGAAGAATATAAAACACTGAAATTAAAAGAATTAAATGATGAAACTTTTGGGGAAAATAAAACAGGTAAGAGAGGATTAAGTTTTCGGGCACAACTTTTATTAAGTCATCTTTTAGCCTTTCATCACAGGGAAAATAAAATAGATTGGTGGAATTATTTTGAACGTAAAGAAATTGCGCGCCTTGACTCTGATGAATTACTAGAAGATAGCGAGGTAATAGAAGATGCTATCTGGCAAAAATGTGAGGAGAAAAAATCTGCAAGAACTAGTGCTTACTATCATTCATTCAAATTCAATCCAGAACAACAACTTAAACTTTTCTGTGATAATAATTCGAGGCTAACATTGGAAATTGCCTCAACCAATTTAAGAATTGATGCAGTTGCGATTGATAATGACAATGGTGAAATAACTCTTAAATATCCTAAGAATAAACTAGAAAAAAGAATTGAGGAAGGAGAATCAGAAGGGATTCCAAAATCTTCCTGTACTTTAATTAAAAGACCTGTAGATATTTCAAAACCATTACGTGATCGCCTTGAAAAGCAAGCTAATTCATGGATCGATGGAAATAAAAAATTACCAGTTGCATTAAGTAACTTTTTGGAATGCAATTCTGTAAAAGGTTTGGTTGATTTAAATCAAAAAATCTATAAAAATGGGACTGATATACCAAATTCTTTAGCTAAATTTTTAGAAAAAGAATCAGGAATAACACTTGCGATACAAGGGCCTCCAGGGACTGGAAAGTCTTCAGTTACGGCGAAATTAGTAACCGAACTTCTAAAACTTGATAAAAACATAGCCATAAGCTCCAATAGTAATCAGGCGATAAATAATTTACTTATAAAGACAAAAATTGTTTGCCAAGATCAAGACCTCGAAATTGAGATCATAAAAGCAACAAGTAATAAAAAAGATCAAGAGCTTTCAGAAAAAGATATTTTGCTCTTACCTCCAAAATCTTTAACGCTTAAAGAAAGGGTCGTTGGCGGAACTACTTGGGTTTTCTCGAGAGAGGAAATGAAAAAAGCTTTTGATTTTCTAATTATTGATGAGGCAGGACAGATGTCCCTTGCCAATCTTCTAGTAATGGCTCAATGTGCAAAAACAATTATTTTAGTAGGGGATCAACAGCAACTTTCACAACCAACTAAAGCTGATCATCCGGGAGAATCAGGAAAATCCTGTCTTGAATATTTAATTAAAGATGCAAATGTTGTGCCAAAAGATAAGGGTATATTTTTAAATACAAGTTGGCGTATGGAACCTTCATTAACAAATATTGTTTCTGAACTTTTTTATGATCAAAAATTAATAGGCTGTCATTCAAACAAGATTAACTCAATAAAGTGGGGGAAACCCTTATCTTCTAAGTCTGGAGATTCTTATCCAGATAAAGGAATTATCTTTAAAAAAATTGAACATAATGGCTGCAGTGTTAAAAGTTTTGAAGAAATAAACTTAATAGAGCAAATAATTGATTCTCTTTTAGGTGGAAGTTTTGAGTATGCACAATTTGATAAAAATATAACTGGTGAAATTACAGCTAAACATATTTTGGTAACTGCTCCATATAATGTTCAGGTAAATCTTTTAGAACAGAGATTAAAGGGCAAGGCCAGAGTTGGAACTGTTGATCGTTTTCAAGGACAGGAAGCTCCAATTGCTATACACTCATTAACTGCGAGTTCAGGAGATAATGCGCCTAGAGGCATTGACTTTTTATTAGAACCTAACAGGCTAAATGTTGCTATCAGCAGGGCTCAATGTTTATCCATAATTGTTGGATCTCCCAACCTTGCGACAGGATTAATTAATACCGTAAATGAAGCTGAGAAGGTTAATAGACTTTGCAGACTGATGATGCTCGATTAAAAATTTTTAATTTATCTATGAGTTATAAAAAAGATTATTTTCGATGTATAATTTAAAAAAAATTTTCGAAATGGACAGAATTAAATTTGAATTTGATGGACGTCTTGAAGGTGGTTTCCCTATTGAAGAAGAAGATATTGAGACAATAACTGAATTAGATTTCTATGATCAACTGATAGATTTTATTGAAGAGGGAAATGAAAAAGAAGCATTAAATTTAGCAAATCAAAATTTAGAAGCTGAATTTATAATTGAAAATATTCCATCTCTTGAGGATGAGGGTTTTGAATGTTTAGAAGTAAAAAATATCTTCGTGGATTTTCCTTATATTGAGGAAATTAATGGAATCAAGATACCTCTATTTAAACATTTTGGAGCAAGTTTTATACTTGAAGGCCCAAAAGAAGTAATAGGCGATTGGATGGATAAACAAGATAATATTTATAAATTCAATCAGTTACTTTTAGAGGAATGGTTTGAGGAGAGAGGAGAATTTCTTCAAGATGGCTGCAGTTATTTTTTTGGCGGCGCTTGTTATGATTTAGCTGGTTTTGGAGAACATGGTTGCAACATAGACCCTGAATCAATTGAAAAAGCTTTTAATTAAAATTGATAATTCAATTTTTATAATTTCTAAAACTGCAAGTTAAAGCTGCAAGCATTCGATTACCTTTATTACTCTTTTCTGGAGGTAATTTCCCAAACTTAAACAAAATTATCATCTCGTTAAGTCTGTTGCTCGACCAATCTCCATCATCCATAGTGCATAATTCACTAAGCATTTTATTCTGATCCTCCTCCTCTAATGGGCATGCATTTATAGTTCCAATAAAAACAAAAGTTACAGAAAAAATAGTTAATAATATTTTTCTCATTTCAATTCAGATGGCTTGAATAATTTTTAATATGGACAATGAATTGAGTGTTTTTCCGTCTTATGCCTAACAAATCCAGAAGACCACTCATTTCCAGGTACATACTCCTCATAACGGACTACTTTATAACACGTTTCAGTCCTGTTTCTTATCCTTGAGTAGTTCTGTGCACTTTCGACAAATGGCTCCCAAAACTCTGCCCATGTTAGGGCATTTGCAGAGGGAACAGTAAGTAAAATAAAGGAATAAATCAAAGCTTTCATGATTTCAAGGGTTAATTAGATCTATTAAATGTCCACCATCATCCACTAATCTATACCTCTTATTTTGTTTAGAAGCTCTATTTTGAGCGGTCTTATATGCAGATGGTTGATGATGCATTGTGGTATAGTGCTGCCAATTTCCAAATTGATCCTGCCACTGAATAATTACTTTTTTCATAGTTTTATTAAAATAGTGTTTGCTTGAAAGTTTTGTTTTTGAATAACTCTAAATTTATAATCTGCCACCAATGCTAATAAAAGTTTCTCTATTACATAAGCAACTTTTGTAACCCGGATAATGAATTTTCATTAGATGCGGAACTGCTAATGTGGTTGGGAATCCTGAGGCTATATAAACCCAGACTTCCATCTTGTCTTCATTTACGACATGGGGAAATCTAAAGTTGGACATTTGTCTTTTTGACTTAAACCTTCGGGGATTGGAACTGATTTTTTTCTTGTCCATGATGATTTAAAAATTTTAAAGTGAGTAATTTTTATCTGACAAAATTATTCTTGATGAAATTATCATCAAAGTAGATGGATTCCAGAGGCATTAAAAAAGACCTTGAATAATTTGAAACAAAGATAGTAAGTTTTAGAGATATTAAAATTATATTTGCCTGTTCTCATAAAAAATGAGAGGGTTTATTGACAGTCAGGTTTGTCTTAATTCTAGTTTAAAGAAAATTTTGAAGATGTCCTTTTGTATTGTTCTTTTTTTCGATTGTCACAATACAAGTATGAATTTATAAGGTGATTATTCTGCTGATTAAGATATGTCCCGTAACTAACATTTAATTAAAAAATTTAAAAACAGATTATTTAATACAAATTCTTTTTCTAAAAAAAATAATGATATAGTCATCAATTAATATTTTAAACAGATCCTCTAATTTAATCCCATCCATAAGGAAAAAACTTTCTACATCCACCTGTATCAACAAAAAATCCCTCTGCTGCATCAATAATAGTTTTCATCTCTTGTGATAATTTCTGTCTGCCATATTGTCCCTTCTCTGTAAAAGGAATTGAGTAGTAATAATTTTGAGAAAGTTGCGGCATCAATGCCCTAAATTTTCCAGATTTTCTATCTTCTTTTGAAGTCGCTCTTGCTAGTTGATTGCCAACAAAATTCATAAAATGTCCTGTACCTATTTCTTTTGTATTTTTTGTTCTTTCCTGATAGGTTTTTTCTTCGTTTAATAATTCAGGTGAATATGATCTTGCATTGTAATACTGACCTCCATATCCATTCCAGATACCCACATAGAAACCTAATGAAGGTTTACTTTTATAATTTAGAGTTCCTATTCCACCAGCGGAACCAGTATATTTCAAAGTTATAGTTACATCTGGTTCAACTTCACTTGTAAGAGTACAAATTTCTTTAGCTATTACTGGAGAAGTAAAACCTAACAAAAGTGGTATTAATAATAGGCGTTTCATTTATCCTTTTTTACTTCAGGGAAACAATCTGGAAAGATATCCAGGACTTTCCCAATAGCATTCATTTGATCTTCTTGTATGTTTTTTTTATTTCCATGAGCACCTTCATGGAGGTTTAGAGCAAATCCCAACATATCTATTTTCTGTTTCATAGTTATGTGATTTCGATCTACTGCATAGCAGACAGAAAGAACTTGACCAAGCAATATTTTATTAGCTTCAATATCACTCATTCCAGATGAAACTTTTTCATTGGCATTAAGTGCATTAGGTAATGCCAAGGCAGCCAGCAGTGGTAGCAGTAGGCGTTTCAAAATTAATCAGAAATCCAGCGGTTTATTATTGTCCCTTCATAAATATGACCCGATGCTTCGACTATTGGTTTGGTTTCTGGATTAACAAAGATGTCATAACAAGTATTTACTGGTCCTTGAAACATAACGGTTGCTCTTTTGGGGTCTTCCAATGATTTGCCAATATAAAAAGTTTTTACTCCCATCTCTTTAAACATGGCCTGTTGTTCAGGAGCATTCATATGAGCCTCATATTCCTCAAAAGTATTGCTTAATTTAAAATCTAAAACGGTTGTTTCAATTGACATAAAAAAAGGAGCTAATTGCTCCTTATTGTAGATCGACTGTCAATCAAAAAAATTATACGATTGCAGATACAGCGAGTGAAGGGAAATAATAATCTTTAACCGTTATATCTCTTTTTAATTACAAATTCATTATCAAATAAAACCTCTCGCCCAATACCATAAATGCCATAGATGATATTTTTAAAATCCTCTTCATCTATCTCATCAACCCATTCAGTAATTATTTCATGATCTTCAGAAATATACTCATTTTTTTCTTTTTTCCCGCCATCAAGAATCTCTTCTATGGAAGGTATTTCAAATAAAAAACAGCCTTCAGGAATATCTTCCCTGCTTGAATCTTGGTAAATCTTTATCCATTCTCCTGCACAAGTATCTTCTTCATCAAAGTAGGTATCTTCATATTCATCAAAAATTTCTTCAGATAAATAACCATCGATTACGTGGCCATCAAATGCACATCTGTAGAATTTATTTTTATAATTCAGAACATTGTATGAAGAAGGAATATAGTCATCAGGTGGATATTGTTTAACTTTAAAATTAAAATTGCCTTCACTCCATTCATAATCAGTTTCATCTGGATCGTCAGTACTACCTTTTATGGCATTGAAATGATTTACTAAATCAGGAAATAGAAGAGGGAAACCCTTGGACATTGGAATAAATAAAGTAAATGCCTCGTGATAATAGAAAATTAGCAGAAATTAATTTATATGTCCCTTTCAAAAGTATTTATGAGAATAAATGGACTAAACCACTATCACAGCACTCCCTAGCAATAATTTGACAGCAACAGATAGGCCGTCTAAATTTATTCTGCACACTTCAGAATCATTGTGCTGCAGGCAGTCTTGATTGGTCCAACCCGGCCCACTTTAAAATTGCCCTTGTAGCTCAGCGGTAGAGTACTCCCTTGGTAAGGGAGTGGTTAATCTCTTTAATCCTTTGATATGAATTTACTTCTGATCTTTCAGAAGCAAAATAGTGCGATAACTAGTGCATTATTGACAATTAATCTAAAATAAGGGGCAATTAGCTCCTTTTTTTTTTAATATGTTTATATAAATTCCTTAAGTTTATGCGTTCACTTTTATTATTGCCTTTGCTTTTAGGTTTTTCATTTCCAGCGAATGCAAAGTCAGAGACTTACTTTATTGATGTTTCAGCAGAAAGTATAGAAAACTATATTCTTAGTGGTAAAGATAAAAATGGATCTGTAAGTGGGAATGATCCTACAGTTACTGTTAATAAAGGAGATACTATTGTTTTTAATGTTGATGCGTTTAGTCATCCGTTTTATATAAAGACTGAATTTTCTCGTGGAGGCGGTGATCAAGTAACCAAAGGGACATTATCAGGTACCCCTGGAACTCAAGATGGAAAACTATCATGGAACACAACGGGTGTATCAGCTGGGAAATACTATTATGTTTGTTCTCCTCATGCACCTTTTGGGATGGGAGGCTCAATTATTGTTGAATAAATAAATGAAACGCTTACTAATTGCACCGCTATATTAAATACGATTGACAGTCGATATAGAAATTATAAAAATTAAATATTTCAGTAGATCGGAAGAAGAAAGCAAAAATATTACATGCTTTACTTACTTTTAACCTTGATATGTTTTAAATAAATTTAATTGATTATTTCTATGGAAAAATTTTCCCAAAATCTTCTTAGGCTTTCTCTTTCAATATTATTTTTAAGTTTTCCTATTGGTTTTTTATTCGCAGGTTTTGAATATTTAAATACCAAAAAGTTTTTATCATCAAAATATGATGAATTAAATGAAAAGATAGAAGACTATATTGAGGATATGGAAAAAACTTATCCTGAAACTATAAAATATTTTCCTTCAACTAAATTGGCAGATAAATCTCCTCTTGCAACATTACTTTTAACAAAATCAACTATGAAATTATTTCAAGTTTCCGAATATCTAAAATATAAAAATTCTATTTTGAATACTACTGACGAGATATCAAAGACCGTTGATGCATTTATAGAAGAATTAAGAATTGAATATCCCGAATTAAATAGAATACTTCCTAGATGAAACGCTTACTACTCCCACTACTAGCAGCCCTCGCTTTACCTACTGCTGTTAATGCTGGAATATCTGATGAATTACATAAGAAATGTTTAGAAGCACGAGATTATGCAGGTTGCGTGAATACTAATAAACAATTTTCTCGCAAAAAAGATAAAGAAATATCTGGGATAGGAATAAGGCTTTTTCTTAATAGTGACACTGCTGAATTAACTATTCAATCTGTAATAAATAACTCTCCCGCCGCTACAGCTGACATTAAACCAAATGATGTAATCATAAAAATAGATGGCAAATCAACTAAAGGAATGGGTATAGATGAAGCTGTTTCTCTCATAAAAGGACCAAAAGATAAGCCAATTAAATTAGTTTTATCAAGAATTAATGAGGCAGGTAAAAAGGAAAAAATAAATGTTCGATTAGTAAGAGATACTTTTAAAGTCTCAACAAAAGACTATTTATATGAAGGTGATTTAAGGAGGCAATTAGAGTTTTTCTTTCCAGAAAATATAAAACAGATTTTTCCAGAAAATGATTCTTCGTCAAAGCTCAAAAAAGGAACTTCAATTTAAATTTCTGAATGAAACGCATACTCCTAGTTGAACTTTTATTAGTTTTAATTACCATAATTTATGTTTCTCTAAACCCAATTTCAAGAATTTATATTGCTGATTATTTAGAAAAGATATCCTTATTTTTATTTAAAACAGTAAGTGAAGAAGATTTAAATAAGTGGTATGAGAAAAGAGATAAGTATGAATTACTTGAGAAATTAGGAGGAACTGCTTATTGATTGACAGTCGATCTAAACTGAGAAGGATAAAACTCTCTTTTTTTATGACTGCTAAAAATTTTATGAATGTTGTTCGATTTAAATTAAAATCTGATTGTGTAGATAAGTATTTCGAAGTAATAGATAAAACAAGTTTTGAGGGAATGACTCAAAGATATATCGCTAAAACTGGAGATTATGATTACTGTTTTGTTGGGATCTGGAAAAGTGCAGAAGCTATTGCAGCTCAAAGACCAGCTATGATTGCTCACCTTGATGAGGTTAGAGGATTTATGGAAGAGTTGTCTCCTGAACTTGGAGTAACTGATCCCGTTTCAGGAAATATTATTTCTAAAGTTGGTTATCATGATTGACAGTCGATCTAAAATAAGTAGCAATTAGCTCCTTTATTTATGAAGCTAAAAAATATTTTAAAAACTACTGGGACACTTCACATTTTATTAGGATTATTAATTATTTTCCTACTGATTTTTTCTGTGGAAACTATTGCAGGCAAAGCTTCAACTGAAACATTGCTTCTTGTTAGAGGTACTGCCGATGTTGTAGCAGCTAGTAATTTAGGAATTGGTTGTTTATTGATTATTTGTAGTTCCATAAGAGATAAAGCCTCTTTAAGAAAAGTTTTATCAGGTGAATTAGCTTTGATGTTTTGTTTTTTAGCAGTGGCTCTATTCAATACTTTTAACGCTGGGACAATTGTTGATGGAGGACCTCCTCCGCCTTTTTGGATTGTTTTAATAGTGAATCCTATTTTATGTATTTATGGATTAGTTAACAATAAAAATTGAAACTCCAACTCCTCCCACCACTTTTCAAACTATTCAATAAAAGCAGTTTCTTTGCATCACTGAATCAAAATACCTGCCCTGTATTAAATGCTGAAGAGATAAAAAAAACAAGAACAGAAAGAAGCTATTGATAAGTTATATCCATTAAATTTCAACAGAACTATTTTAGGTCATATTTAAAGATCTATAACGATCGTTTGTCCCCTATACCACCCATTTCTTTCCTAAATAGATAATTTGATGGATAATAACTTAAGAAGCGGGTTACGAAACAATTCCGTCCACACCCTATCCACACTTTGCAATATTCTTATAATCCCTTGATATGACTAAAGAAAAGTTTTGGCTAATGAAGAGCGAACTGGATGCTAAAAAGTATTCTTAAATCTGAATCAAACCGCAAGATCTTTATTAGAGTCTTTAATTATTCAATTTATAGTTCGTCTTAATAGTTTTTATTATTGAATCTTGTGGTTCTTCACTTGGATAACAATTAATAATTCTATATTTTCCGCCTTTCTTATCAGTCTCTACAACTGTAAATTCCACATACTTACCTATTCCATCTATTAAATCTTTAACTTCTGTATTAATTATCTCTTCTTTTTCATTTTCGATAATAAGAGATTTCCCACCGCAACTAATTAATGCATTTTCTTTGGTAACAAAAAAATCTTTATCATTACTGCATGAGGAAAGAAAAGA
>CABYJE010000022.1 GCA_902519235.1 uncultured Prochlorococcus sp.
ATTTTCTAACTGCTTTATATTTTTAAAAGACAATTCAAATCTTATATTACTAATCATCAAATAATATATATAATTTGTACTTAAATATTTTAACGAAAACATGCATCTGCTACGAATCTAATTTTTGAAGTAACGTTTTTATTCTTACCCTTAATTAAATAGCTAGGTGAAAATTCCATTGCTGCTTTTAAAGAAATTTTGTCTTCTGCTGACTTCTTAATGATCTCATTGAAACATTTCCAGTTCTTTGAAATTAGTATTCCAGGCCAAGATAAATAAAGACCTGCAAAAAAACCTAAAAATAGTAAGAAAAAAGATCGCATATTTTAAAATTTTTATATTATTAAACGATATTAGTAATTAAAAAAGGTAAAAGTTTATAAGAAAATATTTAATCAATTTCTTTTTGTTTTAGTAAATCGTTTAATCAATAAAGATTATAATGAACTCGAGAGGTTAGAATATCAAAAAAGTAATTTTAAAAAATATGGCAAGTCAGGATTATTTAATTGCAATAGCATTAATAGAGCAAAACCTTTTAAGAGCAATGCCTCTTGGAGGCAAAGAAGTTAAAGAAAATTTAGAGGATTCTGAAAATTTCAAGAAACTTGGAGAAGAAGTAGTTTTAAATCTTCTACTTAGAGTTTTTCAAAGAAGTGATGAAGGTGCATTGAAAAGAGCTTCTGAAGATAAAGGTTTGCTCTTAGTTCATATGCATCCTAAAAGGATGCAGAAAGAGCTTCCATTTATTAAATCTGAATGGATAAGAGACGGAGATACACAACAATTTTTAAAATACCTTGGAAATCTTTCCAAAGAAGTATGGACTGTATCATTTATAAAGTACAAAGGTATTGAATTTAATTCAATCTCAAAAAATGCAGAGATCTAAAATAGATTAAAAATAATTATTTTTCAAAGGATTTCTTTTTTTAAATTATTATTTTCTTTAGTGACTCTGAAACTCTTTTTACCATTACCAAAATCTATTGAGGAATATTCAAAATCATTTTTGATATGTAAAGCACAATTACCCTCAATACAAATACAAAATTCAATAATTTCTCTCTGGATAACATCATTAACGTAAGGTTCTCTCTCCTTTTCTTCATCGAAATGAGGACAAGCAATACCATCAACAATTCCTAAGCAATCAATTATACTTAATCCCTTAGCAAAAGAATCAGTTATTCCTTTTTCAAACCAACAAATAGCTCCAGCACTTACACCACTCATTACAATTCCTTTTTCATAAGCATCTTTTAAGATTTTATGTAAATTCCATTCCTTCCATACCGCTAGCATACTTTTTGTATTTCCTCCGCCAACATAAATGATATCTTGAGTTAAAACTTTCTCTTCTAAGTTTTCTGTTCTAGAGAAAAAATCTATATGGCTTGTTATGCAATCTAGTTTAGAAAATGCTCTATAAAAATTTAGTTTATACAAACTACTATCACCAGAAGCTGTCGGGATAAAGCAAATCTTTGGTCGTTTTTTACTAATTAAAGATACTATATATTTTTCAATTTCAAGACTGCCTAAAGAACGTCCAAACCCTCCTCCCCCAATTGCGACTATATTTTTACTAGTCATAGTAAATAAATGATTTGTTTATGAATTTAAGACAAATTAACATGCAAGATCAACTTGAATTAAAAAAGGTTTATTTTGATTCAATACAAACTTTAGATAATAAAGTATATAGTCAAGAACAAAAAAGAGCTTGGTCTAGCCAAGCTTGGGATAATCCAAATTTTGATAAGTCAATAACTCAAGGAAAAGGCTGGCTTTTAAGTGATAAAGAAAAAATTGTAGCTTTTGCTACAAGGTATCCAATCAATAGAATTGCGCTGTTTTATTGTAAAGGTAAATTTCAGAGAAAAGGTTGCGGTTCTATGTTACTTCACAAATTAGAAGATGAAGCTAAGAAAGAAGGTTTAGATTCTCTCTATACTGAAGCAAGCTTGATAAGTTACCTATTATTTTTAAAAAACGATTGGGAAATTATTCGTAAAGAAAAAGTTACTATAAATAATATTTTTTTTGAAAGATATAAAATGACTAAAATTATAAAAAATAATTAGTTTATAAAATAATGAACAGTAACGGCAAAGAGATAATATTGATTCAGAGAATGTTATTTTGGGCTTTATACTTTTTTTCAGGATTCATACTTTATTCAAATAAAGGTGTTTTGCCTCCTTTTTTAATTACTTTTTCAAGAATTATTTATCCATTATCTATATTCTGGATGCAAATAAGAATTAAAAAAAGAACCAATTTTCTGCCAATCGATTCAAAAATGACGACATCTCAGTTATGGTTCAACTTATTAACCGTTTTTGCATGTCTCTTAACAGTGATATTTTCTATAACAAATACTTTTTTATTTATCTTAGGACAAATAACTAACTAATAAGTTGAATAAAGAAATTATTATCTTATTTCATTATTAATTTCTCTTATAAAGAAATTTGCCTTTTACTTAAATTTGTTTAAATTTTAAATAGTGGTCAATATTAAAAATGAAAAATATTTCATTACAGAGAGATCTCAATTTTGATAGTGAAGAGAAAGAAATATGCGATTATGAATTATTTTCCTTGAAAATAACAGATAGTTTATATAAAAAAGATATTGGAAAATTTTTAGAGACTCTCTCATCTCATTTTTTTTAGAAACATATAGTTTTTCTGATCTTCAAATTCAAACAGTCTTGAAAATAAATAAGTTTTTGAAGGATAATAAGAAAGATTTAAAAATACTCCAATGCAATTATTTCTTGCTGACTGCCAATTCCCAGATATTGAGAACCAGGTAAAAGCTTATCAATTATTTGTTGAAAGCTGGGAAAATGGTGAAATGGCAAAATCAGATAAAACAGACAAATTTGAGATGTTATTTAGAGTACATGCGCCAGGAGAAGGGAGAGTAGTTTGTTTATGTAAGGCTCAAAGTGATAAGGAAATTTTTGAGCATTTTGCTCCATGGAGAGCAAAATTTGGCATTCATATGGAATTTACACCCGTAATAAGTTGTCAAAATGTTGTTGATTACCATAAAGATTTGTTCAAAACATTAGTGTAATAACTTTAAATCTTAATCTTATCGTGATTAAACCATTTCCCAAGCTTATTTATAAAAAAAAAGATAGAAATGTATCTTCTTCACAAAGTAAGCTTATGCAAGAAAAAAACACCAAATCTAAACCATTAATAATATTTGGTTCTATCATTTCGTTAACTTCTATCTTTTTACTTTTATTCACCATTAATAATAAATTTGGATGATATAAATGATTAGAAGTATTACTTTGGTTCAAGTATGGTTTATTATAAATTAAAATAACTACTTATATGGCGTTTAACGAAGGGGGGATGGCCTCAGGCCTTCTTATAATTGCAGTATCAATAGTTTTTGCTGCCGGTTTTGGATTTTTAGTATTGCATTTTGTCCCGGGGACCCCATTTTAAGCAATCCAATTGGATTGAATTTAATAAATTACATTAAACATTAACAGTTTCTAAATCCTGCATTTGATTATCATCAGTATTTAATTTCTTGTTTAATCTATAAGCATAAAATAAAGACCCTAAAGCTACAGTACTAGAGGCTAGAATTCCTGATATAAGTATCAAAGCAAAAAGAGCTCCTATAAGACCCCCTTTTAATCTCAGTAAGTTTGATTTGATTAGTAGAATTGATAAAAAAACAATAGTGGCCTTTAGAGAAGTGATTTTCAAAAAAGTCAATGGATAAAATGGATTTAACAACATTTCTTTAACAGGATAATTAAAATTATTCTAAAAATAAATTATAAAAAACGCATAAAAAAAAGACTCAAAAGAGTCTTTATTTAAAATCCTTATTAAATTTGATGATTTATGCATCAGGATCAAAATTCTTAAGATTTGGTCCTGCCACAAGACCAACAAGGCCAAAAAGGACTAAAGAACCGATTCCAAAGCCTGCTGCCCAAGGATTGAAACCACCTAAAGCAAAAGAAGCTAATAAATTCATGATTTTAAAACATAATATCTTCGAGTAAGCATACAGAATTTTTGTGAAAAATATACCTATATTGAGACATTTCTTCGTAATTATGAAAAAGATTTAGCTAAATCCATCTATTAACAATCCACAAAATTTTTATTTTTTATTTTATTATCAAAGAATACCGATTTTGCTTTAGTACTTTAAGAGTATTAACACGTTTTTTTCTGATGACTTCTAACTATACATTCATTTATGATGGAAAATGTCCCTTTTGCAATCATTTTGCAGAGCTCATAGAAATAAAAAGCAAAATAACTAATATTAAGATCCTTGATGGTCGAAAAAATTTAACCCTGATTAATTCCCTATTAGATAAAGGTTATGACCTGGATAATGGTGCTATTCTCCTGAGAGATGAAGAAATATTTCATGGGGCTGAGGCAATAAATACTATCTGTAAACAGATAAATAACCCTTCAAGTAGTCTACTCTTATTACTTTCTAAAGTATTTAAATCATCTAAACGAACAAAAGTATTATTTCCGTTACTTGTTAGAGCTAGAAGACTTGCATTGATATCAAAAGGTGTATCAACATCTCTAGTTTAAAAAATTAAAAATTTCTAAAAAATAAATAACATATTTATAAGCTTCTGTTTCAATAAATGATAATTAATTATTTATTAGCTAGAACTATAAGGTAACACTAAATTAAATATTTAATGATAGAAAATTTCAATCCTTTTATTTCATTAGGCGGAGATAACCAAAAAGTTAATCATATGGCTGAGGCAGCACTTGAAATGAATTTGACATGCAATGATTTAAAGAAGGATTTGAATTTAACTGATGGAGATGTAGTTGATATGCTGCAACTAGTTATGGATAGGTTTAAAAATAGTAATTAAGTTTAAAAAAAAATCTACAATTTTCAATTTTTTTAATGAAAACAATACAAATTGAGTTTTCAAAATATGAATCAGTTAACTTTTTATGGTCTGAATTAATAGAAGATTACGGATTTGATAAGGCTAAAAAAATAGTTTCTCAAGCTATAGATTTACAAAAAATGAATGGCACAAAGAACTACACTATGCCAATAATATTTTCAGGAACAGGAGGTTTAGCTTTAATACCAATACAAATGTTAGAAAAAGAGGATTTTATAATTAGTTGTAAAGAAAATCAAGTTTTAATATTTAATCTAAAAAGAAAGTCATTTCAAATTTTAAATGAAGCAAACTAATCTAAGGTAGTCCCTTCTCAATAAAACTAAAAATACTTTATAGTCTAAATAAACAAACTCGTCATAATGACTTTCAAAGCGACCTACCTCGGATCAAATGGTTGGTTCATTAAATTTAAAAAAAACAACTTAATAATTGATCCCTGGCTTAAGGGAGACTTAATATTCCCACCTGGCGAGTGGTTTTTCAAAGGATCATTAGAACAAGAAATTTCAATAGATAAAGACATAGATATTATTTTGTTAACCCAAGGATTACCTGACCACTGTCATATTCCAACATTACAAATGTTTAGGAAGGATATTCCAATTATTTGCCCTAAAAGTGCTAGTAGAATACTAGAAAATATAGGTTTTAGTTCAATTAAAATTCTAAAGCCAAATGAAATAACTCATCAATTTAATTTAAGTTTTGAAGCTACAGCGGGTGCTCCAGTCCCACAAATAGAAAACGGATATATCGTTAGAGACGATGAAGATAATAGTTTTTATATAGAACCCCATGGTTATCTTGATGAAAATTTAGATAATCAAAGTCTTGATGCAGTGATTACGCCTACAAAAAATTTAGAATTACCATTGGTAGGTTCTTTTGTAAAAGGTGCTGATGTAATCCCTAAATTGATTAAAAAATTTAATCCGAAATTTATACTTTCAAGTACAGTTGGTGGAGATGCAAAATATTCAGGTATATTAAATAATTTTATTTCAGTGCAGGAATATGAAGAAGAATTAAATTGTAACCTTATAGATTTAGAAAGTATGCAATCTATTATGATTTAAATTAATCAGAAGAACTTCAATTTTCTAATTTAAAATCAAATAAATTCAATTTATAAAGGAGTTAAAAAAATTTATTCATTTTTTATTACATCAATACTTCTATTGGTTTTAAATACTAGTTATTTATGTGACAATTCAAAGCTTGATCTTGTGATTAGAAATAATATTAATGGAGACTTTTCAATAATAAAAAAGATATCTGAATTGCAGCCAGGAGCATTTATAAATATTAATTGGAATAAAAAAAAGCTTATGCTTCCATACTCTTTAAGGAAAGATTACATTTCATTTACAGATAAAAAATGGGACTGGAGATACCAATTTAATAACGACGGATCACCTAATATTAAAAATCCTTCTTTATACGAACTACTTCCTTCTGGGGAAATTAAAACACATATCTGTGAATAAGATGATAGTAGATCAAACTTATAGTTTCAAGATAGGTCTCATAATTCATTAAATAACCAAAAACTTTATTAAAGATGAGCAACCTAAAAAAACAAAAGAATATTTCAAGATTTGTAAAACTTGAAGACTATAAAGAATTTGATTATGAAATACCTGAAATTTTTTTAGACTTCATAATAAAAAAAAATGCTGTTTATGTAACGACGAAACTTAAACTTAAAAAAAACAAGAATACAAATAAACTTATCCTTAATGGTACTGATATATTAATTAAAAAAATATACATAGATGACTCTCTTTTAGAAGAGGAATACTACACACAGCAAAAAAATAATTTAAAAATTAAAAATATAAATAAAGATAATTTTTCATTAAAAATTGAAGGAATAATCAAACCAAAGGAAAATTCATCTCTTTTAGGAATGTACGAGAGCAATGGAATCATAACTACACAATGTGAGGCAGAAGGATTTAGAAGGATAAGTTACCACTCTGATAGGCCTGACATTTTGAGTAAATACACTGTAAGAATTGAGGCAGATAAGAAGGATTATCCCGTCTTACTTTCAAATGGGAACGTCATGAAAGAAAATGATCTTACAAATAATCGACATGAAATAATTTGGGAAGATCCATTTCCAAAACCCTCATATCTATTTGCATTGGTAGCAGGAAAACTTAGTTGTGTAAAAGACTATTTCATAACAAAAACGAATAAAAAAGTTGAAATAAACATTTATGTTGAGGATGGAGATGAAAAATATGTTCAACATGCAATAAGTTCTTTAAAGAAATCAATGAGATGGGACGAGGAAAAATATAACCTTGAATACGATTTGTCATTATTCAATATAGTTGCAGTGAGGCACTTTAATATGGGTGCCATGGAAAATAAAAGTCTAAATATTTTTAATTCAAAATTAATTCTCGCCAATTCTGAAACAACAACTGATGAAGAATTAGAGAGAATAGAAGGAGTGATCGCCCACGAATACTTCCATAATTGGACTGGTAATAGAGTTACTTGTAGGGATTGGTTTCAATTATCTCTAAAAGAGGGTTTAACAGTATTTAGAGATCAACAATTTACTGCAGACCTTCATAATCATGAAATAAAGAGACTAGAGGATGCAAAATTTCTTAGAAGAAATCAATTTAGGGAAGACTCTGGTCCAACATCACATCCTGTTATGCCAGAAAAATATCAAGAAATAGACAATTTCTATACGACAACAATATACGAAAAAGGTTCTGAAATAATTAGGATGCTCAATAATCTTGTAAAAGACAATAATTTCTATAAAGGATTTAGTAATTACATCTCAACTTATGATGGAAAGGCAGCTACAATAGACCAATTCGTCGATAAAATTTTAGAGGACAATAAAGAAATCGATCCTGAAGAATTTAAAGTCTGGTATAAGCAAAATGGCACTCCAAAAATTAAATTCAAGAGAATCTGGAATCAAGCGGACAAAAAACTTACAATTCAAGCCTCTCAAAGTAATCCCATAAAAAAGAACCCAAATAACGATTTACCTTTAATAATCCCTATTAATTTAGCTATATTTTGCGATGAAAATAAACTAATAGAAAAAACAGTCGTTCTAAAAACAAAAAAACAAGAATTTATTTTTAGGAATGTAAGATCTCATTTCCAAATCCCTTTAGTAACTTATTTTCGGGAATTTTCTTCACCAGTTGAGTGGGAATCTGATACAACCTTGGATGAAAAATTTTTAATCTTAAAATATGAAAAAGATTTTTTTACCCTATTTAATACCGTAAAAGTATTTTATAAAAATATCATTGCATGCAGATTAGTTGAAAAACCAGATCATAAAATTGAAAACAAATTAATAAACACCTTAATTTCATTTATCAAAAATAGAAATATTAATTTATCTCTTTTATCAGAATTACTTAGTATTCCGACTTTTGCTGAAATTGAATCAGAGATGGAAAATATAGATCCTTTAAAAATATATAAAACAATAGACGAATTAAATTGTTTATTAGGTACCAAATTAAAAAAAGAATTATATTTTAAGCTCCAAGAAATAGAGAAAAATCTTAATAAAATTTGGCCAGAAGGTAAACATGAAAGAAAACTAATCGAAACCATTTGGAAACTACTTTTACACAGTAATGATGAAGAAATTAAAAGAAAAATAATTTTTTATGTAGATAATAATTCGATGACGCTAGCAAAAGCAGCATTGAATTCATTTAGTAGAATTGATTGTCCTGAGAGAGAAATAATATCAAATATATTCTTTAATAAATGGAAAAATAATAGTGTTGTATTAGATAGTTGGTTCTCATTCAATGCATCTATAGAAACTGATAAAAAAACAAGCAGTATAGAAAAATTATTTGAAAATAAGTTTTTTGATTCAAAATCACCCAATACATTAAGAGCTATACTAAACACTTTCGTAACAAGGAATAGTGTTTTTCATGCAATGGATGGATCTGGTTATAGATATATTGCAAAAAAAATAATTGATTTTGATAAATTAAATCCAATCGTAATTTCCCGTTTTGTGAAAGTATTTAGCAGATACAATTATTATTCTGAACCTTATAAAAGTAAAATGATAGAAACCCTTAAGCAGATAAAAAAACACAATTTATCAACAAATACTAAAGAAGTCTTAGATGCAATAATAGAGTGATTTATTGATAATATTT
>CABYJE010000023.1 GCA_902519235.1 uncultured Prochlorococcus sp.
AGGAGAAGATCTTCAGCAAGTATTGAGTAAATTAAGTGAAGTTGGAATTGATGAAGTTGGAAGAGGAGCAGTTTTTGGTCCTGTTTTCTCAGCAGTTGTAGTATTAAATGAAAAAAATAAATTTACTTTACAAAAATTAGGAGTAAAGGATAGTAAAAAATTAACACAAAAAAAAAGAGAATTACTTTTGCCGAAAATATTATTACTTTCTTCGGATTATGGAATTGGGCAATCCTCTGTCAGAGAAATAGATAAGCACGGCATCAGATTTGCAACTGAACTTTCAATGATGCGAGCTTTAAAAAAATTAAAAGAAAAACCATCTGAGATAATTATAGATGGACCCTTATTATTAAGGCCATGGAAAGGGATTCAAAAAAATATAGTATCTGGAGACTCGAAATTTGTCGCAATATCTTCAGCAAGCATAGTTGCAAAAGTATGTCGCGACAATCTAATGAAAAGGTTAGAAAAAAAATACTCAAGATACCTTATATCTAAAAATAAAGGTTATGGGACTCGAGAGCATCTTTCAATAATTAAAGAAAATGGAAAAAGTAATCTTCATAGGGAAAGTTTTCTAAAAAAATCAAATCTTATTTAATTCACACCACTCTAAAAAATCCTTAACTAGTTGCTGTTGCACCCTTGACTTTATACCCAACAAAATTCCATTTAATACTGAATGTCCAGTCGACTCAAGAATTTTCTTCGGTACCAGCTTCAGAAGAGGAGGTTGACTTACAGATACTCCTAAAAGAGCCTCTCCTTCTAAACCAGTAGCAGTAGCTTCCAAATTCGCTTTCAAAATAAGATTAAAATCATCTATCATCCCTAAACCATCCAACTTACTTTCAAGAGCACTCATTTTTAAAATTCCATCTTTATTTACTACCGCAATTGAAACAACAGGGTTAATATCTAACTGAAAAACCTTAAAACTTGTTACTGTATACTTGTACCTACCTTCGCCTTCCGATACTAATTTTTTAGAATCAAGCATTGCTCCAACAACTCTTTCTTCTTCCAAAAGATATTTAGAAAGATATTCTTTATTACGTTTTACTGAAAGTTTTAGTTTCTGTTTAGCATCAAAAGACAATAGCATCTTTATATCCCTCCAATGCTTATTTGATTTCTTTTTTTCTTACTATTAATCATGCGCAAACAAGTTGCATATTTAGGTCCTCAAGGGACATACGCAGAAAAAGCAGCTCATATATTATCAAAGCTTGCCAATTTTCAGTCACCTATATTTGTACCATGTAATGGGTTACATTCGGTCATTAAATCTATAGCCTACAACAATTGTGATGCTGCTGTAGTACCTATTGAAAATTCTGTAGAAGGTGGGGTCACAGCCACTCTAGATGCGCTTTGGAAATATCCTGATATATTTATCAATAAAGCAATTGTTTTACCCATAAAACATGCATTAATTAGTAATGGAGAACTTTCAAACATTTCAGAAGTGTTATCTCATCCTCAAGCACTAGCCCAATGTTCAGAATGGTTATCTGAAAATCTTCCAAATTCAATAACACTACCAACAAATTCAACATCGGAAGCTGTCAATATGGTTAAGGGGAGTAAATTTAGAGCAGCGATCGGTTCAAAATCACTAATTAAAATTGAAGGTCTTAAAGAATTAGCTTTCCCTATTAATGATGTCCAAGGGAATTGTACTAGATTTATCTTATTGAGCAAAGAATCAAATTCTAATTCGGCTAATATTTCCAGTTTTGCTTTCTCGTTAATATCTAATAAACCTGGTGCTTTACTTAAAGCCTTAAATTATATTGCGGATTTTGGGTTTAATATGAGTAAAATAGAGTCTAGACCTTCTAAAAGAGAGTTAGGCGAATATATAATTTATATTGATTTAGAAATAACTAATCAAAATAATATTAAAAATTTTCTCGAGTTAAAAAGAAATTTACAACCCTTATGCAAAAACTTTGTAGATTTTGGAAGTTATATTTCTGAAAATGTCGAATTAGAATAATTTATCCTCTACATTTATAAACTCCGAACTCCATTAGACCTTTTCTAAATGCCCAATTCATTAGAAGTATTGTTGGAATCTCTCTAATAGATTTAACTATAGCCAGAGGACCAAGAGACAAAATTGAGAAAGGTCTTCTGATGCCCTCAAGAATGGAGTCGTACCAAGAAGGATTTGTATAGGAATTCCAATTTTCAGAGATAACTTTTCCTGAACTATTTTTATTAGTTCTCAGAATATTACCGAAATCATAAATGCTAATAAAATTTGGGTGAACCCATTGTTCTAGCAATTGTTTAAGAACCAACTTCTCAAAAAAAGATGGAGGGTATTGGTTAAGATCCCTTGAGTTCCAATCAGCCAATGCAAAATAACCTCCTGGTCTCAGTGTTCTAAGCATTTCATCTGCAAACTTAGTTTTATTATTCATGTGTGCACCAGCTTCAACACTCCACACCCCATCAAATGATCCATCAGCAAATTTTAAATCCATTGCATCCATAACTTGGAAATTACAATTGACTCCAATGGGAGTAAGTTCCCTTGCTCTTTTGACTTGAGCAGGACTAATCGTAATTCCAGTAACATTAAACCCATAATATTTTGCAAGAATCCTAGAACTTCCTCCTATTCCACAACCAACATCAAGTATTCTGGAACCTTTTGGTAATTTATCTAAACCACTCCATTTAACTAACTCATGAACAAATTGAACTTTAGCTTTTCTAAAATCAATATTTTTATCTGTTAAAGGATAATAACCTAAGTGTATGTGCTCTCCCCATAGTCTCTCAAGTAATTTATCCTGGGTCCAAGAATCATAGGCTGATGCCACTGTGCCAGAAGAAATATATTTTCTTGCATTATTGCGCCAAATAATTGATAACACTAAAAGGAATACAATCAGTAAAAGAAAAGATGATAGTAATTCAAACATTTAATTTTCTTTTATATCAGGAAAAGTTTCTTTCAAAGCTGTTCTTGCAGCAAGTTGTTTTCTTGTATGGTCAAGCATGTCATATTCTCTTTGCAATCGAGTGTAAGTATTTCTTTCCTCTAAAAGTCTTTGTTGTTCTTCAGCAACAGGTCCACCCAAATGAGCCCCTATCCAAAAAGATAAATCCATAGGATTATTAGGTAATTTATCGGGCAGGTTTTTCTTAGTATTTGTCAATTTACTTGTCAGGTTAATGACATCGCTAAGTGCTTCTTTTACTGAATCTTTTAAAGAATCTAATTTTTCAAGATTTTCAACATTATCATCACTTACCCACGTCACCATGGCTGAATAAAATGGCGTTGAACGGATGATTTCCAACACTTGAAATCTCTGTTGTCCAAGAGTGATAATATTACTTCTTCCATCCTCTGCTATTTGATGTTTGATTATTTTGGCACAGCATCCAACATTAGACATACTTTTTGAGTTTGTGTCCCACTTTATAACTCCAAACATAGAATCTGTCTCAAGAACGGACTGCAGCATAATTCTGTATCTAGATTCGAAAATATGTAAAGGCAATACCTCTTGAGGGAAAAGGACTACCTCTGGCAAAGGAAATAAAGGTAATTCCCTTACTGAGAGCTCTCCCATTTAAACCTCATTAATTTCTATTTATAGTAATCAATTTAAGTTGTTTTCGGGATTACTTAAAGTTTAACTTCAATATCTACGCCACTTGGAAGATCCAGTTTCATTAAGGCATCTATAGTCTTCGCAGAAGGACTATAAATATCAATTATTCTTCTATGGGTCCTAGTTTCAAAATGCTCTCTAGAGTCTTTATCAACATGTGGTGACCTCAGAACACAATAAATTTTCCTTTTTGTAGGTAAAGGTATTGGACCTATTGCTGAAGCAGCTGTAGTATCAGCAGTTTGGATAATCTTATCGCAAGATAAATCTAGCATTCTTCTATCAAATGCTTTAAGTCTTATTCTTATTTTTTGTTGTGCAATTGATGCAGTCATAATTTTAAATTAACTTCTGGCGGAGGGGCATTGATAATCAATGACCCTAAACCATATGTCTATACTAATCGATTGAGGTTGAATTATTAAAATTCAAATATTATTTGAGAATTTTAGAAACAACTCCAGCTCCAATAGTACGACCACCTTCACGGATTGCGAATCGCATGCCTTGCTCAATAGCTACTGGACAAATTAATTCTCCAGTCATCTTAATTCTATCGCCTGGCATAACCATTTCTACATTGGAACCATCATCAGAGGTAAATGCTGTGATTTGACCTGTCACATCAGTTGTTCTGATATAAAATTGTGGCCTATATCCTGCGAAGAAAGGTGTATGTCTTCCGCCCTCTTCTTTTTTAAGCACATAAACTTCTCCTTCAAACTGAGTATGGGGAGTAATAGATCCTTTCTTAACAAGTACCATACCTCTCTCAATATCTTCTTTCTGAACACCACGTAGAAGCAAACCAACATTATCGCCAGCCATACCTTCGTCAAGAAGTTTACGGAACATTTCAACTCCAGTAACAGTTGTTACTCTTGTATCTCTTATTCCAACTATTTCAACTTCTTCTCCAACTTTTACTTTACCTCTCTCAATTCTTCCAGTAGCAACAGTACCTCTACCAGTAATTGAGAAAACGTCTTCAACTGCCATCAAGAATGGTTTGTCAACTTCTCTTTCAGGCTCGGGAATGCTAGCGTCAACTGCTTTCATCAATTCTTCAATTTTTGATTCCCAAGTTGAATCCCCTTCCAGAGCTTTTAAACCAGAAACTTGAACAATAGGGATATCATCTCCTGGGAAGTCATAACTATCTAGTAGCTCTCTGATTTCCATTTCAACAAGTTCAATAATTTCTTCATCATCGACCATATCGCACTTATTGAGCGCAACTACAAGAGCAGGAACTCCAACCTGTTTTGCTAAAAGAATATGCTCTTTTGTTTGCGCCATAGGACCGTCTGTAGCTGCACAAACGAGAATAGCTCCATCCATCTGAGCTGCCCCTGTGATCATATTTTTCACATAATCAGCATGTCCTGGACAATCAACATGAGCATAGTGTCTGCCTTCAGTTTCATATTCAACGTGAGCTGTATTAATGGTGATGCCACGCTCTCTTTCTTCAGGAGCACCGTCAATGTCTCCATAGTCTTGAGCTTGAGCTTGACCTTTTTTAGCTAATACATTT
This sequence comes from uncultured Prochlorococcus sp., assembly GCA_902519235.1. Lineage (GTDB taxonomy): Bacteria > Cyanobacteriota > Cyanobacteriia > PCC-6307 > Cyanobiaceae > Prochlorococcus_A. The sequence continues at coordinate 5,179 of CABYJE010000023.1, forward strand.
GTAATAGCAGCAGTTAGTGTTGTTTTTCCATGATCAACATGGCCAATAGTACCTATGTTGACATGTGGTTTGTTCCTTTCGAACTTCTCGCGAGCCATTTTGAATTAAAGAATCGAGGGTTTAAGAGTGTTTTAGTTTAGAGATCAGGAGTTGCCCTGATTCTTGGAAATGATAGCTTCAGCAACATTACGAGGAACTTCCTCATAATTTGCGAACTCCATTGAAAATATACCCCGACCTTGAGTCATTGATCGGAGTTGAGTGGCATAACCGAACATTTCGGCTAAGGGCACTTTGGCCTGTACCTTAGACAATCCATCATCAACAGATTGTCCTTCTACTTGACCTCTCCTAGAGGAAAGATCACCAATTACAGATCCAAGAAAGTCATCAGGACTTTCGACCTCAACTTTCATCATAGGCTCTAAAAGGACGGGATTGCATTTTTTAACCCCGTCTTTAAAAGCCATGGAACCTGCAATTTTGAAGGCCATTTCAGATGAGTCTACATCGTGGAATGAACCATCGACTAGTGTTACTTTTACATCAATGAGTGGATAACCGGCAAGAACACCAGATTCACAGGTTTCTTTCATTCCATTAGATGCAGGACCAATATACTCTTTTGGTACAGCTCCGCCTACAATTTTGTTTACAAATTCAAAACCTTTACCGACTTCAGCAGGTTCCATTTCAATAATTACATGACCATATTGACCTTTTCCTCCAGTCTGTCTTGCATATTTACCTTCACCTTTAGAACTAGATCTAATTGTCTCTCTATATGAAACCTGAGGAGCTCCAATATTAGCTTCAACTTTAAATTCCCTTAACATTCTGTCAACAAGGATTTCTAAGTGCAACTCGCCCATACCTGCAATAACAGTTTGATTTGTCTCAGGATCTGTACTTACCCTAAAGGTAGGATCTTCTTCAGACAAAGCAGTTAAAGCTTTAGATAATTTTTCCATATCACCTTTAGTTTTTGGTTCAACTGCCACTGAGATAACTGGTTCAGGGATAAATAATGTCTCCAAAACTATTGGATCTTCTGTGTTACATAATGTATCACCAGTTGTTGTATTCTTAAGCCCTAAAACAGCTCCTAAATCTCCAGCCCTCAATTCATCAACCTCTTCTCTTTCATCAGCTTTTAAAATTACTAATCTAGAAATTCTTTCTTTAGCATCTTTAGTAGAATTCATAACGTAACTTCCCTTCGAAAGAACTCCTGAATACATCCTTACAAAAGTTAATTTCCCATAGGGATCTGACATCACTTTAAATGCTAGTGCACTGAAAGGAGCATTATCATCTGAAGGCCTAACATCTTCTTTTCCACTTGGTAAAACACCTTGAATTGGTTTCACATCAACTGGAGCTGGCAAATAATCAACGACAGCATCTAAAACAAGTTGGACCCCTTTATTCTTAAAAGCAGAACCACAGAGCACAGGAACTAAACCATGTTTTAAAACACCTTCCCTAATACCTTTTTTCAATTGTTCTGTGGATAATTCACCTGTTTCAAGGAAAATTTCAATTAGCTCTTCATCATTTTCTGCGACGCTCTCCATTAACTTTAATCTCCACTCAGTAGCCTCTTCTTCCATTTCAGGTGGAATTGGTGCTTCTTCAATATCAGTACCTAAGTCATTTTTGTAAAGATATGCTTTGTTGGCAACTAAATCAATAATGCCTGTAAGATCACCTTCAGCTCCAATAGGTAATTGAATTGGAAGTGCATTTGCCTTTAGTCGATCTTTAATTTGTTTGTTAACTTTCAAGAAATCTGCACCAGTTCTATCCATTTTATTAACAAAAACCATTCTTGGTACAGAGTATCTGTCTGCTTGGCGCCAAACTGTTTCAGATTGAGGCTGAACTCCACCAACTGCACAAAACACAGCTATAACTCCGTCCAAGACTCGCATTGATCTTTCCACTTCAATTGTAAAGTCAACGTGTCCAGGAGTATCGATAATATTAATTCTGTGATCTTGCCAGCTAGTCGATATTGCAGCAGCAGTAATAGTTATTCCTCTTTCTCGTTCTTGAGCCATCCAATCTGTTACGGCAGCACCATCATGGACTTCACCTATCTTGTGAACAACACCTGAATAAAACAAAATTCTTTCGGTAGTTGTAGTCTTCCCTGCATCAATATGAGCGGCTATACCTATATTCCTTACTCGTTCTAGGGGAAAGTCGCGTGCCAATTTTAAAGCTCCAAATAAATTAATTTTTGATAAGTATAGTTCACCCTAAAAGTAAACTTTAATAATAATAAACTACTTAAGTACCTTTTTGATGAAATTAATATCTGTAGTGCGCAAAAGCTTTATTAGCTTCAGCCATTTTATGAGTATCTTCTCTTTTTTTAACTGCACTACCAGTTTCATTTGCTGCATCCATCAACTCTCCAGCAAGTTTTTGGGACATACTTTTGCCATTTCTTGCACGTGAGAATGTAACTAGCCACCTTAATGCCATAGCTGTACCCCTCTCTTGACGGACTTCCATAGGTACTTGATAAGTTGCACCACCAACTCTTCTAGCTCGTACCTCAACGAGAGGAGTAGCATTTTTTACAGCTGTTTCAAATAATTCGACTGCATTACTACCTGTCCTTTCGCTTATTAGAGAAAAAGCATCAGACAATATTCTTTGAGCTGTAGATTTTTTACCATGTTTCATCAATCGAGCAATCATCATTGAAGCAAGACGACTATTAAATTGAGGATCTGGAAGAACTGGTCTTTTTACTGCTGCATTACGACGTGACATGTTTTTAAAAAATGATGTTTAAAATTAATCTTTTGGAGCTTTTGCTCCATACTTAGATCTGGATTGACGTCTATCTTTGACTCCAGCCGTATCTAAAGTTCCTCTTATTATATGATATCTAACTCCTGGCAAATCCTTAACTCTTCCACCCCTAAGTAGAACTACAGAGTGTTCTTGCAAATTATGTCCAATCCCAGGG
>CABYJE010000024.1 GCA_902519235.1 uncultured Prochlorococcus sp.
TTTTTTTCATAATCAGTCTTACTATGAGTAAATCCAATCACTTTGTATCCTTTTTGACGAAACAATTTCGTTAATTCTTTTCCTAGCTCGCCAGAAGCCCCTGTAATCCCGATAGTTTTTTCGCTTTTGGTTGAATTTATCATTTTGCTAGATTTAGATGAGATACCAAAGAATAAAAATAAATTTACCAAAAAATTTTATTTATTTATTTATTTGATTAAAACTCATAAATAAATATTTGTTTAGTTATGAAAAAAACATTATCTTAAACCTATTGATGAATAACTTTACTAAATTATGAGCGATATATTATTAATTGGTTCATGTGAGCCATTTAGTGGTAAGTCTGCAATGGTTCTTGGGATAGCAAAAAGACTATTACATGAGGGAAAAAAAGTTCGTATTGGGAAACCTCTGGCAACATGTATAGAACTTACTAATCTACCTTCAATGTCCTATGAAGGATTAATAGATGATGATGTTAAGTTTATAGGCTCTACGTTAAATATCCAGGAGGAGAATTTAATTTCATCAGTAGGATTATTAGATAATATTTCAGCTGAAAAAAGGATCTTCAATAAAGATTTACTTCCTGGAAGAGGTTTTAATCAAATTGAGGGATTGGTTAATGATGATTTTAAAGGTCTGAATATTTTGGAGGCAGCTGGCAGTCTTCATGAAGGCATGATTTATGGTTTAAGTCTCCCGCAACTGGCTGAGAGTTTAAATGCAAAAGTTTTAATTGTGAATTTATGGGAAGATTGTAAAAGCGTGGATGCATTACTCGATGCAAAAAAACAATTAGGAGAGCACTTGGCTGGAGTTGTATTAAATGGTGTTTTGCCTCAGCAGGTCGAAAAAGTTAAAAATGAAATAATACCTTCTCTTAATGATCTGAATATTGAAGTTTTTGGCGTGATGCCTAAATCTCCTCTTCTAAGAAGTGTAACCGTAGGCGAGCTTGTAAGAAGACTAGATGCTGAAGTAATTTGTTGCCCTGAAAAGGACCAACTACTTGTTGAAACATTAAGTATTGGTGCTATGGGGGTTAATTCTGCTATGGAATTTTTCAGAAGAAGGCGAAATATGGCTGTAGTTACAGGAGCTGATAGAACTGATATCCAACTTGCGGCTTTAGAGGCTTCTACACAATGTCTAATTTTAACTGGTTTAGGTGATCCTTTGTCACAATTGATTCATAGAGCAGAGGAATTGGAGGTGCCAATTCTAAAAGTGGAATTAGATACTCTTGCCTCTGTAGAAATTATTGAACAAGCTTTTGGCCATGTCAGAATTCATGAAACAATAAAAGCTTCTTATGCTATTCAATTAGTTCAAGAGCATGTAAATCTAAAAAGAATTCTGGAAAAAATAGATTTTCCCTGCAATTTTTCAGATAAATGCTAATTTCAAATATAGGAACCATATTATTTTGAGTCGCTCTTTAGATCTACCAGCAACCCAAGGTGTTGATGCCTTAGCTCAAGAACTCGCAAAACTCCAAGATAATGGGAAAAGGAGGATTGCTTTTTTAGGTACTAGACACGTTCCTGTTGTAGATATCCACTTAATTGAGTTGATAGCAAGGTCATTGGCAGAGGAGGGACATAATATCCTTACTTCTGGATCTCAAGGTGTAAATGCAGCAGTTATTCGGGCTGTTTTAGATATTAATCCATCATTATTGACTGTTTTATTGCCACAAAGTCTTGATAGACAAATACCGGAAATAAAGGATCAACTTGAAAGGGTTATGCATCTGGTGGAAAAGAGTGAAAATGATGAATTACCTTTGCCTCTTGCAAGCAGTCTTTGTAATCAAGAAATTATTTCTAGGTGTGATCAATTAATATGCTTTGCTTTTCACGATAGTGAAACTTTATTAAATAGTTGTAGATGCGCGGAAGAAATGGGGAAAATGGTTAGTTTGTTATTTTTTGATTAAATTAATCCAATCTCCCTTATTTAAAAATGATTTATGCTAAAAATACATAGCGTTTATAATTTACGATGGCAGAAAGTTTTTCCTTTGATGTAGTTTCTGATTTTGATACACAGGAATTAGTTAACACTTTGGATCAAGTAAAAAGAGAAATTTCTCAGCGTTACGATCTTAAGGGTACAGATACTTCAGTTGATTTAGATAAAGAAAACATTTTTATAAACACTAATAGCGAACTAACCTTAAATGCAGTAAATGACATAATTAGACAAAAGGCAATAAAAAGAAAGTTATCTTTAAGAATTTTTGACTTTGGTGACATTGAAATGGTTAGTGGTAATAGAATTAAACAGACAATTTTATTAAAACAAGGCATTAAACAAGAAATAGCAAAAAAAATTAGTAAAAATATTAGAGATCAAATAAAAAAAATTAATGTCAGCATCAATGGAGAGACACTCAGAGTTTCTAGCAAGAGCAAAAATGATCTTCAATTAGCAATTAAACTCGTTAGTGAGTTGGAAGAGTCTTTAAATATTCCTCTAAAAGCTAATAACTTTAGATAAAATCATTAAAAGATTTAAAAAAAATGGTAGACCAAAGAGAATTTCTTATTAAATTATTGAGTAAGAAAGTAAAGAAATACCCCCGTTTTTCAAAAGAAGATATTGAGAAATTTTGTTGGATGGCAGTGCATGAGCATAAGCATGGTGTCTTACCTTCTGAATATGATATTAGGGAGATAGATGAGGATCTGTATTTAGAACTTTTGCAAGAATTGAAATCAAATATCTAGAAAATAATCTCTAAAATTTTTTACAATTATTAAAAAAATATTTTAATTAAATATCTTATTAATGCACTAATTAGTCTATTTAAATATGATGAATTAAAAGAAAAAATTTAATGTCAACATCTTTTAAAAATGTAACGCCTACAGGTCCTGGTGGGACGGCAACGTTATTAATTGTATTGTCTTTTACAGGCTTCCTTTTGCTCACCCAATCTCTCTTTGTTGTCCCATCTGGGCAAGTTGCTGTAGTTACAACATTAGGGAAAGTAAGTGGACCCTCTAGGAGAGCTGGTTTAAACTTAAAACTACCATTTATTCAGTCTGTATATCCATTTGATATTAAGACTCAGGTTCAACCAGAAAAATTTGAAACTTTAACTAAAGATCTTCAGGTTATCAGGGCTACAGCTACTGTTAAGTATTCAGTGAAACCTAACGAAGCAGGAAGGATTTTTGCAACAATTGCAAGTAGAAATAGTGATGTCTATCAAAAAATTGTTCAACCATCTTTACTAAAAGCCCTAAAATCAGTCTTTTCTCAATATGAGCTAGAAACAATAGCTACTGAATTTGCAGTAATTTCTGAAAAAGTTGGTGATACAGTCGCTCAAGAACTAAATTCATTTGACTATGTAGATGTTAAAAGTTTAGATCTTACTGGACTAGAGATTGCTGAAGAATATAGAGCTGCTATTGAACAAAAGCAAATAGCTGGTCAGCAATTATTAAGAGCAAAGACAGAAGTAGAAATTGCTGAACAAGAAGCACTTAGATATGAGACATTAAATAGAAGTCTTGACGATCAAGTTCTTTTCAAATTATTTCTTGATAAATGGGATGGTAGTACACAAGTAGTTCCAGGTCTTCCAGGCTCAGAAGGAGGAAGTCCACCAGTAATTGTAGGTGGTAGAAGATAATTTTTTAAATAAGTTTTTTTCAGAAATTAATTATCTACTTATATCTTTTAAGAAAAATAATTATTTTTTTATTGCATTAAAAGATTGATCAAAAGCCTCAATAGTTTTATCAATTTCTTCTTCGCTATGAGCTAATGATGTGAATCCGGCTTCAAAAGGACTTGGCGCTAAGTAAATTCCTCGTTGCAGCATCTCTCTATGCAACTTACCAAAAAGTTCAGCATTATTTGTTTTTGCCTCATCAAAGTTCCTAACTGGACCATCACATAGGAAAAATCCAAACATAGCGCTTACGCTTCCACCGTTAATAGCGATACCATTATTTTCTGCAGACTGAATTATCCCCTCAATTAATCTAGAAGTTGTTAAATCTAGCTTTTCGTAAGTACCTTCTTGTTTGAGAAGTTCTAGAGTTTTTATTCCTGCAGTCATTGCGAGTGGGTTTCCGCTCAGAGTACCTGCCTGGTAAACCGGTCCGGAAGGAGCTACCATTGACATTATTTCTTTCTTGCCTCCATAAGCTCCAACGGGTAGCCCTCCACCAATTACTTTCCCAAGAGTGGTTAAATCAGGAGTAACCCCAAATTTTTCTTGAGCTCCTCCATAGCTTATTCTGAATCCAGTCATTACTTCATCAAAAACTAATAAGGATCCATTCTCAGTGGTTAATTCTCTTAAACCTTCCAAGAATCCAGGTTCTGGAGTGATAAACCCTGCATTTCCAACTATAGGTTCAAGAATAACGCCCGAAATAGCATCAGGATTTTCAGAAAATAATTTTTTTACTGCTTCAAGATCATTGTAAGGAGCAGTAAGTGTGTTGGCAGTTGTTGTTCTTGGCACCCCTGGAGAATCAGGTAAGCCTAAAGTAGCTACACCTGATCCTGCTTTTACTAAAAACATATCTGCATGGCCATGATAGCAACCATCAAATTTAATAACTTTATCTCTTCCTGTAAATGCTCTCATAAGCCTCAAAACAGCCATACAGGCTTCAGTTCCACTATTAACAAATCTAACCATTTCAACAGATGGGACTGCATCTATTACCATTTCGGCAAGTTTGTTCTCTAAAACGCATGGAGCACCAAAGCTGGTACCTTTCTCAATTGCTTCCTGCAGTGCTGTTGTAACTTCAGGGTGGGCATGTCCACATATAGCCGGTCCCCAACTTCCTATATAGTCAATATACCTATTACCGTCAATATCCCAAGCAAAAGGGCCTTTGACTCTGTCAAAAACGATGGGCTGACCCCCGACAGATTTAAAGGCCCTTACTGGAGAGCTAACTCCTCCAGGCATTAATTCCTGGGCAGCAGAAAAGATTTCTTCTGATTTGGTGCTATTTAATATGTCAGTCACGATTTAGCTAAATGATGTTTTGAGAAAAATATTGTCATGATTTAAATTAGAAATAAGTAAGAATTTTGTCAATCAGATTGAAATTCTACATTATGATAAATTTATTGCGATAGTTTGGATTGTAAAATTATTATTTTTAGCAAATCATGATAGATAACAATATCATCCTAGATAATTCTTTATTTATAGGGGTTTTCAGGCATTAAAAAAATTCAATTTATTTTATTTATATTTCGAAAAAATTATCCTCATCCTCAAAAAAATCTAAATTTGTGTCATTCAAGTTAATATCTATCATTACTGGGACATGATCACTTGGACGTAAATTCTCTCTAGGTGAGCTGTCTATGACACAACTTTTAAGTTTTGATGACAGTTCTTTGCTTACGTATATGTGGTCAATTCTCCAACCTTTATTTAATTCATACGCATTATTACGGTAATCCCACCAACTCCAATGGCCAGTATTTTTTTCAAAAATCCTAAAAGAATCTATTAATCTTTCCTTCAAAACATTATTTAGTGTTGATCTCTCAATATCAGATGCCATTATTCCTCCCTCATATTTCTTTGGATCATGAATATCCAAGTAAGTTGGGGCAATATTAAAATCACCCATAAGACAAATTAATTCAGTTTCTTTTTCTTGCTCATCCAAAAAAGAAGCTAAACAATTTAACCAATTTATTTTATATTCGAACTTATCGGATCCTAGCGAAGATCCATTAGGCACGTAGACATTAATTATCTTAATGCCATTAATATCAGCTGAAATCAATCTTTTTTGATTTAAGAAAATTCCGATATTTTGATCAGAATTTCTAAAATCTAAGAATCCTTTTTTAACATTTTTGGCTTTAATTTTAGAAATAATCGCAACCCCGTTGTATGACTTTTGTCCGTAAACCTCTATTGAATATCCTAATTTTTTAAAAGGTTCGATTGGGAAACTATCGTCGATTACTTTTGTTTCCTGCAAACATAGTATATCTGGGTTGACTTGATTAATCCAATCTATTATTTGTGAAAGTCTTGTTCTTATAGAGTTAACATTCCAAGTTGCTATTAACAAATTTCTACTAAATTATGTAAAATAAAATTAGCAGAAATTTTTGACATTATAGAATTTTGAAATTAAATAAAATGAAAATTTATTTTCCTAAAAACTTTTCTAACCCAATTTCTTTAGTTATTTTTTTTATTTCCTTAATCTCCTTTAAAGGTGATTTACTTAATGCTGAATATTTACCAGAACAATTGCAAATCGATAGTTCAACAAAAATTGAAGAGGATAGTTCAGCAATTCCTACTAATCCTTTTGAAATTGTTGAAATGATTAGGAGATATAATAGTATGAATGACGCTACTAACCCCTCTGATGCCATCGACGATGCCTTAAAATCATTTAATAGTATGGATGAACAACAAGAGATTTAATACAATAAATTGTCATTTTAAATTCTTAATATGTTGAAAAATCCTATTCCAAAAGTTACTCATCAGTTACAGTACAGAGCTATTGGCATTGTTAACGGAAAATTTGTTCCTAATGATAGCGAGCAGTTAAATAGAGGTTTTTTAACTGACGATAAGGGTGTAAAAATTGAAACAGTAATACTGGGAAAAGCTTTATCTCTTTTAAAAAAACATATTGATTTGAAAAAAAGTTATTACTGGGTCGTTTATCCAAAAAATAGAAATTCTCAAAACTTGCATTTACAAGTTTCAGGTATATGGGATCCTTATCAACTTAATCATTTTCCAAATAAT
>CABYJE010000025.1 GCA_902519235.1 uncultured Prochlorococcus sp.
GATTCAATAAAAGTTGGTCAAAAGCTCATAATAAGAAAAAAGAACACAATTAATTCCGAAAATTATGAAACAACTGAAAATAAAAAAAATAATGACTTACTTGAGTTAGATAAAAAAATTTATGGTCCTTTAATTATTCAAAGTAAATCATATAAAAATATTAAAGGTAGAAAAGTTTTAAACGTACTAAATCAAGAAAATAAAAAACTTATTCTTTTAATCAACTGTGATAAAAATGAATTAGATGTAAGAATACCTGGTAGGAAATGGATGGGAAGTAAGCCCGCTAAAGAAGAATTCGAAAATAATTTAATAAATGATTTTTGTTAAAACTTTTAATTAATATGTGTGAATAATTTGTCTAAGAATATTAATGATGAGTTATTCTACAAAAAGTTAAATTAATAGTAATGGCAATTTCAAGAGGAGATCTCGTAAGAGTAAAAAGACCAGAATCATATTGGTATAATGAAATAGGTAAAGTTGCTTCAGTTGATACCTCAGGTATTAAATATAACTGTGTAGTTAGATTCGATAAAGTAAATTACGCTGGGATAAGCGGAACTGATGGTGGAGCAAACACAAATAATTTCGCTGAAAGTGAATTAGAGAAAGCCTAAATAATTGCCTGAATTACCTGAAGTAGAAACTGTTCGCAGAGGTTTAGAGCAAAAACTTAATAACTTTATTATTAAAAAAGTAGAAGTCTGTAGGGATTCAACTGTTGCATTCCCATCAAACAAAGACGAATTCATTAAAGGACTTCTTAACTCACTTATTTATAAATGGGATAGAAGAGGAAAATATTTAATAGCTGAATTAAAAGAAGTTCAAAATGAGAATACTCAACTTTCTCTAGAAAATTCACAAAACAACGGATTTCTTGTAATTCATTTGAGAATGACAGGATATTTCAAATTTATTGAAAAATCAACTCATCCTTGTAAACATACAAGGATTAGATTTTTCGATAAAAATAATAATGAGCTTAGGTACGTTGACGTAAGAAGTTTTGGGCAAATGTGGTGGATTAATAAAGGCCTATCGCTTAACAAAATAATTAAAGGATTAGGTTCATTAGGGCCAGAACCATTTTCTAAAGACTTTGATGCAAATTATCTTAAGAAAGTTATTTCAAAAAGAACAAAATCTATAAAAGCTATCTTATTAGATCAAACAATAGTGGCAGGTATAGGTAATATTTATGCTGATGAAAGTTTATACTCTGCTGGTATCTCACCTTTTAGAGAAGCTCGAACAATAAAGAATAATGAATTAATTAAGCTTAAAGAATCAATTGTAACTGTATTAAAAAAAAGTATTGGTTCTGGGGGTACGACATTTAGCGATTTTAGGGACTTGGAAGGAGAGAATGGGAATTTTGGTTTACAGACAAATGTTTATAGGAGGACTGGAAAAGAATGTCGTAAATGTGGAAATTTAATTGAAAGACAAAAAATTACTGGAAGAAGTACCCATTGGTGTCCTAAATGCCAAAAATAAAAAAGGGCTTACTCAACAAGAGTAAACCCTTTAAAATATTTTACCTGGCATTGAGCTATTTTCTCAAGGGGCTACCCCCTAAATATTTTCGCCGCTGATGCGTTTCACAACCGAGTTCGAGATGGATCGGAGTGGTTCCACATCGCCATGAACACCAGGATAGGGTGAACCTTGAGAACTGCATAGAAAATCATATATTAAAAACAATAAATTAAGTTTATTTGGTCAAGCCCTCGGTCTATTAGTACTCCTCCGCTGCACTTGTTACCAAGCTTCCACGTAGAGCCTATCAACGGGTGTTCTTCCCGTGACCTTACTGGCTTAAGCCATGGCAATACTCATCTTGAGGTGGGCTTCCCACTTAGATGCTTTCAGCGGTTATCCACTCCGCACATGGCTACCCAGCGTTTACCGTTGGCACGATAACTGGCACACCAGAGGTGCGTTCCTCCCGGTCCTCTCGTACTAGGGAGAAATCCTCTCAATATTCCTGCGCATACACCGGATATGGACCGAACTGTCTCACGACGTTCTGAACCCAGCTCGCGTACCGCTTTAATGGGCGAACAGCCCAACCCTTGGGACCGACTTCAGCCCCAGGTTGCGATGAGCCGACATCGAGGTGCCAAACCTCCCCGTCGATGTGAACTCTTGGGGGAGATCAGCCTGTTATCCCTAGAGTAACTTTTATCCGTTGAGCGACGGCCCTTCCACGCAGAACCGTCGGATCACTAAAACCGACTTTCGTCCCTGTTCGACTTGTAGGTCTCACAGTCAAGCTCCCTTCTGCTTTTGCACTCAACGACTGATTTCCAACCAGCCTGAGGGAACCTTTGTGCGCCTCCGTTACCTTTTAGGAGGCGACCGCCCCAGTCAAACTGCCCATCAGATACTGTCCGCTTCCCGGATAACGGGTAAGCGTTAGAACCCTAGCTCTAAAAGAGTGGTATCTCACCGATGACTCAATAGTACCCACAAGCACTATTTCAATGTCTCCCACCTATTCTGCGCATTCAGAGCCCGAGCACAATATCAAACTACAGTAAAGCTTCATAGGGTCTTTCTGTCCGGGTGTATGTAGTCCGCATCTTCACAGACAATTCTATTTCGCCGAGCCTCTCTCCGAGACAGCGCGCAAATCGTTACACCTTTCGTGCGGGTCGGAACTTACCCGACAAGGAATTTCGCTACCTTAGGACCGTTATAGTTACGGCCGCCGTTCACCGGGGCTTCAGTCGCCAGCTTCACTAAAAGCTAACCAGCTTCCTTAACCTTCCGGCACTGGGCAGGTGTCAGCCCCCATACATCGTCTTGCGACTTAGCGGAGACCTGTGTTTTTGGTAAACAGTCGCTTGCGCCTCTTCACTGCGACCAGCTCTCGCTGGCACCCCTTCTCCCGAAGTTACGGGGCCATTTTGCCGAGTTCCTTAGAGAGAGTTATCTCGCGCCCCTCGGTATTCTCTACCACCCCACCTGTGTCGGTTTCGGGTACTGGCATTTGTGTCTTAACGAGTATAGGGCTTTTCTTGGAAGCATGACATCACCAACTTCGCTGCCGTAGCAGCTCGTACTCACGCCTTAGCTCAAGATGTTTTCTCCATCTCTCAAAGCCTCGAACGCTTGAACCAGTAACCAACATCTGGCCTGGTTAGCCTTCTCCGTCCCCCTTCTCAAAACACATCTGGTACAGGAATATTGACCTGTTATCCATCGACTACGCCTTTCGGCCTCGCCTTAGGTCCAGACTAACCCTCCGCGGACGAGCCTGCCGGAGGAACCCTTAGGGTTTCGGGGCATGGGATTCTCACCCATGTTTTCGCTACTCAAGCCGACATTCTCACTTCTATGCTGTCCACGTCCGCTTACGCTAACGCTTCACCCTACATAGAACGCTCCCCTACCATAAATAAATTTATCCGCAGCTTCGGTATAACGCTTAGCCCCGTTCATTTTCGGCGCAGGATCGCTCGACCAGTGAGCTATTACGCACTCCTTTGAGGATGGCTGCTTCTAGGCAAACCTCCTGGTTGTCTGGGCAATCCCACCTCCTTTATCACTTAGCGTTAATTTTGGGACCTTAGCTGGCGGTCTGGGCTGTTTCCCTCTTGACTATGGAGCTTATCCCCCACAGTCTGACTGCCTAGTTACACACAGGGTATTCAGAGTTCATATCGATTTGGTACCGCTTTCGCAGCCCGCACCGAAATGGTTGCTTTACCCCCCTGCTGGAGCACTAGACGCTACGCCTCAACGTATTTCGGGGAGAACCAGCTAGCTCCTGGTTCGATTGGCATTTCACCCCTAACCACAGCTCATCCGCTGAATTTTCAACTTCAGTCGGTTCGGACCTCCACTTGGTATCACCCAAGCTTCATCCTGGCCATGGTTAGATCACCAGGGTTCGGGTCTATAAACACTGACAAACGCCCTATTCAGACTCGCTTTCGCTGTGGCTCCACCATTTCCGGTTTAACCCGCCAGTGCCTATAAGTCGCCGGCTCATTCTTCAACAGGCACACGGTCACCCGATTAGTCGGGCTCCCATTGCTTGTAAGCTCACGGTTTCATGTTCTATTTCACTCCCCTCCCGGGGTTCTTTTCACCTTTCCCTCGCGGTACTGTTTCACTATCGGTCACACAGTAGTACTTAGCCTTACGAGGTGGTCCTCGCAGATTCACACGGAATTCCACGTGCTCCGTGCTACTCGGGATACAGCTAGGTCAACTTATCTTTCGATTACGGGGCTTTCACCCTCTGTGGCACGCCATTCAAACGTTTCTTCTAGACTTGTTGATCCATATTGCTGTCCCACAACCCCGATAGTCAAGACTATCGGTTTGGGCTGTTCCCCGTTCGCTCGCCGCTACTGAGGGAGTCGTTATTTACTTTCTCTTCCTCCAGCTACTAAGATGTTTCAGTTCGCTGGGTTAGCTCGCACCAACCTATATATTCAGTTGGCCGTACATGGGGTTGCCCCATTCGGAAATTCCCGGATCAAAGTGTGCTTCCAACTCCCCGAGACTTATCGCAGGTAACCACGTCCTTCATCGCCTCTGTGTGCCTAGGTATCCTCCGTGAGCCCTTTGTAGCTTGACCAATAACTTCAAATTTGAAGCATCAGCTTAATAGAATTGTTATTAATGCATTCGCACAAATAATAAATCTGCATCATTAAAGATGCTTATTGTCTTTAAAAATAATCTATGCAGTTGTCAAGGTTCTCTGAAAACAATGAAATTAATTCAATGAGTCCAGCATCTTAATGATTTCATTAGGAAGCTAGATTCTTTCAGAATTTGATCACAACTCAATACATTTCCTTTCTACCGGTTATGGAAGAGGTGGTAATCAGTGGAGGTAAGCGGACTCGAACCGCTGACATCCTGCTTGCAAAGCAGGCGCTCTACCAACTGAGCTATACCCCCAACATAGAGATATGGGCCATCCTGGACTTGAACCAGGGACCTCACCCTTATCAGGGGTGCGCTCTAACCACCTGAGCTAATGGCCCAGGAAAATAATGGGTGTGACCTAGAAAAACTTAGGAAATGAAATTCCCAATAAATCAGGAATGTGAGATACCGATCGACCTAAGGTGACAAAATAATAATATTAAACATTTTGTTGTCTCCCTGTTAGGAGGTGATCCAGCCGCACCTTCCGGTACGGCTACCTTGTTACGACTTCACCCCAGTCATTAGCCCCACCTTCGGCGTCCTCCTCCACAAGGGTTGGAGTAACGACTTCGGGCATGGCCAACTTCCATGGTGTGACGGGCGGTGTGTACAAGGCCCGGGAACGTATTCACCGCAGTATGCTGACCTGCGATTACTAGCGATTCCTACTTCACGTAGGCGAGTTGCAGCCTACGATCTGAACTGAGCCACGGTTTATGGGATTTGCTAGCTCTCGCGAGTTTGCTGCCCTTTGTCCGTAGCATTGTAGTACGTGTGTAGCCCAGGGTGTAAGGGGCATGATGACTTGACGTCATCCACACCTTCCTCCGGTTTATCACCGGCGGTCTTTCTAGAGTGCCCAACTAAATGCTGGCAACTAAAAACGTGGGTTGCGCTCGTTGCGGGACTTAACCCAACATCTCACGACACGAGCTGACGACAGCCATGCACCACCTGTCACTGCATTCCCGAAGGCACCCTCAAATTTCTAAGAGGTTCGCAGGATGTCAAACCCTGGTAAGGTTCTTCGCGTTGCATCGAATTAAACCACATACTCCACCGCTTGTGCGGGCCCCCGTCAATTCCTTTGAGTTTCACACTTGCGTGCGTACTCCCCAGGCGGAACACTTAACGCGTTAGCTACGACACCGAAGGGGTCGATTCCCCCGACACCTAGTGTTCATCGTTTACGGCCAGGACTACAGGGGTATCTAATCCCTTTCGCTCCCCTGGCTTTCGTCCATGAGCGTCAGTAATGGCCCAGCAGAGCGCCTTCGCCACTGGTGTTCTTCCCGATATCTACGCATTTCACCGCTACACCGGGAATTCCCTCTGCCCCTACCATACTCAAGCCTTTCAGTTTCCACTGCCATGATGGAGTTAAGCTCCACGCTTTAACAGCAGACTTGAAAAGCCGCCTGCGGACGCTTTACGCCCAATAATTCCGGATAACGCTTGCCACTCCCGTATTACCGCG
>CABYJE010000026.1 GCA_902519235.1 uncultured Prochlorococcus sp.
AGTACTGATTACTGTACTAAAAATAACGTTCTATATACTGTTCTTGTTTTAGTTGATGAAACGCAAATATAGTCTAACTATTAATTTGAATAAGAGTCTTTCAAATTGTCGACGGATTAATTAAATTCATTTATTTATTTGACCTCTATTGATTAGCCTTCATTTTTGAAATTATTAATAGTTAATTCAAAATGTTTTTAGTAAAATAAGAATACAGGCAAGAAAAAATTAATTTGACTAATAATTCCAATAGTTTAATTTCAAAACCTGATTGGTTAAGAGTAAAAGCTCCGCAAGTTGAGAGAATCGGTAATACTGCAAATTTGTTAAATGATCTAAGTCTCAATACTGTATGTCAAGAGGCAAGTTGTCCAAATATTGGTGAATGTTTTGCAAGTGGAACTGCCACTTTTCTCATAATGGGTCCTGGCTGTACTAGGGCATGTCCATATTGCGACATTGATTTTGATAGATCCAGAAGAGAATTAGATCCAACAGAACCATATCGTTTAGCCGAAGCAGTTTATAGAATGAAGCTTAAACATGTTGTAATCACATCGGTTAATAGAGACGATCTTGACGATGGTGGCGCATCTCAATTTTTTGAATGTGTTTATCAAGTAAGAAAAAAATCTCCTGAAACTACTATTGAGCTTTTAATACCTGATCTTTGTGGTAATTGGAGAGCGCTAGAAAAAGTTCTTGATTCAAATCCAAACGTTTTAAACCACAATATTGAGACTGTGTCTTCGCTGTATAAAAAAGTAAGACCTCAAGGTAAATATGAGAGAACTCTTGAGTTGCTTAAAAGGACCAGAGAATATTCTCCCAATGTTTACACAAAGTCAGGCTTTATGCTTGGTTTAGGAGAAAAAGATGAGGAGGTCTTAAGTCTTCTTAAGGATTTAAAAAGTAATTTCGTTGATATTGTTACTATTGGCCAATACTTATCTCCTGGCCCTAATCATTTACCTGTTCAAAGATTTGTGAGTCCCTCAAAATTTAATTATTATAAAGTTTTCGGGGAAAAAGATTTAGACTTTATGCAAGTAGTCAGTTCTCCTTTAACTCGTAGCAGTTACCATGCTGAAGAAATTCAAAAACTTATGAAAAAGTATCCAAGATAGTCTTTCATTTATTTTGAATCTACCCACTCATTTAATTTCCATTCAACTAGATCATTTTTAATCATTGGATCATTCTTAATTATTTTTAGTGCACTTTTATAAGAATTCATCTCAAGAATGAGTAATCCTCCGTCACCTGGCTTCTTTAACTCATCTACTAAAAAACCACTTTTTATATTAATCCCCTCTTTTTTTAATTTTTTTATCCAATCAACATGTTCGTTAATAATTTTTTGTTTTAAATCATGATTAATTAAGTATTCTTTTTTTATAATTTCAGTTTTTACAAAGAAAGGCATTTACATTTTTTTTATACCAAGCATCTCCTCTTCGCTTGGGGGAACTATTAATTTGAAAGTACTCTTGTAATAAGACCAATTTTCAATTATTTTGGCGGCCTTTAAGCTATTTGTTTTTGCTCGATATTCTCTAATAATTTCTAATAAGATATCTTCCTGCTTAGATGTAGTTATTTGATGAATGCTAACTATTTCTCTATTAACTTTTTCACTCAAATCATTATTCTCATCGATTATAAAAGCTATTCCACCAGTCATACCCGCACCAATATTCCTTCCTGTGGAACCTAGAATAACTACTTTCCCTCCAGTCATGTATTCACAACAATGATCACCTGCTCCTTCTGTTACTGCTGTAGCACCACTATTTCTTACTGCAAATCTTTCGCCCGATTTTCCTAATGCAAATAATTTCCCACCTGTTGCTCCATAAAGACAGGTGTTTCCTAAAATAACTTGTTCAGAAGAGATTTCATCAATTTTTGGTGGAATTATTGTGAGTATTCCTCCATTCATTCCTTTACAAACATAATCATTAGCTTCTCCGATTAATTGAATATTCATTCCCTTCAATAAAAAGGCACCAAAGCTTTGTCCTGCATATCCTTTGAAATTTAAGTTGAGTTCGCCATTGAAACCAGTGTTGCCATGAAGTTCTGCGATCTCCCCTGATATTTTCGCACAAACACTTCTATCTGTATTTTGTATCTCAATTTTTTTGGTTAATATATCGTGATTTTTAATTGAATCTATAAACTCAGGATCAGATAAAAACTCGTCTTCTAATACAGAACCATTACCATGAGCATTTTTTGAATGTTTTAACCATGATCTATCAGTGGTGGAATGTTCATTATTTACTAAAGAAGAAAGATCAATATTAGAAGTTTTTGGAAGATCGATATTTCTTGCAGAAAGAAATTCTTGATTACCAATCAGTTCTTCCATATTAGAAACACCGATACTGCTCATTATCTGTCTTACTTCTTCAGCAATATACAAGAAAAAATTCACAACATTTTCTGGAATACCTTTAAATCTTTTTCTTAATTCTTCTTTTTGTGTAGCAACTCCAACAGGACACTTGTTTGTATGACAAACCCGAGCCATTATGCATCCTTCAGCAATCATAGCAACAGAACCGAAACCGTATTCCTCAGCACCTAGTAAAGCTGCAATAACCACATCCCAACCTGTTTTAAGACCTCCATCAGTTCTCAAAATTACTCTTTCACGTAATTTGTTCTCCAGTAGAGACTTGTGAACCTCAGCGACACCTAGTTCCCAAGGTAAACCAGCATGTTTAATCGAACTTAGAGGTGAAGCACCTGTACCTCCGTCATGTCCTGATATTTGAATTACATCTGCATTCGCTTTGCTTACTCCAGCAGCAATAGTACCTATACCAATTTCAGAAACCAGTTTAACGCTCACTTTCGCTTTTGGATGAACTTGGTGTAAGTCATGAATAAGTTGAGCTAAATCTTCAATTGAATAAATATCATGATGCGGCGGTGGAGATATTAGAGCTACTCCTGGTTTACTATTTCTTAGTTTTGCGATGTAAGAATCAACTTTTGGACCAGGCAATTGTCCCCCTTCTCCAGGTTTTGCTCCTTGAGCCATTTTAATTTCGAGTTGTTTACCACTTCTTAGATATTCAGGCGTTACTCCAAATCTACCTGATGCAATTTGTTTAATAGCTGAGCATGCGGTGTCTCCATTTTTTAAACCTTTAATAAATGGCAACGTCCCTGATTGAGTATTTTCATCGATATCATTTAAAACATTAAAACGAGCTGGATCTTCTCCGCCTTCTCCACTATTACTTTTGCCACCAATTCTATTCATTGCAACTGCTAATACTTCATGTGCTTCTCTTGATAATGCACCCAAACTCATTCCTCCAGTGCAAAACCTTTTGCAAATTGATTCAACACTTTCAACTTCCTCCAATGGAATGCTTTTTCTTTTTGAATTAATTGTGAGTAAATCTCTTAGAGATGTTGTCGGTCTATTACTGATAAGTTTTTTGTAAGTTTCAAAATGATCGTATCCTTGACCTTGTTTTACAGCCGAATGTAAAACTTTGGACATTTCAGGATTATTAGAGTGATATTCTCCATTATTTCTAAATTGTACAAATCCTAAAAATTCTAATTTCTTTAAATCGATCTCTGGATAGGCTTTCGTATGTATTGAAAGTGTTTCATTAGTTAATTCTTTTAATGTAATGCCAGCGATACGGCTTGTTGTACCATCAAAAGCAATTTTTATTAAGTCAGATCCAAGGCCTACAGCTTCAAAAATTTGTGCGCCATGGTAACTAGACAAAAGTGAGATGCCTATTTTCGAAAGAATTTTTCTTAGACCATCTTCTAGAGCTTTTTTAATATTTTCTTGAACATCAATTATTGATAATGGATTTATTTTTTTGCTATCAATGAGTTTTTGTGTTTTGGGATGTTTTAACCAGTGTCTACCTGCTTCCAAGGTTAACCAAGGGCAAACAGCGCTTGCACCATAACCAATCAAACAAGCCAAGTGATGAGTGCTCCAACATTGACCTGTTTCAACAATTAAAGAAGCTTTTAACCTGATTTCTTTTTTAAGAAGATAATGATGAATTGCCCCAACAGCAAGTAAAGGAGGAATAAAAGTCTTTTTAGGACTAATTCCTTTATCAGAAATAATAATTAAAGAGCAACCTTCTTTTATAGAGAACTCACTCTGTTTACAAATTGCTTTTAATTGGTTCTCTAAGCCATGAACGCCTTGCTCAATATCAAATAAACTTGAAATTGTTTGAGATTTAATTTTTGATTTTTTAATGGAAATCAGTTCTTCCTCATTAAGAATTGGACTTTGTAAATGAACAAAAGGTTTAGGATCTTTAATCTCAAATGGTGTACATCTTTCGCCAAGATGCATCTCTAAACTCATTACCAGTTTTTCTCTCAGAGGATCAATAGGAGGATTTGTAACTTGCGCAAATCTTTGCTTAAAGTAGTCGTATAAAATATGTGGCTTTGAGGAAAGTACTGCTAATGGGATATCGTCGCCCATGCAATAAGTAGGCTCTTTAGCTAATGAAGCCATTGAGTTTAAGATAAGATCATTATCCTCCGCTGAAAAACCGTAAGCAGTTTGTTGTTGTAACAATTCAAGGTCTTTAAGTTTGTAGTCTTTTACCCATTCATTATTTTCAATTTTTATGGTTCTATTACTTAGGAGATTTTTATAATCATGCCTTTGAGCTGCTTCAGATTTTACTTCCCAATTTCTTAGGATTTTATTTTTATGAAAATCAACTGCCAACATTTGTCCCGGTCCTAATCGACCCTTTTCTACGACTTTTTCCTCTTCAAGATCTACTACTCCTGTTTCAGAACCCATTATTACAAAACCATCATTTGTAATTGAATATCTTGCTGGTCTTAGACCGTTTCTATCAAGTGTTGCTCCAACAAAATTTCCATCAGCAAATACAAGGAGTGCGGGACCATCCCAAGCTTCTTGTAGGCTTGCAGAATATTCATAAAAAGCTTTTATATCTTCTCTCTGTTTAAGTTCTGGTTGATCTCTAAATGCTTCAGGAACAAGTTTCAATAATGAGTCAGTAATGGGTTGACCTGAACGAATATTGATTTCAAGAGTTGCATCAAGATTTGATGAATCACTTTTATTTATATCTACAATTGGCTTGATTTCATTAGATAAATCTCCCCAAAAATCATCTATGTGAGTTTCTGAAGCTTTAGCCCAGTTTATATTGCCTAAGAGAGTATTAATTTCTCCGTTATGACCTAAGAATCTCATGGGCTGAGCTAGTGGCCATTTGGGAAGTGTGTTAGTACTAAACCTTCTATGGTAAACGGAAAATGATACTTTAAAAGTCTCTTCTTTTAAGTCTTGATAAAACTCAGATAATACTTCAGAACGAACCATACCTTTGTATACAACTGTTTTAGCGCTTAGTGAGGCAAAATAAAATTCACAATCCCCAACTTGGTTTTTAAAATTTTCTCTTATTTTTTTCTCAATTCTTTTTCTTAATTGAAATAAAAGCCTCTCAATATCATTGTTATCTTTTTTATCTATGAATAAAATCCACTGAACTATAAATGGAGCATTTGCTTTAGCCAAGGGACCTAAGATTTCATTATTAACAGGTACTGTTCTCCAAGATGTTTTGTTAATTCTTAATTTTTCTGCTTCTTCATCACAAATTAGTTTGCATTCTTCAATTTTCTCTTTTTTATTAGGCATAAAAATCATGCCTAAACCCTTGTTATATTCATCTTTATTTTTAAAATTCACCTCTTTTTCTAAGTAATTCCAAGGAATTGAACATAAAATGCCCGCTCCATCCCCTGAGTCACTATCTCCTCCACAACCTCCTCTATGCTCCATGCAGT
>CABYJE010000027.1 GCA_902519235.1 uncultured Prochlorococcus sp.
GAGTGTTGAATATTTGAATGAAATTGTTTTTGGTCAAAAAAAACCCTATGACCTTAAAGCTCTTAATGAGGGTGTTCCGATCATGTGTACAAAAAATAATGATAAACTTGGATTGGCAAATGGGGATATCGGAGTACTTATAGGTTTAAAAAATAAAAGAAAATATCTTTTTAGAAAATTTAATGATAATAACGAAGAAATTGTCGCATTAATTGATCCATCTAATTTAGAAAATGTTGTACCTGCAATAGCCATTACTATTCATAAATCTCAAGGAAGTGAATCCGAAAAAGTAAATATTTTGTGGTCCCAAAATTATAGAAGAAATCAATATGCTGTAAAAGAAAAAAAGGATAATCAAAATATCTTTTGCAGAGATAATTTTGAAAGAAGGTTATTTTATACTGCTGTTACAAGAGCGAAAAAATCTTTAAATATATATTATTTAAATTAAATTTTAATTTTGAGAAATTAGTAATATCTTAACCCCAAGATGTTAGATTAATAATTCGGCTCTGTAAGGCTAATCAACAATTTAAGTCAATTTAGATATTTGTTGAATGCCTAATCAGAAGATTATTAGGCATTTAAAATGGCTTTTAAAAAAAATAGTAACTCTCTTGGTAGTGATCAGGAAAAGTCTCAGAATGAGGATTCTTCCCTACTAGAGTTAAAGAACTTAGATAACAAAAAAGAAATTGAATCTCAACTATTGGAAGTATCGAAAGGAGATGATAATGAGAATGGATTTCTAAATTTTGGTTTTAATCAATCGATCTTAAACTCGTTAAAAAATAAAGGATATAAAAATCCAACTCCCATCCAAAAAGCTGCAATTCCCGAACTAATGTTAGGCAGGGATTTACTAGGCCAAGCACAAACAGGAACAGGAAAGACTGCAGCTTTTGCATTACCATTAATAGAAAAACTTACAGATAATAAAGAATTAAATGCCAAGGTTTTAGTTATGACTCCTACAAGAGAATTAGCAACTCAAGTGGCAGAATCTTTTAAAAGTTATAGTTCTGAATCTAGTAATTTTAAGACGGTTGCAATATATGGAGGTACCGACTATCGAAATCAAATTTCTGCATTAAAAAGAAAAGTAGACGTCGTAGTTGGGACCCCAGGCCGAATAATGGATCATATAAGGCAGGGGACTTTTAAAATTAAAGATATAAATTGTCTTGTTTTAGATGAGGCAGATGAAATGTTAAATATGGGTTTTCTTGAAGATATCGAATGGATAATAGATCAACTTCCGGAAAATAAGCAGATGGTATTATTTTCAGCAACAATGCCTAGTGAGATAAGAAATATAGCAAAAAAATATCTAAATGATCCCGCCGAAATATTAATCAAAAGTGTCAAAAAAGAAACTCAATTAATTTCGCAAAAATTTCTATATGTGCAAAGGCACCATAAGTTAGATGCTTTAAAAAGAATACTAGAACTTAATAATGAGGGAGTGATTATTTTTGTAAGGACAAAACTACTTACTACTTCAATAGCTGAAGCTTTAGAGAATACAGGTCATACTGTGGCAGTACTTAACGGAGATATACCTCAAAATCAAAGAGAAAATACTGTAGATAGATTGAAAAAAGGATTTATTAATATCCTTGTTGCAACTGATGTCGCAGCTAGAGGATTAGATGTTGAGAGGATAAAACTTGTTGTTAATTACGATTTCCCTTTTGACAAGGAAACATATACTCATAGAATTGGAAGAACTGGAAGGGCAGGTAGATCAGGAGAAGCAATTTTATTTGTTAATCAAAGAGAAAAACATTTTCTAAGAAACTTAGAAAACTCAACAAGAACCAAGATTGAAGAAATTAATATCCCAAGTAATAAAATAATAAATGAAAAAAGGATGGAGAAACTTATAGATAATGTAAATGAGAGTTCTTTAGCTAAAGATGAAAATGAAGAAAATAAAGCTTTGATTATTGATGTACTAGATAATTTAAAAGAAAAATACTCTATGGATGACTCAAATATTGCAATGGCAGCGATTAATTTAGTAATAGGTAATAAATCATTTTTTGTTAATGAGGATGATTCTTGGATTAATAAACAAAATAATACTGATCGAAATAGATCTAATAGAAATAGTAATAATCGTATGAGAAATTCAAATAGAAGAAATAATTATCAAAATGATTCTTTTGAAACCTATAAATTTAACTTTGGTAAATTTGATGGAGTTAGAGTGGCAAATATTATATCCTCAATCTGTAATTCAACTAATATAAATGGTAGATCCATAGGTAAAATACAGATTTTTAATGATTACAGTTTGGTAGATTTACCCAGAGATCTGCATAGAGAAACTAAAAATAAATTAAAAAAAATTAAAGTCAGGAACTAGAGATAGAGAATGAAAGCTAGCAAATATAATTTCTTTATTTTTGTGAATCTGATAATACTATTCAACTCCTTTGATAGTTATTATTTAGCTCAAACGAAACAAAATTCAATCATAAAATTATTTTGTCTTCAGAGTGTCAAAGAGGAGATGATGAAAGCAGAAATGGTATATAGTAAAGAAATTGCGAATAAAACTTGTGATTGTTACTACGAAGAATTTATTCAAACTGCAAGTCATCAAGATGCAAAAACAAAATGTAAATTAGAAACTAAAGAGAAGTTAAATCATAATAGAAAAATTTAATTATTATTTTTATGAGGTCTAAGAACAATCAAAATCCAATAATTAGACTTTATTTAAATCTGATTGAGGAAAGAAGTTTATTATTTTTTGCTTTTCTTAGTTCCATAATTAATAAAATATTAGATTTAGCTCCCCCTGTAATAATTGGTCTTGCAGTGGATATCGTTGTTAAGGAACAGAATTCATGGATTGCTGGTTTTGGAATAAAAGAAGTTCCAGCACAATTGATTTTTCTCGCATTTGCTTCAGGAATAGTTTGGTCTGGTGAATCCTCCTTTGAATATTTATATTCGATTTTATGGAGAAATTTGGCTCAGCTATCGCAACATAAATTAAGAATAAAAGCTTATGAGCATATCCAGGAATTAGATATGGATTTTTTTGAAAATGATAATACTGGAAGGCTATTATCTATTTTGAATGATGATATAAATCAACTCGAGAGATTTCTAGACCAAGGGGCTAATCAGATTATTCAGTTATTTATAACTGTTTTAATAATTGGGGGCACTATGATTTTTGTCGCTCCAAAAATCGCTTTATTTGCTTTCTTTCCTATCCCTATTATATTTTTAGGATCAATTAAATTTCAAAGGAAGCTTGCTCCAAAATACAGAGATGTTAGAAATAAAGCTGGATTGTTGGCATCAAGGCTTAATAATAATTTAAGTGGAATTCTAACCATAAAAAGTTTTACTAAAGAAAAATGGGAACTAAATAGATTAAATAAAGAAAGTCTCGATTATCAAATAAGTAATAAGGCTGCAATAAAATTATCTTCTGCTTTTATCCCTCTTATAAGATTTGCAATTTTATTTGCTTTTATAGCTATTTTATTAATTGGAGGTTTCCAAACTTGGAATAAGATACTAGATGTAGGTACTTATAGTTTTTTAGTGTTTATTACACAAAGACTATTATGGCCCTTAACTACTTTGGGGCATGTTTTAGATGATTTTCAGAGGTCTATGGCTTCAATAGATAGAGTAATTGATCTCATAGATACGCCTATAAAAATAAAAGATGGAAAAATAAAAATTGAACCTAAAGATATCAAAGGAGAAATTATTTTTAATAATGTAAATTTTAATTATCCTGGACGAGATTTAACTTTAAAACACATAAATTTCAAAATTGAAAATAACTCAACATTAGGAATTGTTGGTTTAACAGGTTCTGGGAAAAGTACAATAATAAAACTACTACTTAGAATTTATGATAGTAATAATGGGTCAATAACCTTGGATGGGGTTTCTATTAAAGAAATAAATTTGAGGGATTTAAGAAAGTGTATCTCTTTAGTAAGTCAAGAAACTTATTTATTTCATGGCAGTATACAAGAAAATATTGCTTATGGCTCAATCAACCCAAGTCTTAAAGATATTATTAAAGCTTCAAAGATTGCGGAAGCTCATAAATTTATTGAACAATTACCAGATGGTTATAAAACTGTAGTGGGGGAAAGGGGCCAAAGGCTCTCAGGCGGGCAGCGTCAAAGAATTGCCCTGGCGAGAGCTGTTTTAAAGGATGCTCCAATATTAATATTAGATGAAGCTACAGCTTCAGTTGATAATGAAACAGAAGCTTTAATTCAAAAATCGTTATCTAAAATCACAAAAGAAAGAACAACTATAGTAATTGCTCATAGATTAAGCACCATAAAAAATGCGGATAATATTGTAGTTATTGATAAAGGTAAAATAGTTGAAAGCGGAAAACATGAAAAACTATTAGATCAGAACAAAATATATGCTGATTTGTGGAATGTTCAAGTAGGAATCTAGTATGAATTTCTAAAACTATATCAAGAAGTTAAATGATTCAATTACGTTACTAAACATACCGTCAACTTTATTCCACCTTTCTTCATTTGTTCCCACAGCGAAAGTATAAAGTGTTCCTCTATCAATTACGACAGTGGCTAATTCATGTCTTGCCTGTTCATTTAAATTTAATTCATACTCTAAATCATAGAAAATATGATTGGATGCCTCCCTCTTATTGGCATTTATAAGTTTTACCTCTCTACCTGAACCTTCGGGAGCAATGACTTTATCAATTAACGTTTGACCTACTTCACTTGGGCTTCCTAATTGCTCTAATTGAACCTCTTTATTGACATCAGAAATAACTAAACTTAAGGTCTCATTACTATTTATTAAATCATGATAAATAATTTCAGGTCCTCCATCGACTTTTACTCTAGTCCATCCTGTTGGATACAAAAAGGCATATCTACCATCTGGACTTTGATAAGCTTCTAATCCCGCATTTAGTCCGCCACTACAAGCACTCAGTGTTAAGCACAAAAAAAACAACAATAAATATTTGAAAGGGTTAAATTTAATATTTTGCATTTTGTTTGAAATTACTAACTAAAAACATAATAAGACATTAAAAGCAAACAATTATGGCAATTCGGAATTTTGCGTCTAAATTATCTCTAGAAATAGTTTAATTTTGATTACTTATACCAAACCACTTTCAAAATTAATCGGTCATTTTGAGAAATTCCCAGGGATTGGTCCAAGAACAGCGCAACGATTAGCCCTGTTTATTTTAAAACAACCTGAAAGTACAATAAGAGAATTTTCAAAGGCTCTGTTAGAAGCACATAGTAATGTTGGTCGTTGCAAAAAATGTTTCAATTTGACTTCAGAAGATGAATGCGAAATTTGTAGAAATACTGAAAGAAATCAAAAACTAATATGTGTAGTAGCAGAAACTAAAGATTTGCTTGCTTTGGAGCGCGCCAGAGAATTTAAAGGTGTTTACCATGTTATTGGTGGTTTAATATCCCCAATGGATTCTGTTGGCCCCGAACTCTTAGAAATAAGAAGCTTGGTAGAAAGAGTTAGTAAGTCTGAAATAGATGAGATCATATTGGCATTGACCCCAAGTGTTGAGGGAGATACAACAAGTCTTTATATTGGAAAATTGTTAGCCCCTTTTACTAAAGTGACTAGGATTGCATATGGGCTCCCAATGGGCAGTGAACTTGAATATGTGGATGAAGTTACACTTGCAAGGGCGTTAGAAGGAAGAACAAAACTAAATTAGACAATGAGAGACAATAATCTAATCAAGAAAGAAAAAATCTTAAGACTTCCCTCTTGGATTAAATTTCCTATTAGT
>CABYJE010000028.1 GCA_902519235.1 uncultured Prochlorococcus sp.
AAGTAACTAACTAATATTCAAACAAAACTTTCTAAAAGTTTTTCAGGGCCAAATTTTTTTAAATAATTAATATTTGAATTTTCAGTTACTAATAGATATCCTGCAAATCCTAAACCGTTAATACTGAAACCATGAATATGATCATTTTTTCTTTTTATAATAGCGATCCATTTATTAGTTATTAAAATGTTGTAAGGATATATCGGTTTCTTATCCCTAATAGGGTCCCCAAGTCCTAATTTGTTGCATAATTCTAAGTAAAATTCAAAAAGACATGATGGATTTTCTAAAAAATTAAATTTGGATACAAGAATATTTTTTTTAAGCTTACTATCTAGATCTTGATATGAGTTCATCTCTAAAAACCACTTTTCTCTAGGGCATGATATCTCATCTTTAGATCTACGCAGAAGTTGAAAATGCCTGTGAGGTTGACTTGCTCCCGCAATTGGAGAACTATTGAAAAACCATAATCCACTAGTATCTTTATTAACTTGTTGGATCGCTTTCCAATCTTTAATATCTAACCATCCATTTTGAGGTTTCCATTCATTTGTAATAAGTAAAATATGACCTTTTTGTACAGGGTACTTATTTAATATTAGTTGATGATTATCACCAATTTTATCAATTTCTAGTATTTTTTCCCAAGGACAAAATGGATTTTGCTTAGGACCATAAATTTTTTTTTTATTAAATTTTGAAGTATCTAGTTTCCTAATTATGAAGTCGTCTTTTTCATATAAATCTCTTGTAATAATATCAGTTTTGAGAGGATATAATGATTCATCATCAATTGATAATCGAGTTTGTTCTAGTGCTTTTTTCCAATATATTTCTAAACTCATTTAAAAAAAATTTATCATTATCATTTTAAAAAAAAAAATAAACTTGTAATTACTTTTTATTAAATTGATATTCTTTCAATTTTTCCAGAGGTACTGATTCTAAGACTACAATATTAGTTGATTCTAATATGACTTTTGGTGCAAGACCGTCTAATAATGCTTGCTTCCACCTATCAAGACAAATACACCAATGATCACCATCCTTTAGTCCTGGGAAGGAATAAATAGGCATGGGAGTTATTAAATCATTACCTTGTGATTTACTATATTTCAGGAAATTATCGTCCATTACACAACATATGGAATGATTTCCTCCATCATTTTTGTCATAGTTGCAAAATCCATCTCTGAACCACCCTGTCATAGGTGCGCAACTACATGTCTCAATTTCTTCTCCAAGAACATTTAACTGATTTTGATTATTTATGGTCATAGATTTTTTAATAATAATAAAACACCAACATTTCTTTAAAAAAGGTTGACGAGTATGGGGGGTAAGGAGGTAATAATTCTAATAAGGTTTTTTTCATTATGGATTGGGACTTTACTGATAACATTGCATTTAAAGCTCTTTATGAAGCTTTTAAAGATAGTGATGAAACTTCCGCATTAGAATTTTTATCTAGTGATGGTGCTTCATATTATCTTGAGTTAACACAGGATGCCGCGGGTGAGGGACTTGATCTGGGTGATAATGAAACGATGGAAGAACTGCAGGTAGAAATTATTGAATATTTAGAAAACAACTAATAATTCAGCTCAAGCGCTGAAATATTTAGCTTTTGAGTGTAGTGAAATGATAGCTGTAGTACTTTGTTCTGGATGGAGTTGTTCAGATTCATCCATGGTCAAGTTTATTCTTTTTGCATCCAACAATGATAATTGTATGTTTGAATCAGATACTTTTGGACATGCAGGATAACCAAAAGAATATCTAGCTCCTCTATATTTTTGAGCTAGTATTTCTCTATTTTTGTCTGGTTCTTCAGATCTAAAACCACATTCATTACGAATTAATGCATGGACATACTCAGCTAGAGCTTCTGCTAATTGCACTGTAAGTCCATGGAATAACAAATAATCGCTATATTTATCTTCTTTAAATAATTTTTGAGAATATTCACTAGCAATATCGCCCATGGTTACTGCCTGCATAGGAAATATATCTATCGGTTTATCATTTTTCAAATCACAATAAAAATCTGCTATGCATAGATTATTCCCAGATTTTTGTCTTGGAAAATTAAATTGGGAAATTTTATTTAATGTTTTCTTATCAAATAAGAAAATACTATTATCTTTTCTTCCGCACTTGAAATATCCATAAACTGCTTTGGGTGAAATAAGTTTTTTTTCTATAATTGTCTCTAACCATTTATCTAACAATGGTTTAGCATATGAATCCAAATAGTTATTGTATTCGTCAACGCTTTGGTTTTTTCCTTTTTTTATTTGCCATTGTCCGCTAAAAAGAGCTTTTGTATCTAAATAAAAAATTAATTTATTTAAATCTATATCAACGTCGTTCAAGACTTTCGTTCCCAAGAAAGGAGCTTTAATTGGTTCTTCTTCATTTATAAATTTAGATCTTATAAAATTTTCTTTTAAATTTAATTTGGAAGTCTCGGTATTTATTGATATTGATTGTTTAACAGTTTGAGAATTGGATTTTGGTGACGCTAAATTAATATTTATACCCTCATTGTTTATGAAACCCTCTGTATTTGACCAATTACCCTTTTTTTTATTATCCATATATTCATTCATGAATTTAAGATCAGTGAACGCATCTTTTCCGTACAATATTTTCCCTTTATATATTTTGCTGCAGTCCTCATTTACAAATTTTGGGGTTAAGGCTGCGCCTCCTAATATTACTGGTACGCTAATATCTTCATTGTTAAAAGCCTCTAAATTATCTTTCATAAATGCAGTTGATTTAACAAGTAATCCGCTCATAGCTATGCAATCTGCATTGTGCTTCTTTTGGGCATCTATAATTGCTGAAACATCTTGCTTTATTCCAAGATTTATAACATCATAACCATTATTTGTTAGTATTATATCTACCAAATTTTTTCCAATATCATGTACATCCCCTTTGACAGTTGCAATTAAGAGTTTTCCATTTGATATATTTTCATCTACAGTTTCCATATATGGTTCTAAAATTGAAACCGCAAATTTCATTGTTTCAGCGGATTGGAGTACAAATGGTAATTGCATTTGACCTGAGCCAAATAAATCTCCTACAACTTTCATCCCATCAAGTAAAAAGGTATTAATTATTTCAAGAGGTTTATATTTTTTTAACGCTTTATTTAATTGATCCTCTAATCCTATTTTCTCTCCATCAATAATATGATTTTTCAGACTTTCTTCAAGAGTTAGGTTTTTATTTTCTGAAGATGCTTTTTTGAAATCTTGAATAGATAAATCTTGAAAAGCCTTTGTTAATTCTACTAATGGATCATAAATACAAATATCATCTTCAAATTTTCTTTTATCATAAATCAAATCTAAGCAAAGCTTTTTAGTTTCTTCAGAAATTTTTGATAATGGCAAAATTTTATTTGGTGCAATGATAGCAGAATCTAATCCTGCTTTAATGCATTCATCTAAAAATATTGAATTTAGATTAATTCTTGATAATGGTGAAAGACCAAAACTAATGTTCGATATCCCAAGTATGATATGAATATCTGGGAAATTTTCACGAATTTTTAATATAGCACTAATAGTTTCTTTAGCGTTTAATCTATCTTCTTCTATCCCTGTAGATATTGGCAGAGCTAATGGATCAAAAAATAGCTCATAATCTGACAAACCACATTCTCTTGTTCTATTAATCGCTCGTTTGACAATCTTATATTTTTTTTCTGAATTCCTTGCCATTCCATCTTCATCAATTGTTCCGACAACAAGACCTGAACCGTACCCTAAGGCTAAATTTAGAACTTGATCAAACCTTTCATTGCCATCTTCGTAATTGGTTGAATTTATAATACATTTACCACCTGCTGACTTTAATCCACTTTCCATTTTGTCAGCATCTGTAGAGTCAATCATTAATGGTAAATTTATATTGGTAACAAGTCTTGAAGTTATTTCTTTCATATCTTTCACTCCGTCTCTGCCTACATAATCGACATTTACATCAAGAACATGAGCGTTTTCTTTTTGTTGTTGTTTGGCAATTGCAACTAAGCCATCCCAATCGTCGTTATTTAATAACTCCCTTACCTTTTTCGATCCACTTGCATTTAATCTTTCTCCTACTATCAAAATTGAATTGTCTTGTTTATATGGCACAGAGTTATATATTGATGAGGCAGATGGAATAAAACCGCTTGAATTTTTTTTCCTATTATTGTTAGTCCTTTCATTATCAATAATTTCATCGATTATGGACGAAAGGTATTTTATATGTTCAGGTGTTGTCCCACAACATCCACCTATTAATTGAACATTAAAGTCATATATAAAATTCATTAACTGCATCTTTAATTCTATTGGCTTTAATCTATAGTGAGCTACACCATCAATATTTTCAGGAAGACCTGCATTGGGAATACAGCTTATAGCGAAGGGAGAATTTTCAGACAAATATTTAATATGTTCTTTCATTTGCTCTGGGCCAGTAGCACAATTAAGTCCAAGGATATCTATATTAAATGGCTCTAATATTGTCAATGCAGAAGCAATATCAGATCCAACAAGCATAGTACCTGTTGTTTCCATTGTTATAGATACCATTAAAGGTATATCAATATTTTTACTTTCAAGAATTTCTTTTGATGCTAATAAGGCAGATTTAATTTGTAAAACATCCTGACAAGTTTCAATCAGAAGAAGATCAACTCCTCCATCTATAAGACCATAAATTTGTTCTTTATATGATTGCTTTAATTCATCAAAATCTATATGTCCTAAGGTGGGTAATTTAGTTGTTGGGCCAATTGAACCTGCTACAAATCTTGGTTTCTCAATTGATGAGTATTTGGCAGCAGCTTTTTTTGCTATAAATGCCGCATTTTTATTTATCTCATAAGCCTTATCCGCAATATCATATTCATCAAGAACTATTGATGAGGCTCCAAATGTATTAGTTTCTATAACATTACAACCTGCTTCTAAAAATGAATTATGAACCTTCTCAACTACCTCTGGCGATGATAAAACAAGGTTTTCATTACATCCCTCTAATTCTTTTCCTCCAAAGTCATCTGCAGTAAGATTTAAGTTCTGAAATGATGTTCCAGTACCTCCGTCAAAAATAATTAATGGTTTTTCATCTCTATTTAGATAGGTTCTGAAAGATTCCATTTTTAGGTAAAAATTAATTTATTTCAGTAAAATTCTTGTTACCCAATTATCATAGTCTTGAGAACGACCTTCTGTTATTTCTATAAGCTTACTTTTTAATTTATTCATTATTGGTCTTTCAACATTTAATTCAGTTGATTCAATTTTTTTAACTGGTGTAATTTTTGCTGCTGTACCAGTTAGAAAAACTTCATCTGCTATTAATAATTCTGTTTTATCAACAGGCCTCTCAATTACATTTATTCCAAATGATTTTGCTAATTCAATTACACTAGCTCTAGTAATCCCCTCAAGGATATCTTGATCAACACCAGGAGTGATTAAGTCTCCATTCCTTACTATAAATAAATTCATACCACTAGCTTCGCTTACCTTACCACTTGAATTTAATAGCAGGGCTTCATCAAAACCCGATAAACTAGCTTCTGTTTTGGCTAATGAACTAGTAATATATGCTCCACTTATTTTTCCTCTTAAGGGGAGAGATCTATCTTCTTGTCTTGTCCAACTACTCATTCTACAAGAAACACCATCTGGGGATAGATAATCTCCTAGTTCAATACAATAAATAAAGAAATCTGTTTCTATATTGTGTAACCTTGGC
>CABYJE010000029.1 GCA_902519235.1 uncultured Prochlorococcus sp.
ATTCTTATCCTGGTCAATTATCTGGTGGTCAATTGCAAAGAATTTCATTAGCCAGAGCACTATTGTTGAAACCAAAAATTTTGATTTGTGATGAGAGCGTTAATATGTTAGATGCTTCAGTAAAAATAGAGATTCTTGAATTACTTAGATTCTTGCAAGAAAAAATGAATTTAACGATTATCTTTATTACTCATGATTTAGGAATTGCTAAAAGATTCTGTGATAGGTTGCTAGTTATGAATCACGGAAAGATAGTTGATGAAGGAGAAAGTTCTACAATATTCACTAAAACTCAAAACACATATACAAAATCGCTAATAAATTCCTCTTTAAATCTTATTTAATTTTAAGAACACTTAGTAATTTTTGAAAATCTAATGGTAATTCTGATTCAAATATCATTTCTTTACCATTTATTGGATGTATTAGTCCAAGCTTAATGGCGTGTAAAGCTTGGCCATCTAATTTGCATGGTAGTTTTTTACATCTTCCATATAACGGATCACCCACAATTGGATGATTAATGTGAGCGCAATGTACTCTTATTTGATGCGTT
This sequence comes from uncultured Prochlorococcus sp., assembly GCA_902519235.1. GTDB lineage: Bacteria > Cyanobacteriota > Cyanobacteriia > PCC-6307 > Cyanobiaceae > Prochlorococcus_A. The sequence continues at coordinate 557 of CABYJE010000029.1, forward strand.
CGCCCCGTATCTAGTTTAAAACTCATTAATGAGTAATTACCAAATCTTTCTTTTAATTTCCAATAGGTACAGGCATACCTTCCTGAAGTTTCTTCAACTACTTTATATTTCAATCTATTAGATTTATCTCTGCCAATGTTTCCCAATATTTGGCCTTCTTCAGAATTCGGTGCTCCATGAATCACTGCAAGATATTCGCGTGATGCTATTTTTTCTTTAATTTGTTTCTGTAGATTTACTAATGCCTCTTGGCTTTTTGCAACCACCATACATCCGGAGGTATCTTTATCTAATCTGTGAACAATCCCAGGTCTTAGTTTCCCATTAATTCCAGGTAGATCTTTACAGTGAAAAAGTAATCCATTCACTAAAGTACCAGATTTGTGTCCAGGGGCTGGATGAACAATTAGTCCTGATTGTTTATTAATTACTATGATGTGCTCGTCTTCAAAAAGGATATTCAAATCCATTTTTTCAGGTTTCAAATAAATAAGAGGTTCTGGAGGAGGCATCCATATTTGAATATTGTCGCCATTTTTTAATGGTGTCTTTGCTTTCGCGGTCTTATAGTTTACAAGTACTAATCCTGAATTTATAAACTGTTGAATTCTTGCTCTACTTTGTTCTGGCCTTTTACTTACCAACCATCTGTCTAGCCTCATAGGAAGAGGTAGCTCATAAATAATTTCTATAAGCTCACCATCTCCAATGCCGAAAGAATTTTGATTATTTAATTCCATAGTGGGACTTCTAAAGCAATTTTACCCAGCATTTGATTTCTATAATCTTCCAATAACTTATGAGACATTCTCCTTTTATCGCCTGAGGTATGTTTTGAAGCTGCTTCGTCGATCCAAGCAGAAGGACTATTAAAGCCTTTGGTAATATCAACTCCATATCTATTAGATATTTGTTTAACTGAGATATTCGCATTCTTATCTTTTTTGAGAGTGGATATAATATTGATAAATCCAATTGCGACACTCTCTATTTCATAAGCAGCTTCACCAATATCGTCACATAGTGCAAGATTAAGTGCTGATTTTTGATCTTCTAAATTTGGAGGTATTACACCAGGGGCATCTAGCAGATCTATACCATTTTCTAATTTTATCCATCTTAAATTACGAGTCACGCCTGCTTTCCTAGCGCTATCTACAACTCTTTTTTTTGCAATTCTATTAATTAAAGCTGACTTACCTACGTTTGGAAAACCAAGTGTAAGGGCTCTAATTGGCCTAATTCGCATTCCTCTAGAGAGTCTTCTATTGTCGATTGACGACCTGGAATCTTTGGCTGACTTACAAATTTCTTTAATCCCTATTCCTCTTTTAGCATCACACCAAAGAGGATATTGATCTTTAGCATTAAACCATTTATTCCAACTATTGATTGTATTAGGGGAGATCATGTCTGATCTGTTAATAACAAGAATATGTTTTTTATTATTTATCCATTTATTTAAGTGTGGATGTCCTGTTGATAAAGGTATTCGCGCATCTCTAACTTCTATAACTAAATCTACTTTATTGATAACTTCAGATAATTTCTTTTCTGCTTTTGCGATATGGCCTGGGTACCATTGGATTTTGGGTATGTCCACTTCAATAAATCAAATAAAATTTTGTATTCCTTTTAGTTTTTATAAGTTTCAAAAGTATTTACTTCTAAAGTTTAGTATAAATTTAATGACTAAAAAATTTTTATAATCGTTAATTCTTAAAATTTATTAAGGCATAGGTAACAGTAACTACTTTTTAACCCAATAAGCCCAAATTAACGTTAGGGTCTTGAGATTATAAATATAGCTTTTTAATGTCAAAATTATCTCTTTCCAGTCTTGATAAGACACATTTAGAAGGAAAAAAAGTTCTTGTAAGAGTAGATTTTAATGTTCCATTAAATGAAGATGGCCAAATAACCGACGATACACGTATTCGTGCAGCGATCCCAACTGTTGAATATCTTATTACTCATTCTGCAAAAGTTATTTTAGCTGCTCATTTTGGTAGACCAAAGGGTCAGTTAAATGAAAAAATGAGATTAACTCCAGTAGCAGCAAGATTAAGTGAATTGTTGGGGCAAAATGTTGCTCTTACTAACAGTTGTATTGGTAATGAAGCAGTTGCACAATCAAATAACTTATCTAATGGAGATGTTCTTTTACTTGAAAATGTTCGTTTTTTTGGTGAAGAGGAAAAGAACGACCTGGAGTTTGCTAAAAAATTAGCATCACATGCAGATATGTATGTAAATGATGCTTTCGGTGCTGCTCATAGAGCGCATGCTTCAACTCAGGGTGTTACAAATTATTTAAGTCCCTCAGTAGCTGGATTCCTTTTAGAAAAAGAATTGAAATACCTACAAGGAGCTGTAGATTCCCCAAAGCGTCCATTGGCAGCAATAGTTGGAGGATCAAAGGTTAGTAGCAAAATAGGAGTACTTGATTCTTTACTAGATAAGTGTGACAAAATTATGATTGGTGGAGGTATGATTTTCACTTTTTATAAAGCTAGAGGTTTAGATGTCGGAAAGAGCCTTGTAGAAGAAGATAAACTCGAGCTTGCTAAAGATTTAGAAGCAAAAGCAAAAGCAAAAGGAGTAGAATTATTATTACCTACTGATGTTGTTTTGGCTGATGATTTTTCTCCTGATGCCAATAGTAAAATTTCTCAAATTGATGCAATTAGTGGGAATTGGATGGGTCTAGATATTGGTCCAGAGTCCATTAAAGTTTTTCAGAATGCTCTTGCAGAATGTAAGACAATTATTTGGAATGGTCCAATGGGAGTTTTTGAATTTGATAAATTTGCAGAAGGTACAAATGCAATAGCTACGACTCTTGCAGACTTAAGTGCTTTTTCTGAAGTTTGTACAATAATTGGTGGTGGAGATTCAGTTGCAGCAGTTGAAAAAGCAGGATTAGCTGAGAAAATGTCTCATATATCTACTGGAGGTGGGGCTAGTTTGGAACTTTTAGAAGGTAAAACTTTACCAGGTGTGGCTGCATTAAACGACGCTTAGGCTATATCTTATCAACAATATCAATGCTCTTTGTGAAAGTAATCATTCCTTCAGGATGAGCTATGATTCCTGTCCAGATTTGTATCCCTGGTTTTGAAGGAGCTCTTGTTATTTTAAAAATCCCTCCGGATGCCAATGGCTCCAATAATATTTCTTGTTCAAACAATGAATTAACTTGATGAGGTTTTATAGCTCCAGCAATAATAACCTCTTCAAGAGGCTTATTTAGAATTATATCGATATCGTATTTTGAACCAGTAAGAACTCTATCGGGAATTTTAAAACTAATATCTATTTTTTTATTATCGTTTCTTATTGTTGTGAATAAATTTTTGATAATCCCTTCATCTATTTTCCCATTTACGATTGAAAATAAATAATCAAATTTGGATTCGAGTATATATATTTCTCCATCAACTATTTTTTTCCCAGAAACTTTTATTCGTAAAATATCTCCATCTGGGATATTAGATTTTAATCTTTTGATCTTCCATTTGCTGTTAGGGAAATCATTAATAATCTTTGAAAATTGTTTTGGTATATTTTGGCTTTCTACATTTCTAAAATTTTTTCTAATGAATTCTAAATCTCTTGAATTTAAGGAGTTTTCTAGATTTCTTATTAAATCAACTTTCAAAGTTTGCGTTATTGCTGAATAGGGAATAATAAGATAAACAAATAAGTAGAGAAGAAATCCTATATTTTTGGATAAGTTTAAATTAAACATATTAATCATTGGTTATTTTATTCTACTATTTTAGGTTTTTATGTCTAAAAAAAATAATTTATTAGTTGCAGCCAGTGGGACAGGGGGGCATATATTCCCAGCCTTAGCAGTTTCTAAAGAGGTGGAAGATGAATGGAATATTCATTGGTTGGGTGTTAGTCAAAGACTTGATGCAAATTTTATTCCCAAAAAATATAATTTGAGGACTTTGAATATAAAGACACCAAGAAAAAATATTTTTTTGTTTTATCAATATATAGAAATTTTAATGTCAACTTTTCAAATAATTAGGATCTTAAAAGAAAAAAAAATTAACTTAGTTTTTGCGACTGGCGGTTATATATCAGCACCTACTATTGTTGCTTCTAAACTTCTCAGGATACCTATAATTATTCATGAATCAAATTTAATTCCAGGAATGGTAACGAAATATTTTGGTTTTTTATGTAACTATGTTCTTTTAGGATTTAAAGAAACAAATTCTTATTTAAAAAATTGTAAAACTATTTTCACTGGCACACCTTTAAGAGAGCAATTCTATAAATTTAATTTTTTGCCAAAATGGGTTCCAAAAGGAAATGGACCTCTTTTGATTGTTATGGGAGGTAGTCAAGGAGCAAAAGCTATAAATCAAATTCTTTATGAATCTCTAAAATTTTTAATAAAAAAACAGTTTCGGATAGTTCATATTGTTGGCGAATCTAATCAACAACCTTTTCATGTAAAAAACTCCAAAAATTATATTCAAAAGAAATTTACTAATGAAATAGCAGCTTTAATTCAAAACTGTGATCTTGTAATATCGAGATCTGGTGCAGGAACAATCAATGAACTAATGGAGGCTGAAAGACCTTCAATTTTAATTCCATATCCAGATTCTAAAAATAATCATCAGGAGAAAAATGCCATGATTCTTGCTGAAAGTGGAGGGTCAGTTTTAATCAATCAGAATAAAATGTCTAAAGAAGTATTTGAAGAAACTCTAGAAAGAATTTTTAAAATAAAATCAAAAAAGGGAAAAAATCATTATGAAATATTAGATCTCATGAAGAAGAACATGGAAAATAATAATAAAATTAAATCTACAAA
>CABYJE010000030.1 GCA_902519235.1 uncultured Prochlorococcus sp.
GGAATTAAGATATGTGAAATGCTTAGACAAGAAAATATAAATGTTAGTTTGAAATGGCCAAATGATATTTTCTTTGGTTCAAAAAAGTTGATTGGATTTTTACCAAGGGTGATAACCAGAGGCAAAGAAATTATTTATGTAAGAATAGGTCTTGGCATGAATGTTTTAAATTACACGCCATCAGAAGGTATTTCACTATCAAAAGTACTTCAAACAAAGAATATTAATAACCATTATTGGACCGCCAAAGTTCTTAAGGCTTTTCATGATGCAGTTGAATGTAATAACAAAAAAGAATATGTTATCAAATCGGCAAATAAGTTAATCACTAAAAAAATTTTACCTAGTGGTTTTTGCCCTCACATATGGAAAATTAAAGATATTGATGCGAATGGGAATTTAAGAGTTGAAAATGGAGCTAAACTGAGGGTAATTAGAAGGTTCTGAATCTAATTAACTTTTAATTCAACTATTCTTCCATCCTTAAATTTGGCTATTTTTTTTGCGCGATTTGCAACTTCATCTTCGTGAGTAACTAAAACTATAGTTATGCCAGATTCATGCAGTTTGTCAAAAAGATCTAGTACATCTTCAGTTGTTTTTGAATCTAGTGCTCCAGTGGGTTCGTCTGCTAATAATATTGCAGGGTTATTGATAATAGCCCGAGCAATAGCCACTCGTTGTTGTTGACCTCCTGATAATTGGTTAGGGCGATTATTCATTCTTTCAGAAAGGCCGACTTTCTTTAAGGCATTCTTGCCTCGCTCTAATCTTTGCTCAGGCTCAATACCAGCATAAATCATTGGTAAAATTACGTTCTCAAGTGCTGTTGCGTCTGAAAGAAGGTGAAATTGCTGAAAAACGAAACCTAATTTTTGGTTACGTATCTCCGCTAGCTCATCATCAGATAATTTTTCAACAGGGATACCATTTAATTTATAAACACCTTCAGATGGTCTATCTAGGCATCCAATGATATTCATTGCTGTACTTTTACCTGAGCCACTTGCTCCCATCACAGCTAAATAGTCACCTTTAAAAATTTCTAAATTTATTCTGTCTAAGGCTTTAACAGTTAGTGCTTCTTTTCCGTATGTTTTAGATATGCTTTCTAAACTTGCTACTTTCTTAGACATTTATTAAATAATTCTTTTAGGAAATATTGTTTGTTATTGCAATAATATCTTTTAAAAAATTAGTTTCTGAAACTGCTGTGTTAGCTAATTTAAAAAGAGGGTTGGAAAGGATTCCTCCAAGAGCTGTTACCGCAACGCACGTATAAAGTGCAATTCTCAAAGGAGGTAATCCCACAATACCCCAATTAATTTCTGGATATGATTTGACTATTTCAGAAGCTTCCTGGGGTTCTTTAACTACCATCATTTTTATAACTGAAATGTAGTAATAAATAGAAATAACTGAAGTTACTAGTCCAACGATTACTAATAGATATTGATGATTAGCCCAACCAGCAAAGAATAAGTATATCTTTCCAAAAAATCCCAACATTGGAGGTAAACCTCCAAGAGAAAGAAGACAAAGGCTTAATCCTAGTGTAATAAGAGGATCTTTTTGATAAAGTCCTGAGTAATCAAGAATTCTGTCAGAGCCTGTTCTTAGAGAGAAAAGTATTACACATGAAAAAGCACCTAAATTCATAAACAAATATGCAGCTAAATATAAAACAGCCGAGGACAAACCATCTTGAGTCCCAGATACAATTCCAATCATTACAAATCCAGCTTGTCCAATAGAACTGTAAGCTAACATCCTTTTCATTGAGGTTTGAGCGAGGGCTACAATATTCCCAAGAGCCATGCTTAATATGGCTAAAATAGTAAATAAAAGTTTCCATTCTTCATCGAATGAAGAGAAAGTAGTGATCAATATTCTTATCGCAAATGCAAACCCTGCTGTCTTTGAACCAACAGATAAAAAAGCTACTACAGGTGTAGGTGATCCCTCATACACATCAGGTGTCCATTGATGAAATGGCACTGCAGCGATTTTAAAAGCAACAGTTGATAAGACAAATACGAGAGATAGAGAAGTAATGAATGAGGGCTTGTTGATAATCTCTGAACCAATTATTGCTAAGTTTGTCGAACCACTTAATCCATAGAGGAAAGAGGAGCCATACAAATAAACTGCAGCAGCAGCTGAACCAACAAGCAAATATTTTAAAGCTGCTTCTGAACTTCTCGGATCTCTCTTTAGGTAACCAGAGAGTAAATAGCTCGCCACCGATAAAGTCTCAAGAGATATAAATACACTAATAAGGTCAGTAGATCCACACAAAAGCATTGCCCCAAGAGTTGCTGAAAGAACTATCGCTGCAAATTCGCCTATTGGGCTACCACTTTGCTCTGTATAACGCCAACTTATAAGTAAAGAAACTAAAGTTGATAAAGATATTATTGCTCTAAAAGCGATTGCCAAATTATCTGAATTAAAGGATCCAAGAAATGCACTTTCCACTGGATTACTCCATTGCAAGGCCAAACTAACAAGGGAGCTGCCAATTGACAGATAACAAATTATTGGTGCCCATTTTGATGCAGTTTTTTCTCCTGCTAAATCTACAAGAAGTGTTCCAACAATACCTAGTAAAATAAAAGCCTCTGGAATAATAGCTTGAGCATTTAAATTAATTGTAAAGATTTCGTTTGGCACTTTATTAAATTGGATTAAATTAAATGTTTGATTGTAAGGGTCAAGGAGTTAATCTTAACTTGATTATAATTTGTGGGTATGATTTTTGAAATTTTCTGAAGAAATTACTTGAAAAAGCTTCAATTAATCATAATATGCCCTAACTGAACAAAAACACCAATTTTTGAAATAAACCTTGGATCACACACTTGTTATTGTTGAAAGTCCCACCAAAGCAAAAACCATAAGAAAGTTTTTGCCTTCTAATTATGAAGTTCTTGCTTCAATGGGACACGTAAGAGATCTTCCAAAAGGGGCGGCTGAAATCCCTGCTGCAGTCAAAAAAGAAAAATGGTCAAGGATAGGGGTTAATACAACAGAAGATTTTGAACCACTTTATATAGTTCCAAAAGATAAGAAAAAGGTTGTTAAAGAGTTGAAAGATGCGTTGAAAAATGCGACCCAACTATTACTGGCAACTGATGAAGATAGAGAGGGAGAGAGTATTAGTTGGCACCTTCTGCAAATACTTAAGCCTAAAATTCCGACTAAAAGAATGGTTTTTCATGAAATTACAAAAAAGGCAATTAATAAAGCTTTAGATCAAACAAGAGAAATTGATATGGAACTTGTTCAGGCTCAAGAAACCAGAAGAATATTGGACAGGCTTTTTGGATATGAATTATCTCCTTTGCTTTGGAAGAAAGTAGCCCCCCGATTATCTGCTGGTCGTGTTCAATCAGTTTCTGTAAGACTTCTTGTTAGAAGAGAGAGAGAAAGAAGATCTTTTAAAAAGGCTAGTTACTGGGGGATTAAAGCTTCCCTAGCAAAAGATAATGTTACTTTCGAAACTAAATTATTTAGTTTAAACGGTCAAAGAATATCTAATGGTTCCGATTTCGATGAACAGACCGGGAAATTAAAACAAGGAAATAAATCTTTAATAATCGGAGAAGAAAAAGTAAATGATTTATTGAAGACTTTTTCCTCTGAGGATTGGTTAGTCTCAAAAATCGAAAAAAAACCATCTACTCGTAAGCCAGTTCCTCCATTTACAACTAGTACATTGCAACAAGAAGCAAATAGGAAGCTTCGTTTGTCTGCAAGAGAAACTATGAGATGTGCACAAGGCCTATATGAGAGAGGTTTCATAACATATATGAGGACTGATTCAGTCCATCTTTCCGAACAAGCCACGAGAGCTGCTAGAGAATGTGTCAGTTCTATGTATGGAAAAGAATATTTATCTAACTCGCCAAGACAATTTAATTCAACTGCAAGAAATGCTCAAGAAGCACATGAAGCTATTAGGCCTGCAGGTGAGGTATTTAAAACTCCAAAGGAAACTAATTTAACTGGTAGAGACTTATCTCTTTACGATTTAATTTGGAAAAGAACTGTAGCTAGTCAAATGGCGGAAGCTAGGCTAACAATGATTAATGCTGAAATTAGTGTGGGGGATGGATTATTTAAATCGAGCGGGAAAATTATTGATTTTGCAGGATTCTTCAGAGCTTACGTCGAGGGAAGTGATGACCCAAGTTCATCCCTTGAACAACAAGAAATTATACTCCCAAACTTAACAACTGGTACATGTCTTGAAGTTACTAATAAGGAATCTACTTTTCATGAAACCAAACCACCTGCAAGATATACAGAGGCTGCATTAGTTAAAGTTCTTGAAAAAGAAGGGATAGGAAGACCTTCTACGTATGCAAGCATTATTGGGACAATTGTGGATAGAGGTTATGCAAATATATCTTCCAATACTTTGGCTCCAACGTTTACAGCTTTTGCTGTTACTGCTTTATTAGAAGAACATTTTCCTGATCTAGTTGATACTACTTTTACTGCAAGAATGGAATCTTCATTGGATGAAATATCTTCAGGCAATCTTGAGTGGCTTCCATACCTCGAGACTTTTTATAAAGGGAAAAATGGTCTTGAGGTAAAAGTTCAGAAAACTGAGGGTGATATTGATGGTAAAGCTTATAGACAAGTTGATTTCGAAGATCTTCCTTGCGTAGTCAGAATAGGCTCTAACGGTCCTTGGCTCGAGGGTACAAAAATTGATGAATCTGGCAATGAAATTCAGGCGAAAGGTAATCTTCCAATGGATATTACTCCTGGAGATTTAGACAAGAAGCAAGTTGATCAAATTTTAAGTGGTCCATCAGATCTTGGAACTGATCCAAAAACGGGGGAAAAAGTCTTTTTAAGATTTGGCCCTTATGGACCTTACGTTCAATTGGGAAATAATGATCAGGATAAAGCGAAACCGAGAAGAGCTTCATTACCTAAAGAGTTGAAAACTGATGATCTAACTTTAGATGAAGCTTTAGTGCTTTTAAGTTTGCCTAGGTTGTTAGGAGTTCATCCTGAAGGAGGTGTTGTTGAGGCTGATAGAGGAAGATTTGGACCCTATATTAAATGGATTAAAAATGAAAATGAGTCTGAAAACAGATCATTAAAAAAAGAGGATGATGTTTTTACAGTTGATTTAAACCGAGCATTAGAAATTCTTGCGATGCCAAAAATGGGTAGAGGTGGTCAAGAGGTACTAAAAGACTTTGGAAAGCCTAAAGAATTGAAAGAAAAAATCCAAATATTAAATGGCAGATATGGGGTCTATCTAAAATATGGTAAAACCAATGTTTCGCTTGCAAAAGATACTGATCTA
>CABYJE010000031.1 GCA_902519235.1 uncultured Prochlorococcus sp.
TAACTGGCAAAAAAATTCTTGTTACAGGAATTGCCAACAATCGTTCAATAGCATGGGGTATTGCTCAACAACTTTCAAAAGCTGGGGCAGAACTTGGAATCACATATTTGCCTGATGATAAGGGAAGATTCGAATCTAAAGTTAGAGAACTAACTGAACCTTTAAAACCATCGTTATTTTTGCCTCTTGATGTTCAAAATCCAGCTCAAATTGAAGAAATCTTTAAAAATATAAAGGACAATTGGGGGCAAATTGACGGATTAGTTCACTGCCTAGCATTTGCAGGACGCGATGAATTGATTGGAGATTATAGTGCTACCACTTCAGAGGGTTTTGATAGGGCTCTTAATATAAGCGCGTATTCGTTAGCACCTTTATGTAAAGCAGCAAAACCACTTTTTAGTCATGGTGCTGGAGTTGTCTCATTAACTTATTTAGGTTCAGAAAGGGCGATTCCTAACTATAACGTGATGGGAGTTGCTAAAGCAGCTTTAGAAGCTTCAGTAAGATATCTTTCTGCAGAACTTGGTCCCGAAAGACAAGTCAGAGTTAACGCAATAAGTGCTGGGCCTATAAGAACACTTGCGAGTTCTGCTATAGGTGGCATTTTAGATATGATTCACAATGTTGAAGAAAAGGCTCCTTTACGCAGAACAGTCACTCAAACAGAAGTTGGCAATACGGCTGCTTTTTTATTAAGTGATCTCTCTAGCGGCATTTCAGGCCAAACAATTTATGTTGATGCGGGTTACTGCATTAATGGAATGTAAACTAATTATTTTGCATAAAAATGTCATTTCTAAGGCAATCTGAAATAAAAAGAAAAACGAATGAAACAGATATTTCTGTATTTATAAACTTAGATGGAAATGGAATTTCTGAGATTGATACAGGGATACCATTCTTAGATCATATGCTTCATCAAATATCCAGTCATGGTTTGTTCGATTTAAAAATAAAAGCAATTGGAGATACCCATATTGATGATCACCATACAAATGAAGATGTAGGAATCGCATTAGGCAAAGCATTTTCAAAAGCCTTGGGAGAAAGAAAAGGAATAAGTAGATTTGGACATTTCTTTGCCCCATTAGATGAAGCATTAGTTCAAGTCACTTTAGACTGCTCTGGTAGACCGCATCTTTCTTATGATCTTCAATTAAAAGCTCCTAGAATAGGAAATTATGATACTGAACTAGTAAGAGAGTTTTTTATTGCCTTTGTAAATAACAGCGGTATTACTTTGCACGTTAGTCAAATAAGAGGCAGTAATTCACATCACATAGTTGAGGCGTGCTTTAAAGCTTTTTCAAGAGCAATGAGAATGGCTACCGAAATAGATCCAAGAAGATCTGATTCAATTCCAAGCAGTAAAGGAATATTAGAAAAACAATAAAATAGGAATTTTTTCGAATCAGCCACAATTCAGTTGATTTTTGGCGAAGATAGATAAAGTGATTACTTTGTCGTGACTAATTTACAAGATAAAAAAATTGATAAATTTAAAATTTTTAAGAAAGAAGATTGGTCAAGTGCTTATCAAAATGTAGAAAAGGAGCTTACTAAAGAGCCTCTAACAATTAGCAAAGGGAATAATATTAAAAATTTAAATGGAACATTATTAAGAAATGGACCAGGCATATTAGAGAGAGGTGGACAATGGGTTCATCATCCATTTGATGGTGATGGAATGATAACATCCATAAAATTCGAAAATGGTCAGCCATTCTTAACAAATAGATTTGTTAAAACTAAAGGCTATTTGGAAGAAGAAAAAATAGATAAATTTATTTATAGAGGTGTTTTTGGAACACAAAAAAATGGAGGAATTTTAAATAATGCATTAGATCTAAAATTCAAGAATATCGCTAATACACATGTCATTAAATTAGGAGATGAAATTCTCGCATTATGGGAAGCAGCAGGTCCACATGCAATGGATCCTGATAGTCTTGAAACTATTGGTTTAACAACATTAAAGGGGGTACTTAAGCCTAACGAAGCATTCAGTGCTCATCCCAAAACAGACCTAAACTCAAATGCATCTTCAGAACTTTTAGTCACTTTTGGAGTACAAACCGGGCCAAAAAGTACCATTAGATTAATGGAATTTGATAATGCTGGTACAAATGCTGGCGAGCTCATTTTTGACAGAAAAGATACCTTTAATGGCTTTGCATTCCTTCATGATTTCGCAATCACAACTAATTGGGCAATATTTTTACAGAATGCTATTGATTTCAATCCTCTTCCATTTGTAATGGGTCAAAGAGGAGCAGCACAATGTCTAAAGTCAAACCCAAATAAAAAGGCAAAGTTTTTTATCATCCCCAGAGAAAGTGGATTATTTAGGGGACAGCCTCCTTTAACAATAGATGCTCCAGAAGGATTCGTTTTTCATCATTTAAATGCATTTGAAAAAGATTCCAAAATCGTTTTAGATAGTATTTTTTATGATGATTTTCCATCAGTTGGTCCGGATGAGAATTTTAGGGATATAGACTTTGATAAATATCCAGAAGGAAAACTGAAAAGATCAATTATCGATCTAAAGACAAAAACTTGTGAACTTGAAACTTTCAGTGAACAATGTTGTGAATTTGCTGTTGTTAATCCTAAAAACTTAGGATTAAAAGCAACTTTTAGTTGGATGGCAAGCACATCTCAAAAGCTGGGGAACGCTCCACTCCAAGCAATAAAAAAAATAAATTTAATTTCTAAGGAAGAGATTTCTTGGTCAGCAGGTCCAAGTGGATTTGTTAGTGAACCAATTATGGTTCCAGCAGAAAACTCTTCAAATGAAGATGAGGGATTTTTATTTATACTTCTATGGAACGGGGAAAGAAGAGGGAGCGATTTAGTGATATTAGACGCAAAAGACTTAAAAGAATTAGTTGTTTATGAATTACCCATTTCAATTCCTCATGGTCTCCATGGATCTTGGGTTAATTGAATTCAAGAAAAAATTTCAATTAAATCTGGGATAATTTTTTTTAATGCTTTACCTCTATGACTACAAGAGTCTTTAATATCATTTTTCATTTCTGCGAAAGTTAATCTGGTAGAAATCTCCTCAAAAATTGGGTCATACCCAAAACCACTTTTTCCTCTGGGGTTTAAAATGATATTGCCATGACATTTGGCCTCAGATTCAATAATCACTTCACCATTTGGAGAACAAACACAAATATTAGCAATAAAAAAAGCACTTCTATTTTGAATTCCATCAAGTTCTCTTAAAACTCGTTCAATTCTTTTCTGATCATTTTCTGCATATCTAGATGAGTAAATGCCAGGCTTACCACCTAGCGCTTCAATACAAATTCCTGAATCATCTGCTATCGAAAAATTATTCGTTTTTCTCGAAACTTCACTCGCTTTTTTAATTGCATTATCTCTAAATGTCAGTCCATCCTCTTCAACTTCTAATGATTCTGGCTGGAGTAATAATTTACAATTAACTCCGGCAAGTAATTTCTTATATTCTTCAATTTTACCTTTATTCTTACTTGCTAAATATAAATTTTTCATCCTTATTTTCCTGCCAAATTTATAAATTCTTGACCCCACTCTAATACCTCAATTAGATAAGATTCTTTTGGAGCTTCACAATATAACCTTAAAAGAGGTTCCGTTCCTGAAAACCTAAAAAGAAGCCAAAAATTTTTATCAATTCTCAACTTTATTCCATCGATTTTTGAGATACTTTTTAACTTGTGATTATTAATATTTTCAGGAATATTATCTATAATAAATTCTTTTACATTATTTTTTTCTGACTGATTTGGAAATTTAATATCAATTCTTTTATAAAAACTTGGCCCAAAATCTTCTTGAATTTCATCTAAGGTTTCATATAAATATTGAGATTTTTCAGCAATTCCATTTAATAAAACCATCGCTGCATATAGAGCATCTCTTTCAGGCATAAAGTCACCAAAACCAACTCCCCCAGATTCCTCTCCTCCAATAAATATTTTTTCTTTGATCATTTTTTCAGCAATATATTTAAAGCCAACTGGAAGTTCAAAAACATCTCTATTTTGACTCTCTGATATATTTTTAATAATATCTGAACCACTAACAGTCTTTAAAACTGGATAAGAATTATTTTTAATTTCGCCCAAATAGCTAATAAAGTATGGGAGTAAATCTTGAGTACTAGAGTATCTTCCTTTTTCATCAATTGCCGCAATTCTATCACCATCACCATCAAATATAATTCCTAAAGTTTTCCCTTCATTTGTTGAATTTTTCATTAGTATTTGTTTTAGATCATCTGCATAATTCAAAAGAGGTTCAGGAGGTTTTCCTCCAAAAAAAGGATCATCATCTTTCCTGATTTCTGAAATAACTTCTAAATCATTAGAAGCAAAAATCTCAGCCATACAATTTGCAGCTGAACCATGCATAGAGTCTACAAAGATTCTCAATTTCATTTTTTTTAATCTCTTGGAAATATAGTCAATATCAAAAAGGGATTTAATTCTATCTAAATGAAATTTCTTAATATCTATCAATTGATTAACACCATCTATTTTTTCAATTGAATTTCCAAGCATTAATCTTTTTTCAACTTCACTTGTAAAAGATTCGTCAACAGAACATCCATTAAAACTCTTTATTTTCAGACCTAGCCAATTATATGGATTATGACTTGCTGTAATTACTAAGGCTCCAAGACAACCTACTTCTTTCGCATAGAAACTACAAGAGGGTGTTGTAACAAAGCTATCAGATAAGATCGGTTCGAAACCACATCCTCTTACAAAAGGCGCTATTTGCTTGGCGAATTCACAAGCCATAAATCTGCGATCATATCCAATAATAATTTTCTTTGAATTAACTTCTTTATAGTATTGATAATGCAACTCCTGACATGCAGCGACAACAACTCTTGAAAGATTGGACAGGTTAAAGTCAAAACCAATAATTC
>CABYJE010000032.1 GCA_902519235.1 uncultured Prochlorococcus sp.
AATCAAAACTATATATAATCCCGACATTCTTTTTTCAATGCAAGGGTTATTAAACAGTTTTCCAATTTATTTATTATTAATCACTCTGGTTCCGCTATCAATTTTTCTTGGAAAGATTTTAAGAAATAATTCTCAGTTACTTATGCCTAATGAGTATAAAACTATTAAACGAATCATTAATAAAATTTCAGATAAAAATGATCTTGGTGAAAATCCTATTACTTTTACAATAGTTTCTGGAAGTAGAACTTCTTGGATTGCTGATTCACTTGGATTCGTTAATAAAGCGGATACCTTATATTTCACTAGAAATATAAACCCTTTTATAAGTTATAAAGGGAAGCTAAAAGATGAAATAAATGAAGCAATTCGTCAATCTTATCTTTTGAATTCAATAGAAGCTTGTGCGTGGGCAAATGGAACAATTGCAATTAGTCGTTCTAGTTTTAGAACTAGTAAAAATAAAGAGGATTATTTAGCTTTTGTGATTGGCCATGAAATTAGTCATATCTTAAATCAAGATAGTTTTAATGATTCTCTGAAAAGAGATAAAGAGGGTAAAAATCTTAAAAACAAAAAGAAAATTTTGCTTGGATATGAGATATCAAGAGAATCAGAGAGTAAAGCAGATATTTTCTCGGCAAAAATGCTTTTAAATGCAGGTTATCCTGAAGATACGGCAATTAAAGCCCATGAATATTTTTCTAAAAGGAATGGTTATGGATACGCTACAGATAAAAAAAGTACTCATCCCGGCTATGAAGATAGGCGCAAAAATATAGTTGAATTTTTAGATAAGAATAGAAAAGCTATTACAACTAACTTATATGCAAACACAAAAGGTTATTGGAGATTTAATAGAAAAGAAAATACTCTTACATACTTTATTAAAAATAGATATTTACCTGATCAAATGAAAGTTGATGAAGCAGCAAAAAATCTTACAGAATATTTTGATGGGCAAATAATTAAAAATTAATTATTTGTAAGGGATCATTATTAGTCACTCTTAATAATATTCTTATTCCTGAATTGAATATTCCTTCTTATTATTTCCGCAAGAGTTGGAAGATTTGGTGGTTCTAAAATTAGATAAATTCTTCCTGATTTCTCTAAGTAAATATAGTCTTCGAGAATATCTCTACTAAGCAATCTATATATTGTTTTGGTGCTTTTGTAACCTAGTATTTTTGCTGTTTGTGAAATTGTGTAGGCTTCGATCTGGAATGATTTTGGTTTCATCTTACATTATTTACATTAGGTGAGATTAACTGCTATACCTTAATTCTAGCCATTTATCTGATCAAGCAGCTGTAAGAGTGTGTCTAACTATGCAGCCTTTTACCTAGGAGGGATTTGGGGTCCGAAATTACCCATACACTTACTCTAGAAAGGACCCAAAAAAAATAATATCGTTTCAATTTATTTATAAATAATTTCGAAAGCTTTTTATTAAAGGTACCCAATGTGTCTATAGAGCTTATGTATCTGAAGTGTCCAATGCCTTTTAAGGATCAGACAGTTTAGCCACCTAAGACATCTAGTCAGTTAAGACAATTGTTGGTGATATTTTAAAAACCACGCATCTACCATTATCAGTTCTTCTGGTTTCGCTTATTAATAAACCCTTTCTTTCTAATGCTCTTAATGACCTAAGGGCAGACCTATTACCAATCTTTAAAGCATTTTTAATATCACCAGAAGTTGCTTCTTGAGGTGTCATATCTTTTACCTCTTCAAATACCTCAGCTTGACTGTCTTGTAATCCTGCAATTTTCTCTTTTTCCTTCTGCTTTTCAATAACGTCAGTTGCATTTCCCTCAGATTCAAATCCATATTGAGACTGTAAAATAATTGCCTCGAAAGAGATACCTCTGCCTTCAGTTTCAAGAAGTATTCTTTTATCGTGACGATTTTCGTCTCTATTAAACCATTTTAAATTTATAACTTGAGATACAGCAGCTGGAAGTGCTGTTGAACCCCTAGAAGCCATCACAGCACCAGATCCTAAACTTTGTTTACCACTATGGTGAATAACAATTGTAGTTACTCCAAAAGGCGCGACAACTTCTTGAAGATCTCCAATTGGTCCAGCAAAACTTGCGTCAGCTTCTTTAACGCCAAGAGGTGCAACAACTTTTGAGTAGCTATCTATCAACAATAAACATCCTTCGTTCTTACTAACCAACTCTCCAATCCGAGACAATCCTGAGTCATCAAGATGTAATGATTCATTTTGAGTAAACAAGCCAAGTATTGGGTTTAATAATTTCCATTTATCTTTGGCTATTCGTTCTGCAAGTCCAAATCTATTTAGAAGTGGTAACCACCTTGACCTAGGCATGTCAGTACCCACAATAAAAACTGAAGGACACTTCCCAATGAACTTTTTACCCAAGTAGGAATCTTCAACGCCTCGACTCCATTTGCCAATCAAGTCAATAATGAGAGTAGTTTTTCCAACTTTTGGAGATGCAATAAGAAGGTTAGTGTCTGATTTCATTATTAGATCCTCTACTAACCAAATCTCCTGTGGTGCATCTATTTCCATATCTGGAACGAGCATCGTTACAAGTCCTTTAGAACGTTTACGAGCTTCCCAAATCTTTGCTCTGATTTCTGTATCTCTGAGATTTAAACCAAGATTTTTCGCTTTATCCCTTAAGTAAACTATTCTGTCCTTTGGTTGGATTTCACAATCACCTTTAAAAAAGTTATCTACTTCATCGTCAAATGAAGTTAACCTCTCAGTAATTGTTTTTGCATGAGATTTTATTAAACGTTTTAATTCTTTCTCAAGTTGTTTTTCTGACACAATATAATTACTTTGCAATTCAGCTTTCCAAGCAAGCTCATCATTTTTATCTCCAGCTTCTCTTGCAAGTGCGATCTCACTAAGCAGTTCATCATAGGGTTTAGGTGTTGTCATTATTACCCTCTTTCTTATATCGAGTAGTAGGTTTCTTATATCTGCATTTGGGTTTATGGTCCTTTTTATTTTTTATTTCTTCTACATCACCTGTTATGTTCCTACGATCAGAATGTAGTTTTGGTTCTATTCCGGTTTCTAGCCAGAACATAAGCTCATTAGCTTCAATTTCTCGCATAATGCCAGGTTCTTTATAATTTTTCTTTTCCATTTTTAAACTCCTATTAATATATTTTTTGCTCTTTTTACCGCCTCTGGGTTTTTCAATCTATAGATAAATCTTTTGTTTCCATGATGTATTTTTTTTAATAAATCAGGAGAAAATTTACCCTTATTAATCCATTTTAAGATTGTTCTGCCATCTCGATTAACTTGCTTACCAAGTTCAGTGGTCGTTAACCATTCAAGTTTAGTAGCGTAATCTTCGTGATTTAGAAGAGAATCTAATCTCTTTTCTAGGAGGTTAATCCTTCTTTCTAATAATTTAATAGTGTCCATGTCCCTAATGGGATAGACGATTTATTTAAAAAACTTCCTTTATAGTTTTTTGCCTTTTTTAAAATCTTTTTGGTCTATAAAAGCTTCTGGGGTTAATCCGACACCTAATCCAGAAACACAGAAGTCAAATAACTCTTACTTAGTTCAAGGGCAGAACTCCTGCTTCTCCCTCTCTTTCTCTTTCTCTCTTGGGGATCGGAGTAAGCCGATTTAAACCCCAATTTTTAGGGAAATAAAGATTCTTCAAAAGAATCGTATATAACCATAATAAACGAATTTAAAAGAAGATTTGACTAAAACTAATAGTGGGGAACAACTGGGGAAAGTATATCTTTTATATCTTCGATCTCATTCTGAATACTGACTTTTACCTTTAGTTTTCAAGACTAGAGCCTTAAACCACTCGACCACCCCTCCAAGGGTGTAACTGAATTGTTATAGTAAACTATTATACATCAATCCAGTTGTCCAGTCGTCAAAAATATTTTGAAAAGAGTCTATAAATATTTCACTTGGAAGATTCTCATTCATGATATTAATTTTTTCTAAATCTAATATTATTAAAAAAAGTAATTTATAAAATAAAATTTATATAAATCTAACTTTAAAATTAAATATTATTTCCTTATCGAAATTTTCGATATGAGTAATGATTAAAAAGTATTTAAAAATAAAATCTTCATATCAAAGAATAAATCAGAATATAAGTTAATTAAATTTACAACTTAAAGTATTAAAAAATTTTAACCATATAAAAAAGAATTCAAATTTTTCTATTTGATAGGATATTTTAAATAATAATTAAATTTTTTTATCAAAGAGTTTACTTCTTTTCTATAAGCTTAGTAAAAATAATAATTCAGATCAAGGCAGCACACCTTTCTTGAATTAATTAGAGTATGCTTAATAATGAGAATACATTCTTTAACTTCTTTTCCTAAAAAAATGAAAATAAATAAAAAGTATTTACTTTTGTTTTTGGCTCCTATTTTCTTTCACGCTCCAGCTTATGCCTATGCTGGGCCAGGAGCAGCAATAGGTGCGATAATTGTGGCAGTTACTGTTTTTCTTGCTTTTTTTGCTTCTATTTTTTGGGGACTTTTGATTTTATAAAAAAGCTTATAAATAAGGGAAAAAAGAATTCAAAAAAAGAGAAAAAAAGAAATA
>CABYJE010000033.1 GCA_902519235.1 uncultured Prochlorococcus sp.
TAGTTAGCCATGTTCTTAGTACTATAGAAAGGACTTCAGATAAAGTTTTAATGCTTTATGGAGGCAAATTCAGATGGGCAGGATCGATGGATGAATTTAAAAAGAGTAAAGATCCCTATGTATTTCAATTTAGGAATGGGAAACTTGATGGTCCAATGCAACCCAAGGACATTTAGAAATTATGCGTAGAAGCTTACGAGATTCAATAGTTGGTTTTTCCTTATTAGGAGGAATTTTAATATTCATATTTTTTTCTTTTTGGCTAAGAGGAGTGAGATTATCTTCAAAAAATTGGTACCTCTTTGCTGAATTTAACAACGCAAGCGGTTTATCAAAAAAATCTCCAGTAACTTACAGAGGAATCTTAGTTGGATCAATAGAAGATATCTTATTCACTAATGAATCAATTAAAGCAAAAATAGTTTTAAATAATCCTGAAATTATCCTTCCAAGGCCTGCATTTGCAAGGGTAGTAACCAATTCATTCCTTGGAGGAGATGTACAAATTGCTTTAGAAACTAGTGACAAGACAATTCCTAAAAACATTGAAAAACCTATATCCGAAAAATGCGATACCAAATTAATTATTTGTCAGGGTGACACTATCACAGGTAAACAACTATCCAGTCTTTCAAATATAACTACTAGGATAAGTCAACTTTTAAAAGACACAAATCAAGAAAACTTAGTTGAAAACATCGTTAACTCAATTGACCAATTTGACAGAACACAAGAAAATCTTGATGAATTAATATATTTATCGAAGCAAGAACTACAAAGAGTTGAACCTTTAATAAAAGAAATTACAGTTGCTGCAAATCATTTAAATAACATTTTGTCCACTATTGATGACGAAGAAACACTTGAAGATATTAAATCTACCATTAATGCTGCAAGATCCATATCAAGCAAAATTGATGATATGAGTGATGATTTTGAAAAATTAACAAAAGATAAGGAATTAACTAAATCTATAAGAGAATTAACTATTGGACTATCCAAATTCCTTAATGAAATCTATCCATAAATAATTTTAGAATTCGTTTATAGCACTTAAAGCCATAGCTGCGATTGCTTTATCTGTAGCTTTTGGCAGTTGGACATATTTACCTTTGGCTGCCTCTGCTAATTCCTTACCAAAGCCACTTGCAATAAATTTTCTTTCTGTATCAATTATCAATAGTTTTATCCCAAGCATTGGATATTTTGAGGCAATATCAAGAACCTCTTGCTTTAAATTGACATTTTCATTATCTTTTTCTTCAACCTGATTCTGTCCTAAAGATAATCCTAAAGGTACATTTCCTCTTCCATCAGTAATTCCAACAACAATAACTTGACCTATATCTCCTGTTGAAAGAGCATTTTTTGCTACTTTGGCTGATTGTGTTAGTCCATGGGCCAAAGGCGATCCACCACCGCAAGGCATTGTTTCAAGCCTTCTTTTTGCAGCAGTTATAGACCTAGTTGGAGGCAAAAGCACTTCTGCCTGATTACCTCTAAAGGGAATTAGGGCAACTTCATCTCTATTTTCATATGCCTCGGTCAAAAGTCTGATAACTGCACCTTTAGCACTTTGCATTCTATTAAGAGCCATAGAACCACTAGCATCAACAAGAAAAATGACTAAAGCACCCGCCTTTTTCTGAAGAAGCTTAGCCCTAAAATCATTTTCTTCAATAACTATTGATTTATTAGGGTTCCTTAATCTTCGTGATTTTTGATAAGGAGCTGCAGCTCGCAAAGTCGCATCTACCGCTATTCTTTTTACTTTACCTCTTGGAATTATAGGTTTTACATACCTTCCTCTACTATCACTGAATATCACTGATCTACTTCCACTATTTCCCGCTTTTGCTTTAGCTGATGAAAAAAGCAATAAATCAGGATCAACCATACATGCCTCAGGGTCTAATATGAATTCTTCAGGTATTTCGGGTGTAGATTCTTCTTCTCCATTAGATTTATCTTCTTCTTGTTCTTGGTCTTGCTCATTATCATTTTCATTAGCCTCAGGTTCGGACTCTTCATTGTTTGATTGAGGTGGAGGTGGGGGACTCTGATCCTCTGGAGGAGGGGGTTGAATATCATCATCTTCTGGAGGAATTTGCATTGCTCGTGGGAGAATAACTAACCTAACTGCGACTTTTAGGTCTTCAGAATTAACATTCTCATCGCCTCGAAGAGCTGCATTGGCCTTTGCTACTTTTACTGCAAATAATTCAGACCTATGCCCTTCTACTCCCCCTCTAAGAGCTTCATTCACTAAATAGGTTATTTGCTCTTTTGTTATCTTGACATCCTTTAACCATTGCCTTGCCAAAATTAATTGAGTGGATAAATTATCAGATTCCTCAGACCATTTTTCTGAAAATTTAATATTATTTTCTGCATGCGATAAAACAGATTTTGTAATCTCAACTCTTTGAGCATTATCAATAGATTGATCTGCGGAAAGCACGATGGCAAATCGATCTAAAACATGATCTCTTAGAGCACCTTCTTCAGGATTATAAGTTGCTATTAAAAGTGATTTACAAGGATGAGAAAGGCTTAAACCATCTCTTTCAATATTATTTTTCTCTCTTCCTGTGGCTTCAAGAATTAAATTTACAATGCCATCATCCAATAAATTTATATCGTCTACATAAAGAACACCTCTATGAGCCTCTGCTAAAATCCCAGGCTGAAAAACTTGCTCCCCCGTACTTAATGATGAAGCAACGTCAATTGATCCAACAAGCCTGTCTTCGGTGATGCCAATGGGGACTTGAATGAATGGAGCCTCTCTTACTTTTTTCGGAATTTCTTCAATTTGACTCAAATAATCACTACCAATTACCTCCTCCAACAATTTATTAGTACTAATATCCCATTCCTCTGGTTTATCTGGATCTAGGTTCCTACCAATAGGTCTTAATGAACTATTACTATTACTAATAGTTAACTTTTCCAGTATTGATTCATTATCTAATACCTCTATAGGAGGGAGTAAAGTATGCAAGCCCCTAGCTAATACTGACTTACCAGTACCTCTGCCGCCAGCGATAATCACTCCTCCTAAACTGGGATCAACTGCTGCTAAAAGCAAAGATAACTTCAATAAACTATGACCTGTAATTGCCGCCAAAGGGAACGCTCTAAAAGAATCCTTTGACTTCATTAAATCTTTTACTTCTCCTTTTTCTTGTAACTCGGGGTTCAAAATCACTTTAAAAATGCCTGATATAGAATTTATCCAATAACTTTGTTTTTTGTAGTGGAATTATCAAATCTTAATATCAAAAATGGACTATGTATATCCCTAGGAGCAAATATTGATAGTAAATTCGGAAGCCCTTTTAATTCACTATTAATGTGCAAACCAAAAATAGAAGAAATAATAAATATATGGGGAGATAATTCCAAAAATCAAAAAGAAGAGAAAAGCAAATTTCATGCAAACTTTTTTTGGTCTTCAATTTATGAGACATTGCCTCATGGAGTTGAAAATGAGCAGCCAAATTATTTAAATACTCTACTACTTATAAAAAGTAATTCTTTTCCAAAACCATCAAATAAAAAGGCGAAATTACTTTTAAAAGAGCTAAAAAAGTTAGAGATATTTTTCGGACGAGAAGAGACGCCAAAGGGCAAGAAATGGCTATCAAGATGTCTTGATTTAGATATTCTTTGGTGGGAAGATTTTCATACGGTTGACGAGGAATTAACCTTACCTCACCCTAGATTCATGAATAGGAATTTTGTTATTACGCCACTATCTGAAATCTTAAGTAGAAGCCAAAAAATCATAAAGTTTGATGACCCAAAATGGTCTATATAAATGATTTACAAAACCAAAAAATAATTGTTAAGCTGTTTTTATTTAAAAATTATGGGCAATAAAAATCTTATAAGAAAATCCATTTTTAAAGAAAAAATATCTGAGTTAAAGTCAAAAAAATTTAGTTTCGAAATAAATAGAATTGAGCTTCCTAATGGACATGAAGGTGAATATGGATACATTAAGCATCCTGGGGCAGCATTAGCCGTACCTATAACAAAAGACAATAAAGTTATCATTCTTCGACAATATAGATTTGCTGTTTCAAGGTATTTATTAGAATTTCCAGCAGGTACATTAGAGATAGGCGAAACACCCATTAATTCAATTCAAAGAGAAATACAAGAAGAGACTGGATTCAGTGCAAACAAATGGGACGAACTAGGAACCCTTGTCCCTGCTCCTGGTTATGCAGATGAAGAAATTTATTTATTTTTAGCTCGTGATTTAAACAAACTCAATTCCGAGGTTAAAGGAGATTTAGATGAAGATATAGAAGTATTAATTTTAGATCCGGACGAACTAGAAAATCTTATTTCTAGTGGGGATGAAATT
>CABYJE010000034.1 GCA_902519235.1 uncultured Prochlorococcus sp.
TTATGATAACGAAGATAATATAAATAGAAAATCCAATATACACAGAGCAAGACTTTCAAAATTTAAGAAATCCAAGTTAAATGGCGAAATGATATTTCAAGATGATGAACAAAGAATTTATAAATTTAGCAATGGAATAAAAGTTTACTTATGATTTTAATTTTTAACTACACTCAAGACTTTCTCTTGTTGAAACGCCTGTTGTTGGATTGATACCATCAGCTATTACACAAAGATTTCTTTGATCTTCGCTGTCAAGAATAGCGTAAGAAAAATCTGCTCCTTCTATTTGAGCTCCTGCAAAACTGCTACCTGAGGCGATCATATTTACTAAAACAGCATTTCTCAGATCTGTTTTTTGGAAGTTAACTCGATCAGAAAGAGTATCGGTTAGGTCGATTCCATTTAAATTAGAGCCTTTTAAATCAGATAGGGTCAAGGTTGTTCCATGTAAATCAACGTCACTAAAATCTGCGTCTCTTGCAACTGCTCCAGCTATAGAAGACAAATGAAGATCCTCGCCATGGAAATTAAATCCTGTAATATTAGACCTCACATAACTTGGAACTTCATCTCCCTCGCCCTTAACAGCTACATTTGCCCCAGCAAAAACTGGAGAGGATAAAACTAAGAAAGAAAAAGTTATGCATAAAAAATATCTTAAAAACTTAAAAGATTTCATACTAAGTAATTTGAATATTATTATTTTATAACAATTAGATAAGTTTTAAAAATGATATATAAATTTGGATCTACTTTTTAAGATTATTTAACACTATAAATTTTAAATCTAGGTTCTAGATTGGTTATACAATCTAAAAGTCTTTTATTATCTTTGCTATTCGTAACCTTGAATTCAGATTCAACCGTACCGTTTTTATCTCTTATGGCTTGATTTAAAACTATGGAACCATTTTCATCAGATACTGATCTATGAAAAGTTCCTCTAGGTATTCTTAGAATATATCCGCAAGATTCTAATCTAACTTTATAAAAAGGATAATCCCAACCAAAATTGACAAGAAAAAATGTTCTTCCCCCAGAGATAGCTAATAGATTATCTTCTTGATTGTGATGTATATAAAATTGCCAATTTTTAAATTCTTCATCATTTGGCGGACTAACTGCAGGACCACTGTGAATAACTAGATCTCTGTAATTTGATTCATTAACACTAATGTCAAAAAATCTAACATCTTTTGTATCGCGAAATTTTTCATAACTTATCAATTCAAACATTTTTGATTTGTTTGATTTGATAACTGGAATTTCTAAACTTGAGTTCAATTTTCTTTAAATATTAAACAAATGAAAACAGATATATTTCTATAAGAACGTATCAATTAACACTAAAAAAGAAACATATTTTTATTTATCTATTTTGTTCTTTAAAAAGATTAAAAATTTAGTAATTACCTAATCTCAAGAGGTTTGATTTCCCAGGATAAAGTATTTTCTAGATTATTTTTTCCTATAAAGTTTCCTGTAATTACAGAGGTTAAATTAGATTTGGAAGAGGATACCAATGTTAAATATCTTTCATCTATTAATCCTTTTCCGCTTGGATCAAAACCTCTCCAACCAGCACCTGGAATATATAACTCAGCCCATGCATGTAAATCT
Source organism: uncultured Prochlorococcus sp. (assembly GCA_902519235.1). Taxonomy (GTDB): domain Bacteria; phylum Cyanobacteriota; class Cyanobacteriia; order PCC-6307; family Cyanobiaceae; genus Prochlorococcus_A. The sequence goes on from CABYJE010000034.1 coordinate 1,624, forward strand.
AATTCAGAGGGCAACGGATCTTCAAAATGATAACCACTTACAAACCTACTTGGGATGCCAATAGACCTACAAGCCTCAACCATTAGCATTGCTAAATCCCTGCACGACCCTATACGTTCTCTAAGTGTTCTGCTAGCCGGCCATGCTGGTCCTGTATGTCTTTTGGTATATTTAACCCGATCTTGAATAATCTCTATTAATTGGTAGATAAATGATAATGCGTTATTAATGCTTCCAGCTAAAGCTTCTTGGGCAAGTTCTACGGCAGAGGGATCGTGCTGTCCATTTGGCATCCACCCCTCTAATGCTCCCTGTAAATCTCTGTTAATAATGCTTCTACAAAAAGGTAATGTTAAATCTCTATTTTTAATCCCATCAATAATGTTTGGATGTTTAATAGTTTCAACTTCGCTAATTGATTCAATAATTAAATTATCTGTTAATCCATTGAATCTGATTCTATTAATCTCTTCTCCACTGGCAGCAAGTAATGGAAAAATAATTTCTGGTTCTGGGGTAATTTTTAATTCAAAATTCTTTAGCTTTTGGAATCCATTTGACCTTGGCTTTATACATAATCTATGCTCGCCTAATTGAACAGGGTCTTCGTATTTATATTCAAGTTTGTGAATGTATTTAATTCTCATTAATAAACTTATTAATTAATAAAATATTTTTCTTGAATGAGATCATTCAATTTATTTAAATCCATTTGCAATGAATCGATTGCCTCATGTAAACCATCATTGATTATATCTTCAATTCTGATATAACTCCACTTTGCTTTAAGCAAACCTCTCATGCATTCTAATTCCGAAGGATTTTCAGTAGATGGTGAGGTATCTATCGTTTTTAGTGTATTACTTATCCCATCAAGACAGTATCTTACTGATCTCGGAAAAATTGGATCAAGTAAAAGAAATCTCGCAACTGAATTAGGCTTTATAGAATTTTGCACTGCTTTCCTAAACATTTGATAAGCTCCAGCTGAGCGTAAAAGTGCAATCCATTGCAGCTCATCAAGAACTCCTCCAAGTTCATTTAAGCTGGGTAGAAGTAAATAGTATTTAACATCTAAAATTCTTGATGTTTTGTCAGCTCTTTCCATTAATCTTCCAAGAATGCTAAATCTCCAGGCAAGATCTTTGCTTAGAGTCGCATCTGTAATTCCATAAAAAAGCTGACATTCCCTCCTTATTTCACTTAATTGTTCTTGTCTTGGTTTATTCCATATTGCCTCTCCTTCTTGCATATTCCAATATAAAATATTTATCTGTTCCCACATTTCTGTGGTCATGACATCTCTGATTTGTCTTGCATTTTCTCTTGCCATTTGAATGCAAGAAATTATACTATTTGGGTTTAAACGATCTCTAATTAAAAAATTAATAACGTCATCTGGTTTTTTCTCTGGGAATCTCTTATCAAAAGATTCTCTGTCACTCGAAGCATCAATTAAAGGGAGCCAAGGTTCGGCACTTCCTGGTGGACAATCTAATGACATAGCTTCGCTTACTTCCACGAAACGAGATATGTTTTCCGCACGTTCTAAATAACGATTGATCCAATAAAGAGATTCTGCTACACGACTTAAAAGCATATTATTTACCTACAACCCATGTATCTTTGCATCCTCCGCCTTGAGAAGAATTAACGACTAATGATCCTTTTTTTAATGCTACTCTCGTAAGCCCGCCTGGGCTAACCCATGAATCTTTTCCTCTTAAGATATATGGTCTTAAATCAACATGACATGGATATAGTTCTCCATCACATAAAGATGGCACAGTAGATAATTCTAATGTTGGTTGTGCTATGAAATTTCTAGGATTATTTTTAATTTTATTAGCGAATTCTTCTATCTCACTCGTTGTTGAGTGAGGGCCAATTAACATTCCATAACCACCAGCTTCTGCGACAGACTTAACAACAAGTTTTGATAAATTTTCTAGAACATATTCTCGATCCTTTTGATAATGACAAATATAAGTTTCTACATTTTTAATAATAATTTCTTCATCAAGATAATATTTAATCATTTTTGGAACAAAAGAATAAATCATTTTGTCATCTGCTATTCCAGTCCCAGGTGCATTTGCTAAAGCAACATGACCTGCCTTAAAAACATCAAGTAATCCGCTAACACCAAGGCAGGAATCTTTTCTGAAATTAATTGGATCTAAGAAATCATCATCAATTCGTCTGTAAATGACATCTACTCTTTTTAATCCAGAGGTAGTTTTTAAATATACATAATCATCATTACAAACTAAGTCATGACCCTGAACTAGTTGTATGCCCATTTCTTGAGCTAAATAACTATGTTCAAAATAAGCACTATTAAAAATTCCTGGAGTTAGTAGAACTATCTTTGGAGTGTCAGTCCAAACAGCTAGTTCTTGAAGAGTTTTTAAAAGATATGATGGA
>CABYJE010000035.1 GCA_902519235.1 uncultured Prochlorococcus sp.
ATCATTATCAATTTCAATAGTTACATCTGGATAATATTCACTTACAAAATTGCAGGTTTCTACTGCATTAGCTGAAGGAATAAAACCTAATAAAAGTGGTAAAAGTAGTAAGCGTTTCATTAGTAATAAAATCTCTTTTCAATGCTTTGTTTGAATGGACAACACGTTTCTCCATTTGCCCTTCTAGGGTTTTGAGGTAAAAGGTATTCACGAGAAATTTCCCATCCTAAAATTTGCCTTGTTTCTTTATCATGTTGACACCTTTTAGTAGACCACAAACTTGAAAAACCGTCTCCAAATAATTCTGGAGGAGGTCTCCAACTTGATTCTTTAGATACTTCATACCATTCTGCATCTGAAAACCAATCTTGGCATGCTCGTTCTGCTTCAATAAATGAAGAGTATTTATTTGATGAACAACTTGCTAAAAGTATTGGTGACAAAAATAGTGGGAGTAGCAAGCGTTTCATAAGATCTTGTGATTTATATAAAACTGACAAAATAAAGCTATTCCTTCTCTCCTCGCTTGTTTCTTGTTGGGCCTGTCATCCTTTAGTGCAATTTTGTATTTTTTGACAAATTCATCAGGTGTAATGATTCTGGCCAATAAGTCAGCACAATCATCTCTTCTTTCTATATAAGTTTTATCTTTGATGCTACAACCAACAAGCAAGGTAAGTAATAGCGGTGCAAATAGTAAACGCTTCATTCTTCCTCTTTTTTTGAAGTATAAGGTTCTTTCCCTAATCTTTTTTCAGTTGCTTCATCTAAAATTGTATTAATCAAAAGAGCAAACAAGACTAAAGGAATCAATGTAGCAGCCGTTGCTAAGACAAACAAAATATTATTTTCAATCTTGGAATAATGTACAAAGGTCAAATAAAAAAATAAAACAAAACTACCTATATTTACTGTTGCTCTAGGTATCCATAAAATGCCTTCATTTTTTATGCTCCAATAAACCCAAAAGCCCCCTAATCCAAAAATAATCAAGTAATAAAATTCCATTTATTGATCCAATAATTTTAGAGTTTGGATAACTTCTTGCTTATCATATCCCTTTTGATGAGTTGCGGTATTGATATTCACAAATTATGATACCCCTACTATTCAGTTGTTTCAATACGAAAACATTGACTTCTTGAGGTATCATAATACGGTATCAAAATGTTATGATACTTATAACACTTTCACTCAAGCAATAATGAATAGAATTTATGGGTATTGGAGATGTTCGACAGATGCCCAAGACCAAGAAAGGCAGATCAGGTCTCTACAAGATGCAGGTTGTGAAGTGATCGTAGGAGATAAGATCACAGGCACATCAGATGAAATACAAGAAGGAAGTTTACTGATACTTGATGAGTTGAACAGACTTGGTAGAACTATGGTCACTATGCTCGTTGAAGTAAACAAGTTACTTGAGAAAGGAGTCAAGATAAGAACCCTTGATGGAAGATTAGATACTTCAGTAATGAATGATGAGATAGTCAGATTGATAGTGGGTGTAATGGGTTACGCTGCTGAAATGGAATTGAAGAATATACACCGTAGAACATCTGAAGGTCGTAAGGTTGCCATTTCTAGAGGTGTGAAGATGGGTAGAAAAAGAAGTTTTACTCAGAGTCAGGCAGAAGAAATCAAAAACATGAGAAGGTCAGAAAGAGGTTATGGTTCAATAGCAAAATCATTAGGGATGAGTAAATCAACAGTTCAAAGATTTTGTATTGCATCAGGTATTTGATATGAGACAGTTTACAGTTTCAGCACTTCTTGAGGGTTACAGAATTGAAGAGCAAATAACTGCTGTCTCAATCCATCATGCAATAAAGATCATGCAGTCAAAATATGGTTCAGCAGCAAGAAACATATATGTCCTCAACTAGTTCTATAACTGGATAAATTGGACATCCACATACACCTGAACCAACTTTCATGCACCTTGTAGACGATTCTGAAGGGAGTATTTTTAGAAAAACACACAAAAAAATAAAAGTATCTAAAAAAGGTTGTCTTAGTTTGCATTGCCTAGAAAATTTCTTATTCTTTCAAAATTTAGTGGGAAACAAGTGTGCTAAATACATCAGTTCCAAAGATATATGAAATGGGCAAAAGTATTGGTAACAGTACACTTTAGGGTATTTATTTGAGGAACGAACAATAAAATACCCTACCTAAACAACTAGATAGGGCAAATGCAAAATTCAAACAATTCATGTGATTATTTATCTCGGATAATTTCCGATCTAAGGAATATGTCCGCGTTTTTGAATGAGTTACAACTCTCAACTGCGGATACTAAAGAAGAAAGGCGTATTGGAATCGCTCATTCTGTTATTGCTGAACAACTCAGGCATTACAACAAACAAAAAGATGTTGTTAGAGAGGAAGAATGCAAACTACGATTTCAAAACGAAAGAATATACAAAAACTTATTAGGAATCTGATATGGCAACATCACAGGTTTATATTTCTACTGCATCAAGAGATCAACTGAGAGCGATAGCAAGGAAACATTTCATGAAAGAGTCTGAGATCTTAGAGAAGTTTATCTCTGATACTTATGAACTGATGAAAAAGAAAGGAAGGAAAGTCCTATGAGTAAGTACTTCCAAAAACCAATAGGCAAAAAACATGACAAAGCATTTGCTGATAAATGGTTTGCCTTTCTCTATGCAGACTCCAAAGCGAAAGAAGGAGTTACCTACAAAAACGTATTTTTAGATGATTTTGAAAAAATGAAAAAGAAAAAAACCAAAAACAAACTCAATAGTAAGACTGTTGATAGAACACCTATAAATGTATCCATTATGGGTGATGATGATGCTCCCGATTCATCACCCAATGAAATTCACGTTGGTGGTAATCATTTGCATTACGAAGAAGGGATCACGTTTTCTGATTTCCAAAAAAAAACTAATGAAGTGAAAAATAGAAGAAATCGTATCTAATCGATAATCTATCTAATGTTTCATCAAGACGAATGACGAAGACGACTAAGGCAACTTTCCATACTTCTTGATTGATTTATAACTGTTCGTAAACAAAATATGCACAGTAAATGTTGAGTTTACATAACTAACTCTGTTAGGGTTTATAAAATTGTGTTTTGGATACTTCAGAGTACTTATAAGACCCTTTAGAAACCCATCAGAGTAAACCTCTAAGTACCTTTAGGCAACCAGAACTAAAGAGACCTAAAGGTTCCATCAATCGATATATCTACCAACTAAATGAATCAAGTATTAGACCCAAACAAAGATGTGATGCAGAGCATCAGACAGGACTCCGTAGGAGGACTGTTCTCTAGACCTATCCCAAGAAAGCATGTATCTTACAATGCCTATGAAAAACATATTCAAGACATTGAAAGTAAGTTGATGCAGCAATATAGATGTGGTTACTCTGCACTCCATAAGATTCTTATAAGGGAAAAAGCAGAACAAATAAGAAGTAGTAAATTCTGGAATAGTTAGATAAATAGTGTGGAGACAGTTGAGTTTTCTGTCTCCAGTTCAAACGCTTCCAATGTACTCAGCACTCCTATTCAGGAACGTTTTTTTTGTGACTAAATCCTGAAGCTCTTCAGAGAATTTTTTCTAAAAGTGAATTCAATCATACATATCAGGCTGCCATTCATTGTCAAAAATATCATCCATTCTTTTGAAATGCCTATCAATAATCCTATCCTCTAACCTATTTCTGAATTTATCTTCAAAGCTTGGTCTATTTTGAACATCTCTTTGAATTCTGCGTTGGTAATTTCTATCTATTTGATTTGGTTGCTGAGTAAATTTAGCAGGGGGATTATTGC
>CABYJE010000036.1 GCA_902519235.1 uncultured Prochlorococcus sp.
TTTTATTTCTTTTTTTACACCTAATGGAAGGTATCCAGAGTTAGCTATTAAATTAAAGAAATCCTTAGATAAATTCAATTTAAAATCTCATATTCTCAAGATAAACCGTTCCTTTAGGACATGGGAGGAGGGAACTTATTACAAGCCAACTTTTATTTTTCAATCTCTATTAAAGTTTAGAACTAACGTAGTTTGGCTAGATATAGATACAGAAGTTTGGCAATATCCACATCTATTATTTGATGACCATGATTTTGCAATTTATAACTGGATAGCAGATAATGATCATCATCTTTATGGAAAGATTCCATATGATCCAAAGGCTAAATCACTTATATGTTCTGGAGGAGTTCAAAAATACGGCTATACTGCATCATCAATTCATCTTTTGATAAGTTGGATAGAAACATTAAGAGAGACAAAAAATAAACAAAGAGGAGATGATCCTTTCTTAGATATTGTTTTTAATAAAGGGAAATTTGATTTAAATACTCTCTGGCTTCCGAAAACTTATAACAGAATGGATAAACACTCTATTTATTGGTCAAATATCAACAAAAATTCAATAGTAATTAATCATGACTATATAGGTGGTGGGCATAGAAATACAGATATTTCTGACACAAAGGGATTTTAAAAAAAAAATTGTATGGGTACATTTTGGGTGTAATTTATAATTAGCTGAGACTTACTGCTATAACTGATCGGTGCGACAGTATTCGAACCTGCGACCTAGTGCTCCTAAAGCCCCCGCAAGATTGAAGCTATAACTGAGAATTACGTTGCTATCAGTACTTTTAGAGAAAAAGTGTAGCCTAATTCGGACTAATTTAGATTAATTTGCGTGAGTTTTGCGTGGGATTTAATTGACAGTCGATCTAAAAATATGGGGGGAAACACTTTTCTTCTAACTTTTCCTTCTTGTTATTCTGCCTCTTCTTTAACTTCACTTGCGTTTAAGTCTCCCACTTGAACTTCCTCTTCTTTTACTTTAACTAGTTTTACCTTTGGCTCTTCCGTTTTAACTGCAGCTATTTTTGATGCTATAGATTCAAACTTTCCTTTAATAAAATTTACTATGAAAATTAATATTGGAACATGGGCTAGACCACCCATTATCACTTTAGTTTCTGAATAATACATTTGTAAGTTAATGAAAACTTAAATATTTAAGCATAAATTTAATTTTTAAATTTTTTTTATTAAGCCAATAAATATTAGTAATCATTTCTTGAGTTGTATTTCAATAATCTTGCTATCATTACTACTTCCACTAATAGCTGCTCTCGCTTTACCTACTGCTAACGTCAAATTTTAGGTAAAGTACCTATTTTAAGTTATTTTTTTAAACGATATTATTTTGTGCAAATAACAGGATTAAAAGAATGATGAAACTTGCTATCGTTTTATTACCAATTATCTTTGCAGTTATATGGATGCTCTTCATTGGGTTAAGAATAAATAAAAGAGGTGAAAATAGAAAATTAATTAATTATTAGTTGAAAAGCTTACTACTCCTACTACAAGAGCTTTGGCAGAATCATCATGACCCAACTCATGCAGCTTATGGTATTGGTGGATTAATAGTATTGTGCATAATTTATAATCGCTTACTCAATAAATATCAGTAACAAGAAACCCCTCCAGAAATTCCAACTACTGAAAGGGTTATTAAATCGACTCGCAACTATATTGAATCAATCTATGTCTTGCAGCAAACGTAGAGTGTGCTGACGAGGTTTGGCCTCAATTAATTTATAGCAAAAAATTTTAAACTCCCGCTACTTTTCGTTCCGCTTGTCGTTTTTTTAGAATTGAATAAGCTTGTGAAGCCCATTTTCTAGAAATATCAAATTCAGTATCTAACCTCTCTTTGAGTAATTTGCCAATTTTAAATACTTCTACGAAGCCTAGATAAATTATTATCAGCATCTTAGTTATGTTTACTGCACCCGCTGCTATCTTTTCGATTCTTTGCTCTTCCATTTGAACTTATTGAAGCTCACTAAAATTAACAGAAGTGAGAAATTATGCAAATGTTTTTTAAATTTAAAATTACTTCTAAAAATACTTGTTTTCTTCCACCCTTCTTCCAAGAGTTTCTTATATACTTTTCTTGCTTTTTTCTTATATCTTCGTAAGTATGCGTATATAGGCTCTAATTTGCTCTAAATAGGTCCATTACTGGCTTATTTTCCTCTAAAAAACTGTCACATGGGGGTTGACGATTATGGAAATTCCAGACGAAATGTTGAATGAAATTAGAGAAAGTGGATACGATCAAGAGCTTGTATATAACTACATAAGAGAGCTATTAGATAGCGATAAAGAAATTAAAGAAAATAACAATCTAGAACTTATAGACAACTACTTATTAGATAAAAGATTTATGAGAGAGCTTGAAGATAGGGATGAATATGATGCTGCTTAAAAATAACTATTAAATATAGATGTTTTCTTCCAACCTTCGTTTAGTAGTTCCTTATATTCTTTTCTTGCAGCCTCAACAGTTTCTACCCTGCTACCTTTCATTATTGGTTTACTTGATCGTTTATAAACGCATCCGTATGAAATCATCATGGCATCAATAGATGGTAAGGGTTTAGATACATCTTCAAATGGTTCAAAGACTTTAATTCTGGATCTGTCTTTATTTATCAGAGTAAATTTCTCCATAAAATAATAATAGACAAAAAAAGGGGCGACAGGATTCGAACCTGCGACCTAGTGCTCCCAAAGCACTAACACGCAATTAGTGAGACTCTGTTATCTCAGCTATAACTTCAATCATAGACTGCATAAGACTGCACACTTTTGCCTAAGTAAGGTCATATTTCTACGGATTTGCGTAGAATATAAGGGGAGCACTCGGACGCTTTGTGGCAGAAACTAACTCTTGGATAAAAGTATTTAGAAGAGCAATTAAAGTCTCTGTTGGAACTGGTTGAACTGTTCAACCTGATAGAGGAAATATTCGTGTTTTATATGGGAAAAAAGCATCAGGATTTTTATCAATAAACCTTCCATACAAATGGCAAGAAGATCAATGGGTAGAGGCTTTGAAACTTATAGAAACTGCTGCAGACACTTATCAAAACTATAAATCCAATATTTCTTTAAAGGCTGCTTTTGATATTTCACAGAAATCATCTTCTAGATTTGAGCTGGATTGGGATATGGCTCTCGAGAATTACAGAAATTCTAATAGACACACTATTCAAGAAAATACCTGGGAAAGGAAGCATCTTCCTGTAATTAAAGCAATTTTCTTTTACGTAAAGAGATCAAAGGCAAGACCTCAAAATGGGGAAAGATTATGGGATAAAGTCAGTAATGAATATCAACATGGTAAAAATTTAGAAAAAAGAGGATGGGCTAAAGGGACAACCATGCGAAGACATATGAGATTAGCTTTTAATAGATTTTTAAATTGGTGCGTTGAGAGAGAAGACTTTCCATCATATTGGAGACCACCAGTTTTTAATAAAGCTGAAGAAGAAGTAACTACAGAAAAGAGAGTGGGTTATCCATTAACAGATTCCTAGATTGGAAGATTGGTTGATGCCTTCGCAAATAATGAGCATTGATCAAGCAAGTTTTGCTATAGAAAAATATTGTAAGTTTAAAGAATAAAAAAAAGAGCTAGGACTGTTTGCATGACAGTACACCCACTAATTAATAAGACTGGCCAACCTATTCCCAATGCTTTTAGCGCCTTAGACTGAGACCAGGTTTTAGAAAATAATCAATATATCGTCCAACTAGTTGAAAAGCTATGT
>CABYJE010000037.1 GCA_902519235.1 uncultured Prochlorococcus sp.
TCAGAAACTTTAAGAATATTTTCCCATTGTTGAATTAAATTTTCTAAATCTTCTATAAGAAGTTCTTCTTTTATCTTTTCGGCTTCCGTTCTAAATAGCAAGCCAGTTCCAGGCGGTTTTATTAGAACTCCAAGAGCTTTAAGACGGCTTCTTTCAGTTTCTGTGTTTATTTTTCTGGAAATATTTACTCCTTGACCATATGGTTGTAGTATCAAATATTTTCCAGGTATTGAAATACTACCAGTCAGTCTAGGTCCTTTAGATCCGGTAGGTTCTTTCATTACCTGTACAAGAACTTTTTGTTTTGGTTCTAGTAATTCAGTTATTCCTAATATTCCTTTTTTGAGTCTTAATGGCCCAAGATCTGATACATGGATAAATCCATTTTTCTCACTTTCACCAATGTTTATGAAAGCTGCATCAATGCCAGGCAGAACATTTTCAACTGTTCCTAAAAAAATATCGCCAATTTGATATTGACCTTGTGCGACGATTAATTCATCAACTCGATCATCTGTGAGTAGTGCTGCAATTCGAGCCTGCTCAGCGATGATAATTTGCTGAGACATACAATTGATTTTGAATGGTTTGAACTTCGAAAATCATTTAAAGTAAAGAGTTAAAATTTTTTATTCTTTTAGAAAGCAATTGTTGATAACAAGTATTGTTATATTTTTTTAAATTTAAGTTAATAGCAATTGGATTCTATTATTTATAAAGCTTTAAACGACTTTTAAACTATTTGAAATTGAATTCATAGCCATGATTATCTCAATAATTTAATCATAACTACCATAATATTAACATCTAATCACCACTAAGGCACGTTGATCCATTATCCTAATATTGGTTAAATTTTTATCTAAAGTGGTTAAAGTAAACGAAAATTATTTAAAACTCAAAGCAGGCTATCTATTTCCGGAAATCGCTAAAAGGGTAAAAATATATTCTGAATCAAATGAGATTTCTAACCTAATTAAGCTTGGAATTGGAGACGTGACAGAACCATTACCTAAAGCATGTAGAGATGCTATGAGTAAAGCTTTAAATGATATGGGAACAAAAGAAGGCTTTAGGGGTTATGGACCAGAGCAAGGTTATTCTTGGCTTAGAGAAAAAATATCTGAGCATGATTTTATTTCTAGAGGCTGTAAAATTTTACCTGAAGAAATCTTTGTTTCAGATGGTTCAAAATGTGATAGCAGCAATATTTTAGATATTCTTGGCAGAGATAATTTAATTGCTGTAACAGATCCTGTTTATCCAGTTTATGTAGATAGTAATGTTATGACAGGAAGAACTGGAGATGTTCTCGACAATGGTACGTATCAAGGATTGAAATATCTTGCAATAAACGAAGAAAATAATTTCATGCCAGAGATACCGAAAAATAAAGTTGATATTTTATATCTTTGTTTTCCAAATAATCCAACTGGAGCAACTATTTCTAAAGAAGAATTAAAAAAGTGGGTTGACTATGCTCTTCAAAACAAATCTTTAATACTTTTTGATGCAGCTTATGAAGCTTTTATTCAAGATAATGATATTCCCCACTCAATATATGAGATTGAGGGATCAAAGGATTGTGCTATTGAATTTAGATCTTTTTCAAAAAATGCGGGATTCACAGGAGTAAGATGTGCTTATACAGTAATACCTAAAAATCTCTTAGGTTTTAGCTCAACAAATGAAGCAATAAACTTATGGCCTCTTTGGAATAGGCGACAATCTACAAAATTTAATGGAGTAAGTTACATTGTTCAGAGAGGAGCAGAAGCGGTTTATTCTCCTGAAGGAAAGAAAGAAGTTAGAGGTTTAATTGATTTTTATATGGAAAATGCAAAAATTATGAAAAATAAACTTCAGACCGCTGGATATAAAGTTTATGGTGGGGATAATGCCCCATATATTTGGATTAAAGTTCCTGATCAAATGACATCTTGGGACTTTTTTGATTTTCTTCTTCAAAAAGTTAGTGTCGTTGGCACCCCCGGTAGTGGATTTGGATTGTCTGGAGAGGGTTATTTTCGTTTGTCAGCATTTAATTCACGGTCAAATGTTCTTGATGCAATGGAAAGAATAATTAATATATAATTAATATATAATTGTAAATAATCTAAATTTAGAAATTCAATGATAACGATAAAGTTTGGACAGAGTGAAAGTAATAACTCAGCAGTAATTGAAAAAAAACCTGCCGAGTCAAAAAATAAATCTCCCAAATATAAGGTTTTGCTTCATAATGATCCAATTAATTCTATGGAGTATGTGACTATTTCACTAAGAGCAGTTGTCCCACAATTAAGTGAGCAAGATGCTATTTCTATAATGCTAGAGGCTCACAATACTGGGGTTGGTTTAGTAATTATTTGCGATCTAGAGCCTGCAGAATTTTACTCAGAATCATTGAAATCTAAAGGAATTTCTAGTTCAATTGAGAAAGAGGATTAATAAGACTTAGATTTATTTTGTCGAATGAGCTAACTTTCTCTCTGATAAAGGACGAACTTTTAAGGACTCATTTAAAGAAGACTTACCATATTCTCTTTCAAGTATGTTGATAACTGTTTTGCCAAATTCATCTTCTTTATTATCAAAAGCTTCTAAGCAAATTTGACCAAGTTTTTTCCCTAAGGATCCTGGATTCCATAAAAGTTTTCTCGCTGTCCAAGGCATCATGCTCATTGGATTATAATTTGGCTTCAAAATTTTATTATCTAAGGCGTATTTCTCAAGATCAGTATGAGGTTGTAATCCTATAAAGAATATCGCTGGGTCAACTAAGCCTTTACCAAAAATATTTTCTAATTCTCTATGATAAGCGATAGTTTGTCTAATGGTGCTTGGTGTTTCATCAAAAACATTAAATGAATAATTGACCGAAACATGATTCTTGAAACCTGATTTGACAAGCATTCTGCAATTATCTAATACCGTCTCAAGGTTGTAGGCTAATCTCATTTTTCTAACAAGTTCTTGAGATCCTGAAGTGATACCTATCTCAAAATAACTCATACCTGTATCCACCATAAGCTGCGCAAGATCAGCATCGATATTATCTGCTCTGATATATGCAGCCCAATTAATGTCTTTCCAGCCTTGATCTTTAATAGCTTGCAATAGTGTTTTTGCATCCTCAATATGTTTTTTAGCAGGTATAAACTGAGCATCAGTGAACCAAAACCCCCTTACACCCAGATCATATAATTGCTTCATTTCTTTGATAACTTCGTTTACTGGATTTAAACGAACCTGCTTCCCCTCCACAACTGTATAAACACAGAAACAACAGTTATGAGGACAACCTCTTTTTGTTTGTACACCAACATAGTAATCTCCCCCTTCTATGTACCAATTGAATTCTGGCCATATTGATTGTATGTATTTATAATTACATGCAGTTTTAATAGTTCCAGAAGGCTGTTCATGTATTAGTTTGTTGCGAGGTTTTTGCCCAGCAATATAACATCTTTCTTCCTCTATCGAATCATGTCTAATAATTTTCTCAACTAGATTTTCTCCTTCTCCAACAGAAATAACAGTTCCTTTTGGGAGTAGATTTCCTAACTGCTCATAGAAAACACTTACGGCTCCACCTCCTAAAATTATTTTTATGTCTTTGTTATATTTTTGTGCTCTTTTAAGACCCATCTTGACTAAAGAAGTATTTCTGTAGATTTCTCCGTAATGGGACGCTATTAATTTTAATCCTCCCCAAGAACCTCTGATTTTTTTAAGAATATTTTTTGAGTAAAAAACCTCAAAAGAGTTTTG
>CABYJE010000038.1 GCA_902519235.1 uncultured Prochlorococcus sp.
GTACTTACATTTGAAGCCTCTATCCATCTTTCTAACTGATCGGGAAGGTCTATTTTATTTCTTGAATCAACATCTAAAGAACAATGTATTATTTTTCCTTCTGCTACTTTATTTCCATCTTTTATAAAAAAGCTACTTATTTGGAACAAATGCGTATTAATTTTATGAGGGGCAATTTTTATTTTTAAGAAATCTCCAATTTTTATAGGCGCAAGAAAGGTTGCTTCGCAGTTAACTATAGGAAAAATAATTTGAGATTTACGTATAGAAAAATCCGGAAAAATATCTTGATAAGGAATCCCATAAATTTCAATACTTTCTTCCCAGGCTTCGTGCGACCATTTTAATAAGTTATGAAAATGAATTACACCTGCAGAATCACAATCGCCAAATCTTACTTTCTTCTGCAATATTAACCAATCAGCGGGTTTCATTTAAATAACTTATCTATCAACAGATCCCATGATGACATCTATTGAGCCAAGGATTGCCATAATATCGGCGATTTTGGCACCTTTAAGAATATGAGGCAATATTTGTAGATTATTTAAATCAGCTGCTCTGATTTTAAATCTCCATGGGGTAACTTCATTATTTCCTTGAATAAATACACCTATTTCTCCTTTACCAGATTCTAATCTTGTATACAATTCTCCGTTAGGAATTTTAAATGTTGGAGCAACCTTCTTAGCTACATATTGATAGTCCATACCAAATATTTCACTTTTCTTATCTTCAGTCGCCATTCTTTGAGCTTCCAAATTTTCTGTTGGACCTCCTGGAATCATTTTGCAGGCTTGGCGAATTATGCTTAGTGATTGTCTCATCTCTTCGACTCTCACTCGATATCTCGCGTAACAATCTCCTTCTTTTTCTGAAGCAATCTGCCAATCAAAATCGTCATAACATTCATAACTATCGACTTTCCTTAAATCCCATGAAACTCCAGAAGCTCTTAGCATTGGCCCAGACAAAGACCAATTAATTGCCTGGTCTCTTTGTATTGTTCCAAGACCTTCAATTCTCTTTCTAAAAATTGGATTATTCGTGATTAATTTTTCATATTCATCTATCTTAGGACCGAACCAATCACAAAAATCTATACATTTTTCTAACCATCCGTATGGAAGATCACATGCGACACCACCTATCCTGAAGAAGTTATTATTTATTAGCCTTTGTCCAGTAGCAGCTTCCCAAAGATCATAAATCATTTCTCTTTCTCTAAAAATATAGAAAAATGGAGTTTGAGCTCCTACGTCTGCTAAAAAGGGACCAAGCCATAAAAGATGATTTGCAATACGATTAAGTTCCAACATAAGAACTCTGATATAACTAGCTCTTTTAGGAACTGGAATATTAGCTAATCTTTCAGGAGCGTTTACTACAATAGCTTCATAAAACATTCCTGCTGCATAATCCATTCTGCTTACATAAGGGACATACATTACATTTGTCCTATTTTCGGCTATCTTTTCCATTCCCCTATGTAAATATCCAATTACTGGCTCACAATCAATGACATTCTCACCATCAAGAGTTACAACTAACCTTAAAACCCCATGCATTGATGGATGGTGAGGGCCAAAGTTGACCACCATTGGTTCTGTTCTAGTCTCTAGCTGAGCCATTCGAAATTTAACTTCTAAATAAATCTTAGTCGAAAGTTATGCAAACTGACCTATCTGATTCATCTTTTTTCAATCATAAATCAGTTATGACAAATGAGATTATGGCCTCATTAGAGCATTACCCATTAATACATAACAACCAACTTAAAGGAATAGACGCAACTTTAGGCGGAGGAGGTCACTCTTATCATTTATTGAGAAAATATTCGGATTTAAATATAATTGGACTTGATCAAGATCCATTCGCGAGAAAATCAGCATCAAAAAAGCTTGATGAATTTAAAAATAGGATTGATATAAGGGCTTCAAATTTTGCGGATTTTGTACCAAAAGAAAAAGTTTCTTTTGTGATTGCAGATCTTGGCGTAAATAGTAACCAAATTGATGACCCTAAAAGAGGATTTAGTTTCCAAAAAGATGGTCCACTTGATATGCGCATGAATCCTTTTCTTGAGGTTGATGCAGAGAAATTAATTGATGCTTTAAATGAAAAAGATCTAGCTAACCTGATTTATAAATATGGAGATGAAAGATTATCAAGAAAGATTGCTAGGAAAATAAAAAGGGATTTGAAGGAAAATGGTAAATATTCTGGGACAAAACAGTTAGCTTATTCTATTGCAGGCTGCTTCCCACCAAAACAAAGATATAAAAAAATACACCCAGCAACAAAAACATTTCAGGCACTAAGAATTGCCGTTAATAAAGAAATTGAAGTGTTAGAAAAATTTTTGCAAATTGTTCCCGAATGGCTTTTGCCAGGAGGTATTATTTCTATTATTAGTTTTCATTCCCTTGAGGATAGGTTAGTTAAAAGTTCTTTTAAAAATGATCAAAGACTAAAAAACCTGACAAAAAAACCAATTACTCCCTCCGAACAAGAAGTCGAACTAAATAGAAGAGCTAGAAGTGGAAAATTAAGAATTGCTCAATTAAGAAGCCAACAATTTCTATCGTAATGATTTGATGATATTTGTAAGAATATGAATTGCTTCTTTTATCTCTTTTGAATTAGTGCTTAATCCAATACTTAACCTTATTGAAGATTCTGCTTCTTTAAAAGATCTACCTAAGGCTAGTAAAACATGAGATGGTTCACCGTTACTGCATGCAGATCCACTAGAACAAATTATTTTGGATTTTAAAACTTTATGAAACTTTGCTCCGTTTAAATCCAATACAGTCAAATTTAAATTTTGAGGTAATCTTTTTTCTATCGAGCCATTAATTAATAAACCAGAATTATTTTCTAACAAACCCTCCAAAAGATTATTTCTATACAAAAGTAATTTCTCAGCATTACTTTTTTGATTAATAACTGCTATCTCTATTGCTTTAGCAAAGCCAACTACTAAAGGAAGAGGCAATGTACCAGACCTGAGACCATATTCCTGACCTCCTCCAACAATTAAAGGTTCAAGATTAATTTCTTTATTAATCAAAAGAAGTCCTATCCCTTTAGGGCCATATATTTTGTGAGAACTCATCGTTATCATATTTACATCTGATAAAAGATTGTCTAACTCGATATAACCTAAACATTGTGCAAAGTCAGAGTGAAAAGTTATTCCTCTCGATTTACATATCTTTGAAATTTTCTCTATAGGCTGAATAACTCCTATTTCGTTATTTGCCAACATAACACTAACCATAAATGTATCTTCTCTTATATTTTTTTTGAATTGTTCTTCTGAAAGTATTCCATCTTTCTCAGGATTAATTTCTGTCACTTTAAATCCTTCTTTTTTTAGTAGGTTTAGAGGTTCAAGTACAGCTTTGTGCTCCGTTTTTAAGGTAATGATATGTCCATAATTTCCTGTGTTTTTATAGTAATTTCTTGCAAAACCTAATAAGGCTAAGTTATTAGATTCTGTTGCTCCACTTGTAAAAATAACTTTCTTATTCTTGAGAAATAAATTTTGTTCTATTTTTTCTCTTGAGGCTTCCAATATAGCGCTTGCGTTAATACCTGCCAAATTAGATTTGCTTGCAGGGTTAGAAAATATCTCACTCCAAAAAGGTTTCATAGAATCAA
>CABYJE010000039.1 GCA_902519235.1 uncultured Prochlorococcus sp.
CATCATCATTTCTTATGAAATCATCAAAATCTACTTTTGCAGGGGAAAATATCCATTTACTTAGAGAATTATCTAACCAAATTTTCTTTTCAAAATTACGTTTTATAGTAAAGAGTATTTTTTCCAGAATCCATGTTGATATTTCATTTATTCTGTGATTGTAGATTGTTCTATACATTAAATTTCTTAGTACTAAGAAATGCTCAATAGCGATAATACCCTTTGGTTTGATTCCGATATTTCCATCAGGTAAAAAAGTAAGAGCTGAAATAATTCTTTCCAAATCTACTAAGCCATAATTAGTGCCAGTGTTGTAACTATCCCGTAAAAGATAATCGAGACGATCGCAATCTATTTCACTGCTTATCAATGTTTTTAAAGGTTTTGAAAATAGTTGTTTTGATTGAAATAATTCTCCAATTTTTCTCGGTAATTCATTGTCATACTTTTTGAGTATTGAATTTATTGGAGAATAATTTTTAACTAATTTTTGAGACCATTTTTCGTGATCATGCTCGAATATTGTTTCACTGGTATGGCTTAGAGGTCCATGACCTAAATCATGGAGAAGAGCTGCTGCATAAAGAACAAATTTATTTTCACAAAATGAAGATTTACTTTCAATCAATCTTTTATAAATTTTTCTAGCTATACAAAACACACCAAGTGAGTGGGTAAATCTACTCGATTCTGCACCATGAAAAAGTAATGATGCCGCACCTAGTTGTTTTATTCTCCTAAGTCTTTGAAAAGCAGCTGTATCAATTAATTCCATAATCATTAATTCTTCGGGCTTTCCTGCATCAAATATTATTTCTTTGTGAATAGGGTCATGAAAAATTCTTTTAATACTCATATTTTTTATCCACCTTTTGCTATCTCAAGGGTTAATTTCTTTATTGTTTAATTCAATAGTTTGAACTGAAACTTCTTCTTTTTCAAGAAGCGAACTTAGAAACAATTCTGCATTCTTAACCCATTTATCGTCAGCGCTTCCATATTCACTTGCATCTGGAAGGTCAAGTAATTTGTCAGGTGTCATACCTTGACCTTGGATATTATTACCCTTGGGGGTTAAATAACTTGCTACTGTTATGGCGATACCACTATCTTCTCCCAAACTCTTTAGGGATTGAATTAGACCTTTACCATAAGTTTGTTCTCCCATAAGAATAGATCTCTCATTATCTTGTAAAGAACCAGCAAGTATTTCACTAGCACTTGCAGTACCTTTATTAACTAAAGTCACCATTGGGCCATCAAAAGATGTTTCTCTTTGAGAAATTATTGCATCTTTTATTCCATTTCTATTTTTTGTTTCCACCACAGGTTTCTCACTTAATAATGAGTCTGCAACCGCAATACCTGAGCTTACTAGTCCCCCCGAATTATTTCTAAGGTCTAATATCAATCCTTCAACTTCTTTTTCTTTTAACTCTCGAAGTGCCTCTTCAACTTTTTTAGGTACGCTTTCGCTGAATTGAGTTATTCTTAAATACCCTATCGTGTGAGAATCGTCTCTTAACCTCTTTGTTCTCACTGGTCTAAGATCTACTGATCTTCTCTCTAGATCGACTTCTCTAATTTCTCCTGATTCTGAAGATACTTCAACTAAAACTTTTGTCCCTGATTCACCTCTTAATTTAGAAGCGGTACTTGCAAGCCCTAATTTTTCTGATGAGATTCCGTCCACTCTCTCAATTAAGTCACCGCTAACTATTCCAGCTTCTTCAGCTGGCGAACCGCCAAGAGTAGATACAACTCTAATTTTATTACTATTTTCATCTACACCTAATTGAAGCCCGACACCATTAATTTCACTACCAAAATTACTTGATTTCAATAGTTCATAATCTTTTGGGCGTAAAACTCTTGTGAAAGGATCCTCCAGAGGTCTTAACATGTCTTCAATTGCGGAATAAGCCTCTTCACTTGTTTCAATTTGTTTCTGTAATGTTTTTTGTCTAATTCTTTTCCATTGGATTTCATCAAACTTTTCTGGGTCATAAAAACCCTCGTTTACCAAGGTCCAAGCGTCAAGTACTAACTGCTTGCTATCACTGAGAGCATCCACTCTTTCAATGAACAAAAAATTTGTAGAAAAAATACTGACCACTAATGCAATAATCAATATTTTGAATGTTAAAAGTTTGTTAAAAGATGAATTCATTGGGTTAAGTGTTAACACCAAGTATAAGAATTTTAAGTAAGCTCTTAATATCAAAGCTAATTTTTTTTGGATGGCGAATTCTTCATCTGTTTATGACTGGTTTCAAGAAAGGCTTGAAATTCAAGACATAACTGACGACGTAACTTCCAAGTACGTACCCCCTCATGTAAATATTTTTTATTGTTTAGGAGGCATAACTTTAGTATGCTTCCTAATTCAATTTGCAACAGGTTTTGCAATGACTTTTTACTATAAGCCAACAGTTACACAAGCTTATAGTTCAGTAAGCTATCTAATGACCGATGTAAGTTTTGGATGGTTAATTAGATCTGTGCATAGATGGAGTGCATCAATGATGGTTTTGATGTTAATTCTTCATGTGTTTAGGGTTTATCTTACCGGGGGTTTTAAAAGACCAAGAGAATTAACATGGGTTACAGGTGTTGTGATGGCAGTCATAACAGTAGCTTTTGGAGTTACAGGTTACTCTCTACCATGGGATCAGGTAGGGTATTGGGCAGTTAAGATTGTTTCAGGTGTACCTGCAGCGATACCAGTAATTGGTGATTTTATGGTTGAGTTATTAAGAGGTGGAGAAAGTGTCGGACAATCCACTCTTACCAGATTCTACAGTCTTCATACTTTCGTCTTGCCATGGTCATTAGCGGTTTTTATGCTGATGCACTTTTTAATGATTCGTAAACAGGGTATTTCAGGTCCTCTATAAACTTCTATACTTAAACCATTACCAGATCTTAGTATGTCTACGTTAAAAAAACCAGATCTATCTGATCCAAAATTGAGAGCAAAATTAGCTAAAGGTATGGGCCATAATTATTATGGTGAACCAGCTTGGCCAAATGATTTATTATATATTTTCCCTGTTGTTATCCTTGGAACTATTGCCTGCGTAGTTGGATTAGCAGTTCTTGATCCTGCAATGTTAGGAGACAAAGCAAATCCTTTCGCGACCCCCCTTGAAATACTTCCTGAATGGTACCTTTATCCAGTTTTTCAAATACTTAGGGTTGTTCCTAATAAACTTTTGGGTATTGCACTGCAAACTTTAATACCACTTGGTTTGATGATATTACCCTTTATCGAAAACGTTAATAAATTCTCTAACCCTTTCAGAAGACCAGTAGCAATGTCTGTTTTTTTATTTGGAACTTTTCTAACAATATACCTTGGAATTGGCGCGTGCTTACCTATCGATAAATCTCTCACTTTAGGTTTATTTTAATCTTAAATCTTAAACATATCTAGGTCATTATTCTCCTCTCTTAAAAAGTGATTCATTAATAAAAAACCAACAATTGTCCAAGTTTGGTATGTTCTTGATTGTTGACCAACCCAAGTACCTGTAGGCCCATCAAAATATTCTGCCCATTCTTGCTTAGGTAATTGATTAAGTTGACACCAAT
>CABYJE010000040.1 GCA_902519235.1 uncultured Prochlorococcus sp.
CTTATAGTAAAGGCTTTTAAACTTGCTTATAAAGCTCACGATGGGCAATTACGCGCAAGCGGCGAGCCATACATTATCCACCCGATTGCTGTTGCAAATCTCCTCAAAGAAATAGGTGCTAGTTCATCTGTTATTGCTGCAGGCCTTTTACATGATGTAGTTGAAGATACTGGCATTGATTTATCCGAAATAGAAACAAATTTTGGATTAGAAGTAAAAATACTTGTTGAGGGTGTAACAAAATTAGGCGGCATTCACTTTAACAACAGGACTGAAGCACAAGCTGAAAATCTCAGGAAAATGTTTTTGGCTATGGCCAGCGATATTAGAGTTGTCTTAGTTAAACTTGCAGATCGACTTCATAACATGAGAACAATTGAATGGCTAAATGATGAAAAAAAACTAAGAATAGCAAGAGAAACAAGAGAAATTTATGCACCATTAGCTAATCGACTAGGAATAAACAGATTTAAATGGGAATTAGAGGATTTAGCTTTTAAATTCCTAGAGCCTAAAGAATATCTAGATCTTAAAGATCAAATCGCTGTTAAAAGAAGTGATAGAGAAAAAAGATTAAAAGTAACTTTGAATCTTATGAAGGAAAACTTGGTTTCAGCAGGTTTGAAAAATTTTGAAATAACAGGAAGGCCAAAACATCTTTATGGCATCTGGAGCAAAATGGAAAGACAACAAAAGCACTTTCACGAGATTTATGATGTTGCTGCCCTAAGAATTATCGTGGACAATTCAGATAGTTGTTATAGAGCTTTAGCAGTTGTTCATGATACTTTCAAACCAATTCCAGGTAGATTTAAAGACTATATAGGATTACCAAAACCCAATGGGTACCAGTCCTTACACACTTCTGTGATTGGAAGACATCGACCTATTGAAGTTCAAATTAGAACTACTTCGATGCATCAAATTGCTGAATATGGTATTGCCGCTCATTGGCAATACAAAGAGGGTGGTTCTCCTGCTAAAAGTAATGCAGAGAGATTTAATTGGCTAAGACAACTAGTAGAATGGCAACAAGAAGGTAATGAAAGGGATCATAATGATTATTTAGCTTCAATTAAAGAAGATTTATTTGATGAAGAAGTATTTGTGATCACTCCAAAAGGAGATGTTGTTGGTTTAAGGAAAGGATCTACCGCGATAGATTTCGCCTACAGAATTCATTCTGAAATTGGAAATCACTGTAATGGAATAAGAATTAATGAAAAGCTTTCTCCATTATCTACAGCACTTCAAAATGGTGACTTCATAGAAATTTTAACAAGTAATAATGCTACTCCAAGCTTGGATTGGCTGAACTTTGTTGTTACGCCAACTGCTAAAAATAGAATTCGCCAATGGTATAAGAAAAGCCATCGTGATGAAACAATTAAAAGAGGTAGAGATTTACTTGAAAAAGAATTTGGTAGAAACGGTTTTGAAGCATTACTTTCTAGTGAAGCCATGAAAAAAGTTGCAAATCGATGCAATTTAAAAACTACTGAAGACCTTCTTGCATCTCTTGGTTTTGGTGGTTTAACTTTGCATCAAGTATTAAATAGACTAAGAGAAGAAATAAAATTACAGACAGAAGATGTAAAAAATGATTCTGACTCAGAAATAGCAAAATCTCTTAAAAGTAATAGTAATTTATCTACTAATCAATCTAATACAGCAGCTAAATCGCCAATTTCCGGGATAGAAGGTCTTGATTACAGAATAGGTAAGTGCTGTTCCCCACTCCCAGGTGAGGATATTATCGGAACTGTGTCGCTCGGCAACCATGGGATAACTATACATAGGGAAGATTGTGAAAATGTAATACCAATTCCAATAGAGAGAAGATTACCTGTCGGTTGGAATCAAGATAATAAAACTGGCGATAATAAGTTTCCAATTCAGCTACGAATAGAAGTAATTGATAGAGTTGGAGTTCTTAAAGATATTCTTATGCGGTTATCTGATAAAGGTATAAACGTTAGCGATGCCAATGTTAAAACTGCTTATGGTAAACCAGCTATAATAAACCTTTGTGTAGGTCTTGAAAGTTATAATCAACTTTACAAAACAATTGAACAAATTAAATCAATGGCAGATGTTTTGGATATTGCCAGAGTTGGACAAAGTTAATTTTAAAATCAGATCAATCTATTTTTTATTTTTTATCTTGTAGATAAAGAAAACAATACTGCCGCAAATCAAAGCTAGTAAAATACCTACACAAGATGAACCTAAGAGCAATTTTAGGGAAAAAATTCTACCTTGTTTCCATAAGTCATCAATAACTAAACTTTTTTCAAGAATTTTATTAGAAGAATTATTTAAAAAAATCGAACCAACTTTATAGTTAAAATAATAAAGTGGAATATATGTAAACGGGTTGCTTATCCAGGTACCAATTGCAGCTAGAACAATATTTCCCTTGGCTATTTTCGCAAAAAATACCCCTATTAAAGTCTGAAACCCAAAAAAAGGAAAGCAGCCACTAAATACCCCTATAGCTAAACCTTTAGCATTAAAGAAAGGACTTCCATTCTGATTCTTAAATAATGATAGAATTTTCTTGTAGGTAATATCTCTTTTAAATCTCATTCAGAAAGAAAATTTCAAAATTAAATTCTTGATAATCTTACTTAATTATCCATAACAAAGCGAGAGATGGATTCGATAGTTACTACAGAAGATACGATAGCTGCAATTGCTTCAGCAATAAGTATAGGGAAAGGAGGAGTTGCGATAATAAGAGTATCAGGCAAAGACTCAATAAATTCTTGCAAAAAGATTGTTCAAACTAAATCTAAATATGCATGGGAATCACATAGAGTTTTTCATGGTTTTATTCAGGAAAATAAACAAAATAAATTTATAGATGAGGTTTTAATTTTAGTGATGAAATCACCAAATAGCTTCACAGGAGAGGATGTAGTTGAACTTCATTGCCATGGAGGAATCATCATAGTAAATAAAGTTCTCAAGAGATTATTATCTAGTAATTCTAGAGTAAGACTTGCAAACCCAGGAGAATTTAGTCAAAGAGCTTTTCTTAATGGGAAAATAGACCTTACTCAAGCCGAGTCGATTAATCAATTAATTAATGCAAGCAATACAAGATCAGCAGAGTTAGCTTTTAGTGGAATTCAAGGAGAAATAAAGAAAAAAATTAATGATATTAAAAATGACCTTATAAATCAACTCTGCGAAATAGAAGCGAGAGTTGATTTTGAAGAAGACTTCACAGATTTTGATTACACCAAATATCTAAAAAACATTAAAAAAGTAAAAGAAAAAATAGAATTACTAATAGAAAATGCAAAAAGAAATTCATATATTCACAATGGAATATCTATTACGCTTATAGGGAAAAC
>CABYJE010000041.1 GCA_902519235.1 uncultured Prochlorococcus sp.
ACTCTGATATATCAATATTCATAAAAATAGGTCTTCTTACAAAGACTTACGTTATGCTGTAATTGCAATGCTTTTGGAGGTTTTTGCTCTCGTAAAAACATGAATATAACCGGAGAGGGTGGGATTCGAACCCACGAATAGTTTTACCTATTAAACGATTTCGAGTCGTTCGCTTTCGACCACTCAGCCACCTCTCCCACATTTAAAATATAAATTAAAAAATTTATACTAAAAATATATTTAGATTTTTGTTAATTCCAACCAGTTTCTTTCATTATTTCTATCGCCTTAGTATTGAATTTGCCAATTTCTTTTATAGTCACATTATCTGGAGTGAAATCTCCAAATTTTTTAACAATTCTATTTTGACTTGATTCCTTTAAGGGGTGCTCATAAGTTTTATTAGCTAAACCTTGACTACCTTCACTAGAAGCTAAATATTCAAGTAATTTAATAGCCTCAGTCTTGTTTTCTGCATATTTATATACGCCCCCAGCAGTTATATTTACATGAGCAGGATTGGGTATTATTAATTTTATTTTTTCTGCTAAAGAGGCATCTCTTGGACCTTTAACGCCATCGAGCATCCTTGCGATATAATAATGATTAACGATTCCAATACCGCACGTTCCCTGCCCTACAGCTCTTATTAATGAAGAATCTCCAGAAAAATAGGGAGTGGAGACATTCGACATCAAACCCTTAAGCCAAATTTTTGTTTGGCCAACGCCTTTCTTTGCTATTTGATTAGAAACCAAAGATTGATTATAAGGACTTTTTCTATTTCTTAGACATACTTTTCCTTTAAAAGAAGGATTGGTGAGATCCTCAAAATTTTTGATTTTTGTAATATCCACAATATCCGGATTTGTGATGATTACCCTTAATCGCCTAGTAAGGCCAAACCATTTATTTCTAGGATCTCTCAAATTATTTGGAACACTATTTTCTAGAATATTTGAATTAATTTTTTGAAATAAATTTGCCTTTGATGCATTTTCAATTCTTGCTGCATCAACAAGAATTACTAAATCAGCCTGAGAATTTTTACCCTCTCTTTTTAAGCGCTCAATTATAGCTTTTCCATCTGTTTCTATATATCTAACTTTGATGCCAGTTTGTTCTTGAAATTTTTGATAAACCTCTTTATCTGTATTGTAATGTCTCCCAGAAAATAACCTAACCTCCTTCTCTGCAGAATTTACAGGTTGATTATTTAGAAGTAGCGATAATGTCGCTGCAGTAAAAAATAGCTTTTTTAAATAATTGTTTAATTTCATTCTTTAAAATTGTTATGATTGTTACCTTACAACAAAAATTTGGTAGAAATAATCCAAAAATAAAAAATCACTTTGTCATGTATATTTTTTTACTTTAGGAAATAACATTCTGAAATTTTCGGGATATAAATCTTACTTTACTAAGGGAAAGCCCATGAGTTCACTCTCTAGTATCCATGAAGAAGCGACTTCTCTAGCTAACTTTCTGATTTTTTCTATATACTGGGCACGATCAGTTACTGATATTACGCCTCTAGCATCAAGCAAATTAAAGGTATGACTACACTTTAAAACATAATCAAGCGCGGGGTAGGTTAGCTTCTTTTCAATTAATGAATTTGCTTCATCTTGATATATCTCAAATAATTTCCTGAGATTTTCAGGATTAGATTCAGAGAAATTATATGAACATTGACCTTTTTCAAATTGAAGCCAAATATCACTATATTTCAGATCTTTGTTCCAATTTAAGTCCCAGATACTTTCTTTATCCTGCAAAAACATTGCAATTCTCTCTAAACCATATGTAATTTCAATTGGTATTGGTTGACAATCAACTCCCCCGCATTGTTGAAAATAAGTAAATTGAGTAACTTCCATTCCGTCTAGCCATACTTCCCATCCTACGCCCCAAGCTCCAAGAGTTGGCGACTCCCAATTATCCTCAACAAATCTTATGTCATGATTTTTAGGCTCAATTCCAAGAGATTCCAGAGATTTCAAATATTTTTCTTGAATCCCATCTGGGGAAGGCTTAATTATTACTTGATATTGAAAATAATGTTGTGCACGATTAGGGTTATCACCAAATCTTCCGTCGGTGGGTCTTCTACATGGCTCAGCATATGCAACAGACCAAGGTTCGGGTCCAATTGCCCTCAAAAAAGTATGAGGACTCATTGTACCAGCACCCTTTTCAGTATCGTATGGCTGCATAATTAAACAACCCTCTTTGGACCAAAAATTATTTAAATTTTGAATTATATCCTGAAAAAACATCAAATTTTAAGAAGTTTAGAATTTAGATCAATGCCATTAAACATAATAACAAAGCTTAAAACAAAAAATTTTTTTAACTCTAATTTCTGAGAAGCATTATCTGGTATTTGGATAGCATAAAACTTAATTCAATATAAACATAAATTAGAAATTAATCATGAAAAAAAATCTAATGGCAAAGGTCCAAAAGTATTAGATTCTTCTGCATTTTCATCATTTTGGCAAGTTATTAAAATTCCTTCTCCAAGACCATTCTCAGATCTAACAAACACATTACCAGTTTTTTGGTTACCTTTTAAAAAAACACATCCATCAGCATTAAGCGAATCTAAATTACTAAATTTTATTGAGGAATATTTATTAGAAATTGATTTCAGTGCTTCAATAGCTTTGGTATCAGAAGGTGCCATAATTCCTATTGTTATCCAATCGGCATTATAAATATTAGTTTCTAGTTCTACTAATAGTTTTTTTTCTTGACTACTGCTTAAATGAGGAGCAGTTCTAAGACTGTTTAAATCAGCTAATTTATTTATTTCCATTAAATTAGTACCTAAAATAATAAATTATTAACCAAAGGTTCTTCCATTCCAAGCCCATAATGAAGCAGGCACATCCTCGAAAGAAATATAAATTTTATCTATTGGAATTCCAATTTTTTCATAAACAAAATTAGATATTTGCTCTGCCATCTCTGAGGGATTTAAAGAGCCTATTGACTTAATTTCTAAAAAGCAACAAGGTCTTTCATCATCAAAATACATTTCTAAGTTATCATCTAACTTAGCCATAACAAATCTTTTTGATTTA
>CABYJE010000042.1 GCA_902519235.1 uncultured Prochlorococcus sp.
CATTATTGGGGCCAATAATTTTCATTATTGGACTTTTGTTAATTGGGATTGGACAAAATAGAAGTATTAACTCCATTCAAAAAGCGCTTGTTCCAGAAAAAAACACATTTTTAGTTGATGCATTAAGAGTTAAAAGTAAATTAAAAAGAGGACCTAGTATTGTCGCAATTGGAGGAGGAACAGGTTTATCCACTTTATTAAAAGGTTTAAAAAATTACAGTAGCAATATTACAGCGATAGTAACTGTATCCGATGATGGAGGAAGTAGTGGAATTCTTAGAAAACAATTAGGTGTGCAACCTCCAGGAGATATTAGAAATTGTTTGGCTGCTTTATCAAACGAAGAACCTATTTTAACCAGATTATTTCAATATAGATTTTCTGAGGGGAGTGGTTTGGAGGGGCATAGTTTTGGTAATCTATTTTTGTCTGCTTTAACGACGATTACAGGTAGTTTGGAGAAAGCAGTACAAGCCTCTAGTAAGGTTTTAGCAGTACAAGGTCAAGTTTTACCTGCTACAAATATTGATGTTATGTTGTGGGCAGAATTGGAGGATGGTGAAAGAATTTTTGGCGAAAGCAAGATTGGTAAATCTAAAAAATTAATTTCAAGGATTGGTTATTTACCAGAAAATCCTCCTGCTCTTCCAATGGCTCTAGAATCTATAAAAGAAGCAGACTTAATTGTTCTTGGGCCAGGGAGTCTATACACTTCATTGTTACCAAACTTGTTAGTTCCAGAAATAGTAGATGCTTTATTAAAAAGTAATGCTCCCAAAATCTATATAAGTAATTTGATGACTCAGCCTGGAGAAACAGATGGACTGGATGTCTATCAACATATCAAATCAATAGAAAAACAATTATCAAATTTTGGAGTTAATACTCGAATTTTTAACGCAATCTTATCTCAGATCCAATTTGAAAAGTCTCCATTAGTAGACTATTACGAAAGTAGAGGGGCAGAACCTGTTCAATGTAATAAAGAAAGATTATTATCAGAGGGTTATTATGTTTTGCAGGCACCACTATACTCAAAAAGAATTACTCCAACTTTAAGACATGATCCGCGAAGGCTAGCAAGAGCAGTTATTTTTTTATACCGTAAATTAAAGAAATTAAGTTAATAGGCATCTTGAAGTTCATAGAAGTCTGGCTGAATATAGTCTTTTCGTAATGGCCATCCTCTCCAGTCTTCAGGCATTAACAGCCTTTTGGGATTTGGATGATCAATAAAATTTATTCCGTACATGTCATAAGTCTCTCTTTCTTGCCAATCACACCCTTTGAAAATTTTATACAAACTAGGAATTGACAGATCAGAATCTCTCTTTAAAAAAACTTTTAATCTAACTTCTTTAATTCTTTCGATTTTTTGTATATCGTCAACAGTTATAAAGTGATAGAAACTTACAAGATTTTTGCCTGGACCCTCGTCATAGCCACCTTGACACTGGAGATAGTTAAAACCGTAATTCCTTAAAGCTAATACTGCTTCATATAATTTGCTTGGTTCCACAGAAATATTTTCAATTCCTATGTGATCATTAGCTAATGATTTATTGGGGATTCCATTCTTTGATAAATTTTGACTTATGAACCCTTCTTTTTCTATTGAAGTGTCTGAAGAATTGGCTAAATTATCTTTTTCCATTAATCTTCTTCAACTTTGAGGACTTCAGTTTTTTCGCTATTCTCGTCTTGCTTAGTTAGTTGTTGTTTTTTGGAGGCAGGAATAATATTCTTCGATGTTTTGTTTAGATATTCACCTGTATTTTCTGAAAAAACAAGATTCATTTCGTGATCAGTTGTTATGTACCTGTGGGTTTGCTCTGTTTTTGTACGCTCTAAAATTGATTCATTACCAACTTTTTTTCTTAATTTTATTACTGCGTCAAAAATTGCTTCCGGTCTTGGCGGACACCCTGGAAGATATAAATCGACAGGTATTAATTTATCAACTCCTCTTACAGCAGTAGTAGAGTCTGCACTAAACATGCCTCCTGTAATTGTACAAGCACCCATAGCGATAACATATTTTGGTTCAGGCATTTGTTCATAAAGTCTAACTAGGGCGGGAGCCATCTTCATTGTGACTGTTCCTGCAACTATTATTAAATCAGCTTGCCTTGGCGAGCTTCTTGGTACTAATCCAAATCTATCAAAATCAAATCTAGATCCAATTAAAGCAGCAAATTCTATAAAACAACAAGCTGTTCCATATAAGAGGGGCCATAAACTGCTTAGCCTAGCCCAATTATGGAGATCATCTAGGCTTGTAAGGATAATATTTTCGCTTAAATCTGTGGTAACTTGAGGTGCACCAAGAGGGTTACAGGTTCCCTCGCGGATCTCTCTAATGGCTTTTGGGGATAATTGTGGATTCAATTTTTTAACTCCATTCTAAAGCACCTTTTCTCCATGCGTATGCTAAAGCAATAACAAGTATCGCAATGAAAATCAAAGCTTCAATAAAAGCTAATAAGCCTAATTTATTGAAGGCAACAGCCCAAGGATAAAGGAATACTGTCTCAACATCAAATATAACGAAAACCAAGGCAAACATGTAATAACGAATATTAAATTGAATCCATGCTCCCCCTATAGGCTCCATTCCAGATTCATATGTAAGTTTTCTTTCCCCTGTTCTGCCCTTTGGAGCAACGATGAGATTAGTAACAAGAGCTAATACTGGGACGGCTGCGGCAATTAGAAGGAAACCTAAAAAATATTCATAGCCAGTTAATAAAAACATCTTAAAAATTAATTTTGAATAAAAGTCGCTTAATTAAGCAAAATCTTTTAAAGTTCTTAAAGAACAATAATAAGCCGTGAGTGAAAACATTCAACCAGCCTCTGAGGAAAACAAAATAGTCGAAGAATTTGAGAAAGAAAAACTTTCTGAAAACTCCTCAGCTGTAAATGTTGAACA
>CABYJE010000043.1 GCA_902519235.1 uncultured Prochlorococcus sp.
CAATGAAATCATTCCTACATGCGTAATGGATTCGAATGATCTTGAAAGAGAAAGAGGAATTACGATACTCTCAAAAAATACTGCAGTTAACTACAAAGATACTAGAATTAACATTATAGATACGCCTGGCCATGCGGATTTTGGAGGAGAAGTCGAGAGGGTTTTGGGAATGGTTGATGGATGCCTGCTTATCGTTGATGCAAATGAGGGGCCTATGCCTCAAACAAGATTTGTTTTAAAAAAAGCATTAGAAAAAGGACTTAGGCCTATAGTTTTTGTAAATAAAATTGATAGACCAAGAGTAGTACCAGAAATAGCAATTGATAAGGTATTGGATTTGTTTTTAGAACTTGGAGCTGATGATGATCAATGCGATTTCCCTTATCTTTTTGGAAGCGGCCTATCTGGTTTCGCAAAGGAAGAAATGGAATCTAATAGTGATAATATGATGCCACTTTTTGAAGCTATTATTAGACATGTTCCACCTCCAGTAGGCGATGCAAATAAGCCTCTTCAGCTACAAATAACTACTTTGGACTATTCTGATTTCTTAGGCAGAATTGTAATTGGAAAAATTCATAATGGAACTATAAAAAATGGTCAACAAGCTAGTTTAATTAAAGAAAATGGAAAAACTATTAAAGGCAAGGTTAGTAAACTTTTGGGATTCGAAGGTTTACAAAGGGTAGATATAAATGAAGCATTCGCAGGAGATATCGTGGCCGTTTCTGGTTTCGATGACGTCAATATTGGTGAGACAATAGCATGTCCCGATTCTCCTCATCCACTTCCATTAATCAAAGTTGATGAACCTACCTTAAATATGACTTTTGTTGTTAACGATTCTCCATTTGCTGGTAAGGAAGGAAAATTTGTTACTAGTAGACAATTAAAAAATAGATTAGAAAAAGAACTTTTAACAAATGTTGCTCTAAGGGTCGAAGAAACTGAGTCTGCTGATAGGTTTTCTGTTTCAGGAAGAGGAGAACTACATTTAGGTATTTTGATTGAAACTATGAGAAGAGAAGGGTTCGAGTTTCAAATCTCACAACCTCAAGTAATTTTTAGAGAAATTGATAATGTGGAATGTGAGCCTATAGAGACTTTGGTCCTTGATGTGCCTGAAGTATCTGTTGGTTCGTGTATAGAGAAACTTGGATCGAGAAAGGCCGAGATGAAAAACATGCAGACAAGTTCTGATGGGAGAACTCAATTAGAATTTCTTGTCCCATCAAGAGGGTTAATTGGATTTCGTGGTGAATTTGTTCGGATAACAAGAGGTGAAGGTATTATGAGCCACTCATTTTACGAATACAAACCTAAAACGGGAGATTTTGAAACTAGGAGAAATGGAGTCCTTATAGCTTTTGAGGAAGGTGTGGCTACATTTTATGCATTAAAGAATGCGGAAGATAGGGGAGTCTATTTTATTAAACCTGGGGTTAAAGTTTATAAGGGAATGATAATTGGAGAGAATAATAGACCTCAAGATCTTGAGTTAAATATATGTAAAACTAAGCAATTGACTAATATGAGATCTGCAGGAGCAGAAGAACTTGATACTTTGCAGTCACCTGTTGATATTACCCTTGAAAGAGCACTCGAATATATTGGTCCAGATGAAATGCTTGAGGTAACTCCGGATTCAATAAGAATGAGAAAAATAAATAAAAAGAAAAAAAATTAATAATTTGTCTCATGAACCAAGAAAGTACAAAAAGTTTTAAAGATTCTTTTTTTACTGCTTTAAATCTTTTTAACAATCATGATTGGTATGAGGCGCATGACGCTTTTGAAGAAATTTGGAATGTTGTTGATGGTGACGAAAGACAAGTTATTCAGGGAATATTACAAGTATCCGTTTCGCAATTTCATTTGAGTAAGGGTAATTTAAATGGAGCTACTATATTGCTTGGTGAAGGTTTGGGGAGAATAAAAACTAGAACCCAAATTGATTTGGGTATTGATCTTGAATCCTTCTGCAAATGTTTGGAAGATTTATTGAGGAAATTACAATACAAAGAAATTTTAAATGAGAAAGATATGCCCTTTTTGAAACTACTTTCAAAATAATAAAGATGAACCTTAAAATTCAAAATGTATCACTTGCAATTAAAGGAAAATTAATCGTAAATGATGTTTCAATAACTGTTAATCAAGGAGAAGTTGTAGGTTTGATGGGACCAAATGGTGCAGGTAAAACTACTACTTTTAATCTTGCCGTTGGAAATATAAAACCTGATGAGGGCAAAGTTCTAATGAATGGTAGAAATATAACTTCTTTGCCACTCCAAAATAGATCAAGACTTGGGTTGGGTTATTTAACTCAGGAGGCAAGTATATTTAGAGATCTCACCGTTAAGGACAATATAGATTTGGCTTTGCAGAATTCATCTTATAGTCCTGCTGTAATTAGAAATAGAAGGGAAGAATTAATTAATGAATTTAGTTTGAATAAATTTGTAGATAATTATGGTTATCAACTTTCAGGTGGAGAGAGACGGAGATGTGAAATTGCTAGAGCGCTCTCTGTAGGTAGAAAAGGGCCTAAATATTTATTATTAGACGAACCATTTGCAGGAATCGATCCACTAGCTGTTAATGATTTAAAGAAGCTAATACTTAAATTATGTAGCAGTGGGGTTGGGATTTTAATTACAGACCATAATGTTAGGGAAACCCTTTTAATTACCAACAAGTCTTATGTAATAAGTGAAGGCAAAATTTTAGCTTATGGATCATCAAGTGAATTAGCAAATAATCCAATAGTCAAAAAGTATTATTTGGGAGATGATTTTAGACTTTGAAATTCTCTTACAAAATAAATTAAAACTTAATTATTAAAAGTTTACTCACACAAGCAATTATTTA
>CABYJE010000044.1 GCA_902519235.1 uncultured Prochlorococcus sp.
AATTAAACTCTCTTCTAAAGTGATTGATTTTGAAATCACCGATGGGAACAATGCCGAATAAACCAAATGAGAATCTCTAGATATAATTGAAACAGGAATTTCTGGCATTAATTTCGGAAACATTAACCATTTCTTTAATAAAGAAACATTTGAGTGTCCTCCTCCAATTAGTACCAGATGATTAAAAGCCATTTACATCACTATGAATAAAGAACATTTATTACCAATTGAAAAATCAAGATTAGGAGTGATTGGTGGAAGTGGATTTTATTCAATGGATCAAATAGAGTACCTTAGAGAACTAGAAATCAATACTCCCTATGGTAAACCTTCTGATTCAATAAAAGTATATAATCTTGGAAACCTAGAGATAGCATTTATTCCAAGACATGGCAGAACACATAGTTTAAATCCTTCTGAAATCCCTTATAAAGCTAATATTTGGGCTTTAAGATCAATAGGAGTAAGATGGATTATTGCTCCATCAGCAGTTGGTTCATTACAAGAACAGATAAGGCCACTTGATATAGTGGTTCCAGATCAATTTATAGACCGGACAAAAAATAGACCTGCAACCTTCTTTAACGAGGGAGCTGTTGCTCACGTAACTATGGGAGATCCCTTCTGCACAAATTTATCACGTATATTAAGTGAAATCGGAGAAAAAAATATTCCTGGCGGAAGACAATTGCATAGAGGTGGTACCTATCTAGCAATGGAAGGTCCCGCTTTCTCAACTAGAGCAGAATCTAATTTATATAGGAGTTGGGGATGTTCAATAATTGGAATGACGAACCACACAGAAGCAAGATTAGCTAAAGAAGCTGAAATAGCTTACTCCTCCTTATCTATGGTTACTGACTATGATTGCTGGCATCAAACTCATCAAGAAGTTTCTGTAGAGATGGTTTTGGATAATCTTAGATCAAATACTGATGTGGCTAATAAAATAATATTTGAAGTAGCTAAATTAATTGAAAAAGAAAGACCAAAAAGTAAGTCTCATTTTTCATTAAAAGATGGATTGATAACCCAAAAAGAAAATATCCCAAGCTCCACAAAAGAGAAACTAAGGATATTTACTGATTCTTATTAGGCTTATTTAATATAAGTGATTTTCAGGTCAAGGTAAGGTTTGTTAGCCTCCAGCTCCAACCCCTTGGTATGAACCATAGAAAAATATACCTAAAACGAAGATAACCGCAATTCCACCTGCTGTAGCAACAAGCCATAGAGGAAGAGTTCCTTCTGTCCATCTTCTTTCCCATGCAACTGCTGGTCTACCGTCGGGAAGTCTATCTGGAATTCTTCCATCAGGTCCTTTTAATTTACTCATAGTTTTAATTTAATTGAAAAAGTAACTGGAAAATAAAATTCCCAATACGAAGACTGATAGTAAGCCTAAATAAAGGCTTGTACGATTAAGTTCAACTGGAACTTTGTTAGGATTTTCGTTTACTTGCATGATAGTTAAATTTATCGGGCTACGAATTGCATAGCAGCAATAGAACCTAGAAAGAATACTGATGGAATAGCTAGAGCGTGAACTGCTAGCCAACGGACAGTAAATATGGGGTAAACGCGGACTTCCGCAGCCTGCATTGGAGCTTGAGAATTAGTCATTGTTATTTTGTTCTTAAATCTAGTTGAGATTTAGCTTCATATCTTTGTGTTACGACAGGTGCTTTAGATTCAGATGATTGGAAATAACTATCTGGACGAGGAGTTCCGAAAGCATCGTAGGCTAAGCCTGTATATACAAATAAGAAGCCTGCTATAAAGATAGCTGGTAATGTTACTGCATGAATAATCCAGTATCTAATACTGGTGATTATTTCAAAGAATGGGCGTTCACCCGTTGAACCTGCGGCCATAATCACAAATGTTTACCCTATGATCTTACAGTGTAAAATCATAAGTTCGCGAAGAAATTAACAGGTTGGTTACAGACAGTTGCTAAATCTTCCAAAAATTAATTTTTTTTTTACTATTAAGTCGAGTTATTTAAAATTAGCTATCCCATTTAAGGATATAACCACGCTCGCCAAGTACAAATCCTTTTTGATTGTCTAAAGCATCCTTATCAAGAAAAACTATTTTAATGTAGTTTGTTGGCAATTCAGATGCAATAGGATCTTTATTCCAAGTTTTACCTTGATCTTTACTTACTATTAAAGTTCCATTACCCCCGCCAGCCCATATATCACCATTTGGATCCCATCCCATGTCTAGGTAATTGTATCCATTAAGAATTGGTATAATAGGTTTTGACCAATTTTCTAGATCGTTAGTATCTTCATTAAATCTAATTTCTGCTCCTCTAGAAAGCATCCATAAACTTCCTTCTGGATTAAAACCAATACTTTGAACTCTTTTGCTACTGGCTCTTTGATGAGCTATCCATGCATCACTGTCATTTTCCAAAGTAGAAAAGAAATTACCTAGACTACTTACACTGACATAATCTCCTTTATTAGTTCTTCTTAAATCTCTTACACCTCCAGAACCAGATGCATCTACGACTTTTGCATTCCATGATTCACCACTATCTGATGTTTCATAAATAGCACCTGCAGTGGTAGCCAATTCTGCAACACCAGCATTGACAGTTGTTATTAGAAATGGTTGGCCTGGTAATTTGTTACCTAGAGATAAACGTGTCCAATTCTTTCCTGCATCAAGTGTATGCATAACTAATGAAGGCTGACCTATTAACCATCCCTCTTCACCTTTAAAATCTATATCTAGAAGACGAAAGTTCTCTTCACTTGGTAAATCTAAATTTCTTTTTTC
>CABYJE010000045.1 GCA_902519235.1 uncultured Prochlorococcus sp.
AAAAGGTAGTACTCTTCTAAATTATTATTCAATAGGGCCAGAATTAGTTGATTTAGCTACTGAAGTTAATCAATTTAAGATTGATAAATTAACACCAGGAACTCACATACCAATAGTTAATGAGAACCTAATAGATAAACAACCTGATTATTATTTATTATTAGCATGGAACTATCTAGACTTCTTTTGTTCAAAGTATTTTAAATATCTTGAGAATGGTGGTAAATTCATAGTCCCTCATCCTGAGGTAAAAATCATTTCTAAATAAATTTCAATTTATGAATTCTAAAGGAAAAGATAATAAATTTATAGTTATTCAAAAAGGGTTCAGAGAGTATTATGCGATCCCAAGAAGTTTAATAAAAACAGAAAATCTCAATTGTTTAATAACTGATTTATGGTTTCCCTATAAAGTTCCTCATTTTAATAGACTTTTTATCAAAAAAATTCTTCTAAGATTTCATCCTGATTTAAAAGAAGCAAAAATATACTCGCCTAATTTGATCTGGCATTTAAAAAATTTTATAAGCAATTTTAATTCACAGTCTTCATGGGATAATACAATAACCACAAACAATAATTTTGAAGATTATACAGTTCGTTTAATAAATAATATTAGTAAAGAGATAAATCAAAATACCATAGTCTTCTCTTATAGTTATACCGCTTTAAAAGCTTTTAAAAAATGTAAAGAAATTGGTGCAAGAACCATATTAGGTCAAATTAATCCTGGACCCGAAGAAGAAAAATTAGTGAAACAAGAACATAAGAATTTTCCTTATTTAAAAAGTAATTGGGAAGAAGCCCCAAAAGAGTTTTGGCAAAAATGGGAGAAGGAGATTGATTTAGCTGATCGAATTTTAGTTAATTCAAAGTGGTCTAAAGATTGTCTTACAAAGCATGGTATTTCTTCAAATAAAATTGTAGAAATACCACTTATTTTTAAGCCTGCTGCTTTCTTTAAAAATAAAAAAGGAAGTATTAAGTTTAATAAAAAAAAATTTAATATTTTATTCTTAGGCAATATATGTCTAAGAAAAGGTATAGCAAGGCTTCTAATAGCAATGTCATTTTTAAAGAATCAAGATATAAAGCTCACTTTGGTTGGTCCAACAGAAATAGATCCTCAAGCTTGGGATTCAGACTCAAATATAAGATGGGTAGGTCCAGTTCCCGCCTCTGAAATACCATCATTCTTTCTTTCCTCAGATGCATTTATTCTTCCGACAATATCTGATGGCTTTGCTTTGACTCAAATTGAATCACTAGCTTATAATTGTCCTATTATTGTATCTAAAAACTGTGGCAATATTGTAGAGAATAAAGTGAATGGATTACTTTTAAATGATCTTGAACCAAGAACTATTGCAAATACAATTTTGGAAGCCAAGGATACTTTTCATCTATATAAGAGGCCTTTAAATTTTAAAAAAAATTCCCTAAAAAAAATCTCAACTGAATTAAATAGTATTTTTAACTCCAAGGATAATTTAAGCTAATAAATAAAATGAATCTTAATATCAATGAAATAATATTAATATTTGCGATCTTTGCTCTAAGTTTATATGTTCTTCTTAAAAGTTTTAATTCAAAATTTTGGATAAAAGCTTTTCAACCTCAAGTTTTTATAAGTTTAAATATTCTTTATTATTGTGTTTTTGGACCATTGGTTTATCTCTATTCTGGTAGAAGTTTTTTCAGAAACTTAGAAACTTCGCCATATTATATTTGGGGTTGGATAGGCACTTTAGTATTCTATATACCCAATTTGATTGGTTATTATTTTTTATCCCCCAAATATCCCTCAGAATTTATTAAAAAGAAAACTATAAATTTAAAATCAATGTTTAATATTGGTCTTATTTTAACATTACTTTCTTATCTATCTTTCCTAGTAATAAGAGGCCGTACAGCATTAGATTATCTAAGTTTATTTGGTTCATTTAATGCAGTAATTTCTTCTGGATTCCAACAGGGTTACAACTTTGGAGAGTTAAATAACATTTTCTTAGAAGGAGTAAATATCTTAATACCGGGGATAATTTTAATGTTTATAAGCCTCTGCTATTCTGGTAAAAATAAAACTTTTACTTATGGAATAATTTACTTCACAATTTCTCTATTTATTTCTATTGGTTTTAGATCTAGAGTTATTATGTTATTGATTCCTTGTTACTTTATATACTATTTTAGTAAAAACAGAAAGCCTCCAGTTTTAATTTCAACTTTCTTCGCTTCTATTCTATTAACCGCTTCTTCATTTATTGAAATAACAAGAGTATATTTTGCAGGCTTAGATATAACTAAATTTGATTTTGATTTAAATAAATTATTTGTTACTGCTTTTATGGAGTCAAATACATTCATAACATCATCTGTAATTTTTGAAACCATCCCAAGAGAGCTCCCATTTATTGGCCCTAGGCCATTATTGGAAGCCATTGTTAAATTCACTCACATTCTTGGATTAGGTGAAAAATTTAATGAACCTTATTACACAGAAATTGTTAATATGATTTATGGGCTTAAAGATGGTGAGGGTGCTGCTCATTTAGGATTTGCCGAATATTATTTAATGGGAGGTTGGATAGGATTAATAATATCAGGTTTATTATTTGGTTACTTTTTAAAGAGACTTTGGATATGGTTTTTACGCTCGCCAGAAGATTATATGACACAA
>CABYJE010000046.1 GCA_902519235.1 uncultured Prochlorococcus sp.
AAAGGAATTTCATCTAAGCAGTTAACCTCTACAGGATCAGAAATGATTCTCTCAAATACCTTTCATCTTTATTTACAACCTGGAGAAAAACTAGTTAAAGAATCTGGCGGAATACATAAGTTCATGAATTGGCCTAACCCTATTCTTACTGATTCAGGAGGATATCAAGTTTTTAGTTTGGCCAAATTAAATAATATTTCTGATAAAGGTGTGGAATTTAAAAATCCAAGAGATGGTAGTCATGTTTTTTTGTCACCTGAAAAAGTAATACAGATTCAAATGGATCTTGGATCTGATGTTGCGATGGCTTTTGATCATTGTCCTCCGCATACAGCTAACGAAAATGATATTGAGGACTCTTTACAAAGAACTCATTCATGGTTGCAAAAATGTGTTGAGACTCATCAGAAATCCAATCAGGCATTATTCGGTATAGTTCAAGGTGGAAAGTATCCGAGATTGAGAGAATATAGCGCAAAATATACAAGTTCTTTTGACCTGCCTGGAATAGCAGTGGGAGGTGTAAGTGTTGGCGAGGCAGTCGAAGAAATACATAGTGTAATTAATTACGTCCCGAAATTCTTACCAATAAATAAACCAAGATATTTAATGGGAATTGGCTCTTTAAAAGAAATTTCTCTAGCTGTTGCTAATGGATTTGATATATTTGACTGTGTTTTGCCTACAAGACTAGGAAGACATGGGACTGCATTTTTTAATGACGAAAGATTGAATTTGCGAAATGCTCGATTTAAAAATGACTTTTCTCCGATTGATAAAACTTGTAAATGCGAAACCTGTAAATCCTATTCTCGAGCATATTTGCATCATTTAATTAGAAATGATGAAATATTAGGCCTAACTCTCATAAGTTTGCATAATATTGCTCACTTAATAAGATTTACCAATGCAATTTCTACTGCAATTAGAGATAATTGTTTTACAAATGATTTCGCTCCTTGGAAAACATCCTCTATTGCTCACCATACGTGGTAACGTCTTATCATAATTAATTAAATTATCAAAAAGGTGCTCATTCTATTTAATACATTCGCTGAATTGCCCGAGGCTTATAAGGCCTTTGCTCCAACTGTTGATGTTCTTCCACTGATTCCTTTATTTTTCTTTTTATTAGTGTTTGTTTGGCAAGCTGCAGTTGGATTTAAATAAAATTCTTTTAGTTTAGATTGTTACTATTAGACGGGATTTTCAAGCAAAATCGCATCTCCAGAATTTTCTACAGCACTCTCTATAAAATCAGCAATTTTTAATGCTCTTGAGGCTTGCTCCCCATCTACCTCTGGAATTTCTTTGCCCTGAACGCACTTAAGAAAATGCTCTAGTTCTGCATAAAGAGGTTCAATGGAGGTTGTGCTAACTTCTTCGACATATCCATCATTTCTATAAACTAATTCTCCATGCTCTGCTGTGTATGATTCATGAGACTTTCGATGGATTTGTAAAGTGTGATTTAAGAAATCTGTTTCTACTAGGCCATTTTGGCAGTGAGCACTTAAACATCTAATTTTTTTGTGACTCATTTTGCTGGCAGTGAGGCTTGCAATAACATTATTTTTAAAAACTAAAGTAGCATTGACATAATCTATTAATCCTTCGCTATTTTTTCCTCCAACTGCTGCTAATTTTTGTATTTTTGAATTTACAAGCTCTAAAATAAGATCAATGTCATGAATCATTAAATCCATTACTACAGATACATCATTTGCTCTGTCTGCATGAGGACTATGCCTAGTTGCTTCTAAAACAACAATTTCTTCATTATTTACTATTTTATTTAATTCTCTAAAAGCAGGATTAAATCTTTCAATATGCCCAACTTGTAATAGACAGTTACTTGCATTAGCAGCCTCTATTAAAGATTTTGCTTCCAACTCGTTAGCTGCAATTGGTTTTTCAATGAGAACGTTAGCACCTCCCTTGAGACAATCTAGTCCTACTTTATGATGAAGTAGTGTAGGGACAGCGATACAGATAGCATCAACTTTTGGAATTAGGTCCTTATAATCTTTAAACCATTCACATTGAAATTGTTCAATGGCTAATTTACCTCTCTCCTCATTTGGATCTGCTACTCCAATGAGATTTGCATCTTTTAGTAAACTGAGTACTCGAGCATGATGCCAGCCCATATTTCCTATACCTATGACTCCAACCTTTACTGGTGATGAGGTTGGCTGCATAATTTCAAATCCATATATTAATTATCATTATCCTCTATGGGGAGTCACATTTAGCTTTTGGGAAGAATTATTTTAACACGATCAATTTTTGGACCTGACATTGAAATAACTTCAAATTTAATATTATTAAAATCTAAAACGTCGCCAATTTTTGGAACCATTTGAAATTTTTCCAACATAAATCCAGCAATAGTATGATAATCAGTCCCTTCTGGAATTGAACATCCTATCTTTTTATTGATTTCAACAATTTCTGATTTTCCAGCTACTGACCATTTTTTAGAGAAATTATCTAACATTCTCATATCTGAAAAGATTTTATTATTGAGCATTTCCTCTCCAACTATTTCGCCATTTAGATCAGCTGCAGTTATAAGTCCTTCTGTTCCACCGTGTTCATCAACTACTAGTAAGAAGGGATTGTAGTCTCTTACTATTGGAAATATTTCTGCTAGTGAACATGTTT
>CABYJE010000047.1 GCA_902519235.1 uncultured Prochlorococcus sp.
TGAAATTGAAATTAGAAACTAAAAATAAGATAAGTAATTTAATTTAATTTTATTTATTATTTTTTAAATAATTAAATATCATTGCAAAAACAAATTTTATCTAAAACATTAAAAAAAATTCAATATAATAAAAAATCAGTATTTGATTTTGAAATGTTTGCTATAGCACTTGGAATGTCCCCTATCGAAAAAATAACTGTTGCAATATCTGCTTCAATTTTTATAATCGCTTTTACATGGGTCTCAATAAAGGGAGATTTAAGAAAACTTGCTAATGAACTAATTGAAGATAATGAAAATAATCAGGATAATTAAAAATATCTTTTAACCTACTTTGAATGCAAGGTAGGATAGTCAATAATATGCCTAATTTCTTTAAGAGAAGAACCATATATTTTTTGACCATTTAAGTCAACACCAATCCATTTTTCACTTTGATTAAAAAAATTTCTTTTACTCGTACCACTCTTGAGATAATCTTTATTATCCCAATTTAAAGTAATATCCCAACCCTTATAATTTTCTATCATTTAGAAAGAGAGAACATATCCAAATAATACTCCGAGACACTGATAACAAAAACAAAGGAAATAAGTATTTTTTTCGTTATTTTTATTTAATATTTATTTAGAACTGACTTTTATTTTACGAGCAGCTTCATCAGCATTTTTTCTAGCCAAATTAATATCAGCATTTGATGAAAGAACAACACCCATTCTTCTGCCTCTCCTAGAGACTGGCTTGCCAAAGATAAGCACTTTAGTCTTTTCAACTTCTAATGCTTCATTAAGACCCTGATAAATAGGATTAATATGCTCTTGATCAGAGAGTATAACTCTGGTTGCTGAGGGTTCTATTAGATTTATTTGCGGTATAGGTAAATTTAAAAAAGCTCTTAAATGTAATTCAAATTCATTAATATTTTGACTAACTAACGTAACCATACCAGTGTCATGAGGTCTTGGAGATAATTCTGAAAAAATAACCTCGCTTCCTTTTATAAAAAACTCTACTCCGTATAATCCAGCTCCATTAAGGTTATTTAGTATTCTAGTTGTCATTTTCTTAGCTTTAATGATTAAAGACTCATTGATTTCTAGAGGTTGCCAACTACATTGATAGTCTCCATTAGATTGAAGATGTCCAATTGGCAAACAAAAAATATTTTCACCACTTTCTTTTCTTACAGTTAAAAGAGTAAACTCAAACTCAAAATTAATGAATTCTTCAATAATTACACCTTTAACCTTTCCTCTAGAATTTGATTGTGCCTGTCTCCAGGC
Source organism: uncultured Prochlorococcus sp. (assembly GCA_902519235.1). Classification (GTDB taxonomy): domain Bacteria; phylum Cyanobacteriota; class Cyanobacteriia; order PCC-6307; family Cyanobiaceae; genus Prochlorococcus_A. Next base: position 1,284 of record CABYJE010000047.1, read on the forward strand.
ATTTTGTAAATCATTTTTTGTTTCGACCAAACTCTGCCCTTTTCCTGATGAGCTCATTAAAGGCTTAAGTAAAAGTGGGAATCCAATTTGATCTGCTTTTTTTTCTAAATCATCAAATTCAAAAATATAATCAAACTTTGCAGTTTTAATTTTTAAATCTCTAGAAGCTAAGTCTCTAATTTTATCTCTATTCATTGTTATCTCCACAGTTCTGGCGTTTGGGACAATATTGAATCCTTCCTCCTCTAGTTCTTTTAGGGCTTCAATTGAAAGCGCCTCTATTTCTGGGACAACATAGTCAGGCTTAAATTCTTTTATGACATTTTTTAAAATATTTTTATCTCTCATATCAATGACTCTTGAATAATCAGCGACTTGCATTGCAGGTGCTTTTTCATATCTATCGATTGCAATAACTTCTAATCCTAATTTTTTTGATTCTATTACTAATTCTTTTCCAAGCTCGCCGCTACCAAGCAATAAAATTCTTTTTTTAGAAAAAGTTGAGTCTTTCATGTTTATAAAATTTATTCTTCATCAAAAGAAAGTTATGAAGATTTGTCATCCTTATTTTTTTTATCTTTAGGATAACTGAGTGAAAATTTTCTACCAAACCAATTTTGGCTTCGTATGCTACTAGTTATTGATCTTGAAATTGCTCCTAGAAAAAAGACTCCAATCATTGCCCAAATAATTCTTTCTAAGGCAATGGCAGATGAATAGCCTTGACCGGAATAAATAATTTCAGTAAGCGGGTCTAGAGGGTCCAAATTTTTAATCACTAATATAATTAATTATAAAGGGTCAAAGAAATGAAAAATTAAAAATTTATAAAAGAACAAACCAAAATCATGAGATAAATCAAACACAAAAAAGGCTATACAATGTTATCTTCAAAGGGTAATTTTTTTTTAAGACATGGAAGTTGACGTACATGATACTACTGTTCTTTCAGCAGATGGATTATCTATAAAACTTGGTAAATACTCAGGGGAAGTAATTTTAGTGGTTAACGTAGCTAGTTATTGTGGAAATACTGCTCAGTATGAGGATCTTCAAAAGCTACATGATTTATATTCAAAAAAAGGCCTAAGAATACTTGCATTCCCCTGTAATGATTTTGGGAAACAAGAACCTGACTCTCTCTCACAAATAAAAGATTTTTGCACCACAAAATATGGCGTTAAGTTTGAAATCTATGAAAAAGTTCATGCCAAAGGGAATACCACAGAACCATACACAACTCTTAACAAAGTTGAACCTGAGGGAGATGTTGAATGGAATTTTGAGAAGTTTTTAATAGGAAAAGATAG
>CABYJE010000048.1 GCA_902519235.1 uncultured Prochlorococcus sp.
GGATATACGGGTTTACTAAGTCTTGGTCAAGGTATATTTTTTGCACTAGGTGGGTATTGTGCTGCAATGTATTTGCAAATAACCAGCTCGTCTGAATTCCCAAATAATATTCCTGAATTTTTTGCTTTATATGGTGTAGAAAAATTACCTTTTTTCTGGGAACCGTTTAGATCACCAGTTTTCACCTTCTTCGCCATCTGGATAATTCCAGCATTAGTTGCAGGTTTAATTGGATTTCTTGTTTTCAGGAATAGAATCAAAGGGGTATATTTTTCTATACTTACTCAAGCCTCTCTTCTTGTATTCTTTAACTTCTTTAATGGGCAACAAAAACTTATAAATGGAACAAATGGATTAAAAACAGATGTAACACAATTATTTGGTCAGATGGTAGGTTCTGAGTCTATGCAAAGAATATTCTTTTGGATAACAGCCATACTAGTAATAGCAGCATGGTTTTTTGCAAAGTGGGTAGTAAAAGGAAGATTTGGAAATATTCTTATAGGAATACGAGATGATGAACCAAGAGTTAGGTTTACAGGATATAACCCAGTTATATTTAAGACGATAATATTTTCTATTGCTGGAGGTCTCGCTGGAATTTCGGGAGCTTTATATACTGTTCAGTCTGGAATAGTATCACCTCAATTTATGACAGTTCCCTTCTCTATAGAAATGGTTATATGGGTTGCTGTTGGAGGTAGAGGTACTTTATTGGGAGCGATACTAGGAGCAGTTTTCATCAACTATGCAAAAAGTCTTGTAAGTGAAGCTTTACCTGCTAGCTGGATGTTTATTCAAGGAGGTTTATTTATCTTAGTTGTAACTGCTCTGCCAGAAGGAGTTTTAGGATGGCTGCAAGGAGATGGTCCTAGGAATCTTCTTCAAAGATTTGGGTTGAAAAGGAAGATTGAAACCTATCCAAGCTTAGAAGTTAACAATAAGGAGGGGAATAATGAATAATAAAGATCTTCTAAATTTAATTGATATTACCGTTAGTTTCGAGGGTTTTTTAGCTCTCAACAAACTTAATTTAAATTTAAAGAAAGGAGAATTAAGAGCTGTAATAGGACCGAACGGGGCAGGTAAAACAACATTTCTTGATGTAATAACTGGAAAGGTTAAGCCAACAAAAGGTGAAGTAATTTTTAAAGGGAAATCTTTAGTAGGTATAAAGGAGCATAAAATAGCTAGACTTGGAGTTGGAAGAAAGTTCCAAAGTCCAAGAATCTTTGAAAATCTAACAGTTAAAGAAAATCTTGAAATATCGGTGTCAACTCCTAAAAGTCCCTTAAACCTTATAAATAAAAGTATTCAGTATGAGCAGCTTAATGAGATTGAACATCTTATGAAGATTGTGAATTTAGCTCAAAAAGTTGATTCTAAAGCTGGTTCTTTATCACATGGCCAAAAACAATGGCTCGAGATAGCCATGTTAGTTGGACAGAAGCCAGATTTAATGTTAGTAGATGAACCTGTTGCTGGTTTAACTGATGAAGAAACTGATCTTACAGCTGATTTATTAAAATCATTATCAGGAGAAAATACTGTAGTTGTAATAGATCACGATATGGAATTTATTAGAAGACTTGATAGTAATGTTTCAGTATTAAATCAAGGCACAGTATTATGCGAGGGAACTATGGAAACTATACAAAAGGACCAAAAAGTTATTGATGTTTATCTAGGAAGGCCTGAGGATTAGTTATGAATAATCTACTTGAAATCAAATCATTGAATACATATTATGGCGAAAGTCATATTCTCAGAGATGTAGATTTAAATGTTCAATCAGGAGAAATGGTTTGTTTGATAGGAAGAAATGGGGTCGGCAAAACAACTTTATTGAAATCACTCATTGGTTTGTTAAGACAAAAAAAAGGCGATATTTATTTGATTGGCGAAAATATTAATAGAAAAGCACCTCATCAGAGGGCGAGGAAAGGAATGGCTTACGTTCCTCAAGGAAGAGAAATCATTCCATATCTATCAGTTGAAGAGAATCTTATGTTGGGAATGGAGTCTCTGCCAGGTGGATTATCAAAGAACAAGAAAATAGATCCATTTATTTATGAACTCTTCCCAATCCTAAAAGATTTTCTACAGAGAAAAGGAGGAGATCTCAGTGGAGGACAACAACAGCAGCTTGCTATTGCAAGAGCTTTGCTGGGCAAACCTAAACTTCTATTACTTGACGAACCAACAGAAGGTATTCAGCCAAATATAGTATTAGATATAGAAAATGCAATCAATCAGATAATTAGAGATACAGGAATTGGTGTTTTATTAGTTGAACAACACTTGCATTTTGTAAGACAAGCCAATAGATATTATGCGATGCAACGTGGAGGTATTGTTGCAAGCGGAAATACTAGTGAATTGAGTCAGGCAGTTATTAATAAATTCTTAAGTGTTTAAAAAAATTATCATTTTAAATTAAAAAAATTTTATTCATTTTTCGCATCTTATTAAGTCAATACTGTTTGGATGTTCATTTATATACTTATTGAATTCCATTGCAAG
>CABYJE010000049.1 GCA_902519235.1 uncultured Prochlorococcus sp.
CCACTGGACTCCTGCTGAAAAGTGAAAGTTGAGAAGGGGTTATTTTTTTTCTTTTCATTAATCCATTCCATTAGGAATATCCCAAGTAAGAGGTATTCCTTTTTTAACGGCATCTTTCTCTATATCATCCATTTCTTTTCTTAGCTTTTTGTAATAGGCCAACTCTTCTGCATCATCAGAACCAAGACCATAATTCATGATCGCTGCAAGATAAATTTTATGCATACGGTATGATGATAATGACATAAAAAATAAGATTTTTTTAAAGTCTAACCTAAAAAATAATTTAAATTTTTTGTTTGCTTTTTAAAAAGTATTTTCTTCACTAAAAATATATTACGTATATGAATTAGAGTTAATTTTTTTCTTAATTTAAAATTTATAAAATTAATTTGAATATTAATATGAAAATATTTAAATTAAATAATTTTGAAAATTTAATTTTATATCTATCTTATATATTATGAATATAAAGTTAAAAACTTTTAAGAACGTTAATAATCCTAAGTCTATCCACGGGATTTATCCATATAGAGGGAAAATTTCAGCCATAGAAGCACGAGAGGTGATAGCTCAATTTGATAAAAATAAATTCTTGCTAGATCCATTTTGCGGTTCTGGAACAATACTATATGAAGGAGCAATGAATGGGTTAAATTCTATAGGAGTTGAATTAAATCCTATTGGACAAGTTTTATCTGAGGGCAAAATAAATATACACAAGTCTTTGAATGAAGAAATTGAAGAAATTAAATTAATAATTAAGAAAGCAAAGCAATCTTCTAATTTTATGAAGATGCCAGATAAACCCCAAAAATATTTTCATGAAAAAACTGCTTTAGAAATAATGAGTTTGATTCAATTTTTCTTTGATTTTTCTCATTATGCAAAGGCTTGTTTTTATGGCTCTATATGTCTAGCTGCTAGGGGGTGTAATCATTACCAATGGACTTCAAGTACCGTTGGAAAAGATATTAATCCTAAAAGATATATAAATTTTTACGATAAATTTTTGGCTAAAATCTCAAAACATTATTACCCACTTCCTCAAAATAACTCTTCGAAATTGATTAAATCAGATACAAGGAACTTATCAAAAGTTTTAAATTCGGAAACAATTGATTATGTTTTTACGAGTCCGCCTTATTTTGATTGTCTTGATTACACAGCTTATTATGGAAAAATAATTATGGAAATTTTTGAAATTGATAGACAAAAAATAAGGTCTCAATTAATTCAAAACTTTAATGATTATGAGCCATCAATGAAGATAGTTTTAAATCAATTGTATGAAGTTGTCAAAACAGGAGGGAAGGTTATGTTTGTTGTGGGAGATAAAAAAATAAAAGGTAATATTATTAGTGGTTCAGAGTTTTTTAATGACATTACTCCATTTAAAATTATTAAAGTTTTGGAGAGGAAATATACAAATTCAAGCTCTCAAATTTTTGATAGATTAAATAAAACCAAAAGAAAAGAGCAAATAGTTTTATGGGAGAAGTAAATATATCGGATGAAGTAAATTTTGATAAAGGGAAAATTTATTTCAAAAATTCAACAAGTATGAATGACTTGAAAGATGAATCAATAAATTTAATTATTACTAGTCCACCATATTGGACATTAAAAGATTATGAAAACAAAGATCAAATTGGTTTAGGTAGTGATTCTTATGGAAATTATATCCAAGAGCTCGATAAGGTTTGGTCTGAGTGTGTTCGCGTTTTATCTCCAGATGGCAAAATTTGTATTAATATAATGCCTTTTTTATTGACTGGAAAAGCAGCAAGATTTAATAGAAGGGAAACAAAACTAGTTCTGCCCGATATATCGAACTTTATGGAAAGTACTGGTGTTATGTATCAGTTTGCTTTGTACATTTGGGATAAAAGAAAAATTGCAAGATTTAGCTCATTCGGAAGTTATCCATTTCCGACCAATATTTTTTCTACATATCCATATGAGTGGATAATTGTTTTTTCAAAAAAAGGTGCAAGAAAAAAAGTTAGTAAAGAAATAAAAGAAAAGTCAAAAATTTCCAGTAAGGAATGGCGTGAGTGGGCTATTAATTCTATTTGGGAAATGCAACCAGCAAAGGCAAAAACAGAGAATCATCCTGCACCTTTTCCAGAGGAACTTCCCAAAAGATTGATTAAACTTCATAGTTTTTTTGGAGATAGTGTATTAGATCCCTTCTTAGGTTCTGGTACAACAGTAAAAGCTGCATACGATTTAGGTAGAGAAGGTATTGGTTATGAACTTAATAAAGATTATTATGATATTTTGAAAAGAAAATTATCTCTATAGATCAAATAATGGCTAGTAAGATTATTGATATAAATACTAATTCAACTTTAGATTCAATCATTAAAAACAAAAGTGATGGGATTGTAAAACAATACCTTCTTGATTCTGATATTAAACTAAAAAATCAAGAAATTCTTACTTTTTATAATTATATAGAAGTTAATA
>CABYJE010000050.1 GCA_902519235.1 uncultured Prochlorococcus sp.
AAAAATCTTTAATGAGTGACAAACAAAATTGTTACCACACCTAAATTATAGAATTCGCAAATTACAAAATGAAAAGAAAACTCTTTTCTGCGATATTAACAGGCACGATGCTAGTAGCTCCTGCCAGTATTCTTGCAGAAACAAAACGTATTGGTGAGACCAGAGCTCTAATTCCTGAAGCAGGTCTTGCTTTGAACCCAGTCCTGGATGGTGGTAACGGAAACGTTAACTTCCCATATGGAAACTTTAAAGCACTCGCTACTGTTGGCGAAGTAGGAGACAACGGACTTGCACTGACTGGATATCCAGATGGACAGGCAGCATATCTGCTTGATAACGATACTATTCGAGTTGTTTATCAGTCCGAATCTTATGCGACCATGGGTAAAGCACCAGTCCCTGAGACTTATAACTGGGTTATGAAAAATGGTGTAACTTTCAGTGGTTCTCACATTCACACGATTGATTATGATCGTGCAAAATTTGCTAAATTCATGCGAAATGGTTCTTCTGCAGAAGGAATGGTCAAGGACTCTGGTAAATTATTCAACACAATCTACAACGTATTTGGTGATGAAGTAACGAAGGAGAATTTAGTCTGGGGTAATCAAGCACTTCCCAGTCAACGCATTGTTCCTTTCCTAGATAAATACAAACTTTCTGAAGCCGACTTCTTCCTACAGTCCTTTTGTGGTGCATGGTATGAACAAGCAAATAAATATGGTAATGGCATAGGGCTTGAGGATGATGTATGGTTTACTGCTGAAGAGTGGGAAATCGGTCGTATGTTCACTGGCTCTAAAAAGACTGGTAGAACAGAATCTGATAAAACGATGGGTCTTGCATCAATAGCTGTTGATGTTAAGAACGAAGTTGCCTACACTGCACCTGCTTTAGGTCAGACTGGTTATGAAAAACTCATGCCAATCAACCCTCAACACAAAGACTATGTTGTTATTGTTGGTGCTGGTTATAATCACAATCAAGAACCAGCTCCTCTTAAGGTTTATGTCGGCATGAAGGATCGTCTTCCTGATGGTTCTGAGATTGATTACTCTACTGCTAATGAGCGCGATGCCTTCCTTGGACGAAATGGTTTGCTCTACGGTCGCATCTACGGATTTGCAATGCCTACAAAATCTTATGCTGCACTAGGTCTTGAAGCAAATCCTGCCGCAAAGATGATGGATGAGTATCTGCAGAATGCTGATGCGCCTAACTCCTTTGAGGGTCGTTTCTATCCTACTTCCTATCAATGGGGTGGCTGGGATAATCCAGTCGCAGTAAACAATACTGAGATGATGTTGTGGGAGCAAGCAGATGAACAACCTGAGGGTTACACCTTCTTTAACGGAGATTCAAAAGCCGAACACCCTGCAGTAGATCCTGATATCAACCGTACTCGTTATGTTCAGAACATGACTAACAAAGGAGGGATTCTTGGTTTCGATTTTGGTTTCATTGGAGCCACTCTAGACGCTGCTGATGGTGATCTCCCTGAATTCCTTCCTGCTACTGGTATTCGTGTTGTTCCTGCCATTGATGGAGCTCTTGTTCTTAAGACTGGTGGTGAAGGTGTTGTGAAGGATGGCTCTGCCGAAATTCATGTTGAGAAAAATAAGGCAGCAATGGTTGCTCCAGATGGACTTTATTGGACTAAACACGCTGATGGTTCTTTCCTTATCGTTGATGAGGATTCTGGAAACGACTTTGGAGAGCGTAAGTATGTACTTCCCATCAAAGAGTCAGATATGACTTTAAGTGAACCGAACACTGGCTACCTATTAGGTCTTGCTGGTGGTAAGCACTCTTCACGTTATGAAGCAGGTGCATCTGCTCTTGGTGGTGCATTTTCCAAAGCAACTACTTCCGAGTTCTCTGGTTCTTGGAACGTAACTGCTCTGACAGCTAAGAAGTCAAATGGTTTATTCGGAAGCAAATTCTACTCTATGGATGAACTTGCAGGAACTGGTGAACAAGAGATCATTCAGGGTATTGACACTGACGATCAACTCTTCATCGGTGTTGTTCAAGCCCGTGGTGAATCAGGTGGTGCGGTTGCTGTAGAACGTGGCGATGCTGGTGGACAAGTTTTCCAATTCACTTTCAACTTGCCTGAAGAACCAGAGGAAAAGAAAATTGCTAAGTTCTGATTTTAAAACTAAAGTAAGCAATTAAAAATTGCAAGTTTATGAGACCTATAAACTCATTAATAAAATGAGTTTATAGGTTTTTTATATTTTAGAAAAAGAGTTGAAATTCTGATTTATTTATTTTGAGTTAGTCAATTTTTAATCAGATTTGACCAGGGAA
>CABYJE010000051.1 GCA_902519235.1 uncultured Prochlorococcus sp.
GACATTTGAACCATTTTCTTTAAGAAAGTTTCAATATTTCTTAGATAATCAAATCTCACAAAATGTATTTAGGGCGAAAGGAATATTATGGTTTATGGAAAGTGAAAGAAAACACATTTTTCACCTGTCTGGAAAACGATTTTCTCTTGATGATGAAGAATGGACAAGAGAAAAATCTAACAAGATAGTATTAATTGGTAAAAACTTAGATCATCAAACTATTAAGAATCAACTTTCTTCATGTAGATTTAATAAAGATTAAAGTATAAATATTAGGGTTTAATTAATTTTTGAAAATACTTATTAGAGGCTTTAAAAAAGCAGTAACTGAATTAAAACTTTCTTATTTTACTTCGTTTATTGTTGCAACCTTAGTAATAATTCCAATTTTCAATTTTCTTCTTGAAGGAGTTCAATATGTCATAAGTGGAAATTTTTCATTAGGTATTGCTGGAGGAGAAGAGGTATTAGAGACTTTAAAAGTTTTAGTACTGACAAGTTTTTTTGGAGGAGGATTAGGCACTTTGAATGGATGGTTACTTTCAAATTGTGATTTTAAGTTCAGAAAAGTTCTCCGAATTTGTCAGCTAGTTCCACTAGCTGCCCCAGCATATCTAATAACAGCTATTTTGCAGGATTTAGGAAGTATTTTTGGGTATCAAGTAACAGGTTTATGGTGGGGGGTGTTAATACTTTCAATTTCTACTTATCCATATGTATTCATCCTTGCTAACGAAAGTTTTAATAAATTTGGAGTTAATCAAATCAATGCTAGTAGAGGTTTAGGAGTTGGTCCATGGAGAAGCTTCTTTAAAATCGCTTTTCCAATGGCGTTACCAGCACTAATAACAGGAATAAGTTTAATGTGTATGGAAGTAATGAATGAGTTAGGTACATTTGCATTATTAAATATTCCAAGTATTTCTACAGGTATAGCCGAAAATTGGATAATTGAGGGTAATCCAAAAAGTTCTATTGGACTATCTTTGGTAGCCTTATTAATAGTTTTCTCTTTAATTATTTTTGAAAAATTCTCGAGAAGAAAATCTAGGAGGTGGAGTGAAAATCCTGCATCAAAAGATTCTCAAGGATGGGAATTAAAAAAAACCAGAGCTCTTTTAGCAATAACCATTTCTTTATTTCCTCCAATTTTCTCTTTTGGAATTCCATGTTTGTGGGTTCTGCTCAATATCGATCAAATTCAAAAAGGATTATCTATAGAATTACTTTCTCTTTCATTGAGAACTATTAGTCTAGGACTTTTTACGGCATTAATAACAATGCTATTCTCATTGATAATTTCCTTAGCTAGACGTCCTAATAAAAGCTTATTTTTAGGACTTATAACAAACCTTGCGGGAATAGGTTACGCAATTCCAGGCACTGTATTAGCTTTATCTTTATTAAGCATTTCTTCTTCAAGATTTAATTTCATTGCTATTTGCTTTCTAATTTGGGGTTATCTTGTCAGATTTCTAACTATTTCTAAGGGTTCTATTGATTCAAGTCTTGAGAGAATCTCTCCTAGTCTTGATGAAGCAGCACTTGGACTAGGAGAGGATTGGCTGGGTATCATCAAAAGAATTCATTTACCTCTTCTCCAAGGACCAATATTCGTAGGCTCACTATTAGTTTTTGTAGACACGATAAAGGAATTACCCATAACCTTTATTTTAAGACCATTCGATTTTGACACATTATCTGTGAGAATATATCAATATGCTGGAGATGAAAGAATGGTAGAGGCAATATTACCAGCCATTCTTATTATGATCTTAGGCCTTATCGCATCAATGACATTGATACCAAGTTTAGAGAAAAAAAAACTAAATTCTTTTAGATAGTTTTCTTATTAAAAAAGGTAAGCTTAACAACAAATCTGCCGAGGTTGATATAACCCTAAAATAAATTAAGCAAATGAGAATTATATTTTGTGGAATACTTTTGCCAACAAAAAAAAGGAGGCAGGCCTCAAAAACACCTACTCCTCCAGGAGCTGTTGGTACTACCAATCCTAAAGACCATGACAAAGAAAAGATAACTAATAAAAATATGATATTAAGAGTATTACTTGCATAAAAAGTATTTAAGCAAATATAAAAACCAATAAATTTAAATAGAACAAACCCAATTTCAAGTATTAAAGCTCTAATAGGTAAAAAAGAAACTATATTTATTCTCTCTTCAAATTGGTCTTTTGAATTTGGAAGTCTCAAGACCTCGAACACTTTTCCCTTTAGAGACCCTATTCTTTTTAATACAAGATAAATTAATTTCCTGTTTAAAAATACTAAAGGAAAAATTA
>CABYJE010000052.1 GCA_902519235.1 uncultured Prochlorococcus sp.
GTAGCAACACTAGTTGGAAAATTATTTTTAAAAATAACTAAAAGTACAATTATAAATAATAATAAAGTAGGCAATTCATTTAATAATCTAAGGTTTTTTGCTGATATGGTTGAAGTGCCATTTTGTAATGAATACATTATTTTATAACAATAAGAATGATAGATTACTAATGCTAAAACAAAAGAAATTTTAATTTGCAACCACTTCTCACTTAACCAACTTGGTTGCATAATAACCATGCATATAGCCATACTTAAAGCTAGTATCATCCCAGGTGTTGTGATTATATTCGCCAACCTTTTTTCCATCAATGTGTATTGTTTATTAAAGGCAATTTTTAATTTATTATCCATATTTTTAGATTCTTCATGGTATATAAAAAGCCTTACTAAATAAAAAAGTCCCGCAAACCAAACGATTACACCCATAATGTGAAGTGATTTAAACCAGAGATATGCTTCAGCTGCCAAATTACTAGATTAATTTAAAATATATATTTTTAATATAGTTATATTTAACAATATCAAGAAATCTATTTTTCAAAAATTAATTAATTTTTATAACTCATTAAAATATTCATATATATCATTTACTGAATTTTTTCCAAGTCCTTTAACTTTTGATAAATCCTCTTTACTAGCTATTCTTATCGCGTCTATTGATTTAAAATGCTCAAGCAATTCTCTTATTCTTGATGGTCCTAGTCCACTGATTTGGGACAATTGAGATCTATTCATTCTCTTAGATCTTTTGTTTCTATGAAAAGATAATGCAAATCTATGTGCTTCATCTCTTACCCTTCTTAATAGAAGAACTCCTTTTTGATTTTCATCAGTATCAAGAGACTTAGTAAAGCCTGGAATAAATATTTCTTCATTTTTTTTTGCTAATGAACATATAGTTACTTCTTCCTCAAGATTTAATTCTTTTAATGCTTTAATAGCTGCATTTAACTGTCCTTTTCCTCCATCAATCATTATTAAATCAGGCCAATCTGATAGAAGTTCATTGTCTAATTTACTATTCGTTTTATCATTTAATATTGAAAAATCCCCTCCGCTTTTTTTAAATCTTGACCATTTTTTAAACCTTCTATGTATTACTTCATATAACGACGCAAAATCATCACTATGTCCTATAAAAACGTTTGGATCTTTAATTTTATATTTCCTATAATGCTGTTTAGAAGGAATCCCATCAATAAAAACGACTTGTGATGCTACAGGGTCACTACCTTGAATATGGCTTATATCATAACCTTCAATTCTTTTAGGTTGATCGCTTAATTCAAGTATTTGGGCAAGATCCTCAATTGAAGATTCATTATCTTGTATCCCATTTAATATTCTATCTAATTCCAATTTCGCATTTTTTAAAACCATTTCTACAGTTTCATGTTTTTTATTTCTTTTTGGGATTAAGATTTTTACTTTCTTTTTTCTTAGCTCCGTTAACCAATCCTCTATGGTTGCTTGTTTTGGAAGGTTATATTGAATAAGAATTTCTGAGGGTATTTCTACAGCTTCAACATTCATATAATGCTCTTCTAATATCTTTTGTAGAATTATATTTTCATCTTCATTATTTAATTTTTGACTATAACCAATTCTCCCAATGAGCTTACCAGATCTCATTTGGAAAATTTGTATACTAGCTATATTTTTTTCTGAAACTATTCCAAAGATATCTCTATTAATTGAAGAATCTGGTATTGATATTTTTTGTGATTCAGTTAATAATTTTAAACCTGAAATTTGGTCCCTTATTTTTGCTGCATTCTCATAATCTAAATCATTTGAATATTGCAGCATTTTTTTTTGTAAAAATATTTCTAAGTCATCATTTCTTCCCTGAAATATCATAGATACTTGTTTCATTATTTTTTTATAATCCTCAGATGATATAACTTCCTGGCAAACTCCTGGACATCTTCCTATTGAATAATTTAAACAAGTTCTATCTTTATAGACTGGCCTTGGTCTTTGTCTAAGTGGAAATATTTTTTTTATCGTAAATAATGTTCTCCTTAATAATCCGACATCAACATAAGGTCCATAATATCTATCAAAATTATTTCTATTTCTTCTTTTTCTTGTAATAAATATTCGAGGATATTTTTCACTCCAAGTTATACAAAGATATGGATATTTCTTATCATCCTTTAAAAGAATATTAAAGTATGGTTTGTTTGTTTTAATTAAATTTGACTCTAAATTTAATGCTTCATATTCGCTATCTGTGACTATTATTTCTATTTCAGTTATTTGACGAACCATCAAGCTTAATCGGGGAGTTAAATCT
>CABYJE010000053.1 GCA_902519235.1 uncultured Prochlorococcus sp.
TTATCAAGACAGGTACATCTAGCCGAACCGAATTGGTCCGTTATGCACTTGAAAATCATTTAGTGAAATAAATTATTTAATTTTTTCGAATTCAATAAGTTTCGAAAAATAAAAAGGAGCCTGATTTAATTTCTTTTTAACCACCTTAAACCCTCTTTCTTTAGCAGCATTAATAATGCCCTTTTCTTTCAATGTATAGGCTCTCGTAGTTTTACTTGGACCAGGAAATAATTTCCCAATATTTTTGAGAACAGCAAGAACTGGAGTATATGGAGCAAAGCTTACGATAAGTTTTTCTTTACTTAAATCACAAAGATGTTGGACCATTTCTTCTGCAACTGGTTGAGGATAATGAATAAATACATCCAAACAAACTACAACATCAAATAATCCTTTTAATTTTTCCAAATCACAGATTTCATATTTGATTTTAACTTGTTTCAAACCTAATTCATTAATCCGTTTCTTTGTTTCTTTAATCATTTCAGAAGAAATATCACTTACCTGTAATTCTTTTATGCCTAGTCTAAGTAAAGGTATTGAAAGGCTTCCAACACCACATCCTGCATCACAATAACTTTTTTTTGTTAGTTCAGGATAATTTTTAATGTATGAGACTACATCATCTACAGTTTTTTGATGTCCTTTCCTGATATTTTTCTGAACTGTATTAATTTCATCAGATTTACTATAAATTTTGTTCCATCTTTCAAAGCCAGTGCCATTAAAGTACTCCCTAACTTCACTTTTTTCAATAATCTTATTAGACGTCATAGTTTCTATGAAAATTTATTCTTTTTATATTAACTAACTGGCGCCAAATTAATTGCACGCCATTATAGGAAAGAATTGATTTGTTATTTTGTCAGAATTTAATTCTAAAGATATTTATAAAATCGCTGTCGTAATGGGTAGTGATTCAGATCTAAAAACATTGAAACCTGCTATAGATATCTTAAGAGAATTTGGAATAAAAACTGATGTTTGTATACTTTCTGCCCATCGAACACCTATTGAAATGATGGAATATGCAAAAAATGCAGAATCAGAAAACATTAAAGTAATAATTGCCGGTGCTGGTGGTGCTGCTCATCTTCCAGGAATGTTGGCATCCATAACTTGCATTCCTGTAATTGGAGTACCAGTAGAGAGCAAGACCCTTAAGGGGATTGACTCTCTTTTATCAATCGTTCAAATGCCAGCTGGGATTCCAGTTGCAACAGTAGCAATTAATGGAGGTCAAAATGCTGGATTATTGGCAATAGAGATAATCAGTTTATTTGATGAATCCATAAAGAAAAATTTAAAAGAATTCAGAGAAAATCTTCATGCACAGGTAAGAACTAAAAATAGTAAGTTGTCAACTATTGGAGCTGACAATTATCTTCAAAAAAAATGACACCTATATTTCCATTAGGCCTTTTTAAGAAAGTTTTCCTTTTTAAGGTAGTTTATAACTTTTTCCACGGAATCATTTAAATCTAACGAACCTGTATCAACAACAATTTCCGGATTATGAGGAGCTTCATATGGACTAGAAATGCCTGTAAATTCCTTAATTTCTCCTAAACGAGCTTTTTTATAAAGACCTTTAGTATCCCTATTTTCGCAAACTGTGATATCTGCAGCACAATAAACTTCAATAAAATCCTTAGATCCAATAATTTTTCTCACCTTATCTCTATCGCTAATAAAGGGCGAAACGAATGCTGTAATAGTTATTATCCCAGCATTCATAAATAAATTCGCAACTTCGCCAATTCTTCTTATATTTTCTTCTCTATCTTCATCTGAAAACCCAAGATCTTTACATAAACCGTGTCTAATATTATCTCCATCCAACAAATAAGTCGAAAAACCATCTAAGTGTAAAACTTCATTTAAAGCGTTGGCCAAAGTACTTTTGCCAGAACCAGATAAACCTGTAAACCAGATAACCATACCTTTATGACCTCTCATTTTCTCTAACTTTTCTCTATCAATAGTTAAGTTGTGCCACTTTATATTGGTTGACTTTGTTTGATTTTGTTCTTTCATTTTTTACTTCATCAAAATTAAAAACCTATCCTAACCCTTGCTTCATAAATTATGAAATCCCTCTTTACGAAGAAACTCAATTGATTTCGATACCATATCTCCCTGTAACTGGATATTTCTATCAAT
>CABYJE010000054.1 GCA_902519235.1 uncultured Prochlorococcus sp.
AATTAATTCAAAGAGATTTATTAGAAATAATTTCAAAAGTTTCTAAAGAAATTATGGACAAAGAAATTGATGACATCTATTTTGGCAATGTAGGTTTAGCTATGGCACAACAAAATCATAATGACCTTTATACAAAACTTTTTAGAAATTAATTTATGAGCAGCAAATTGAGAGTAGGAGTTGCTGGCCCTGTAGGTTCAGGAAAAACTGCACTAGTAGGGACTCTATGCTTAAATCTAAAAAAAAATTATGAGATAGCAGTTGTCACCAATGATATTTACACCAAAGAAGATGCGAACTTTCTGATAAATAAAAAAGTTTTAGAGGAGGGAAGGATTGTTGGTGTAGAGACAGGAGGTTGTCCTCATACCGCGATAAGAGAGGATTGTTCCCTAAATAAAAATGCAGTTTTAGATCTAGAAAATAAATATAATCCTTTAGATTTTGTTTTTGTAGAAAGTGGAGGTGATAATTTAGCATCTAGTTTTAGTCCAGAACTTGTGGATATATCTATATATGTGATTGATGTATCTGCTGGTGACAAAATTCCTAGAAAAGGGGGCCCAGGGATAACAAGGTCTGATTTATTATTAATAAATAAAATTGACTTGGCAGATATGGTTGGTGCTGATCTAAGTATTATGAAAAGTGATACTGAATTTATGAGAAAAGGGAAACCATGGTTTTTTACTAACCTAAGTAGGGGCATAGGAGTTGAAGAAATAATTCAATTTTTAGAGTCACAAATACCCAACATTCAAAACTAGAAAAATAATTATCTTTATATATTGGATTCAACAAAAAGTTACGACTGATACAAAACGAATCCTCACTCGTTAATAACTTTTACTTTATCCCCCTAATGAGGGTCAATTACCTAACTTATCCTAATTCATGAGAATTTCAAGGCGTATTTTGGCAGGATTAGCTACTGCCTCACTTGCGGTCACAGCAACTTCATGCGGTGGAGGCGGAACCTCTGGAAGTTTCGACGACACAGTAACCGTTGGTATTTTGCATTCGTTATCTGGAACAATGGCAATTTCTGAATCAACACTTGTTGATACTGAAAAAATGGCTATCGAAGAGATAAACGCCGCTGGTGGTGTAAAAGTTGGCGGTAAAAGCTACAAAATAGAATACATAGTTGAAGATGGTGCATCTGACTGGCCTACTTTCGCAGAAAAATCTAAGAAACTTATAGACCAAGACGGAGTTCCTGTCGTATTTGGTGGTTGGACATCTGCTAGCAGAAAGGCAATGCTACCAGTCTACGAATCAAAGGATGCTTTCCTCTACTATCCAATTCAATATGAAGCACAAGAATGTTCTAATAACATTTTCTATACAGGAGCCACCCCAAACCAACAGTCAGAACCCGCTACAGATTTCATGTATAAGCGTTCTCCTGCAGCTGGAGGAGATTTCTTTCTTGTAGGTTCTGATTATGTTTTCCCAAGAACTTCCAACACAATCACAAAAGCTCAGGTAAAACAGCTAGGAGGTAAAGTTGTTGGAGAAGATTACCTTCCATTAGGGAATACTGAAGTTGCCCCAATTATTTCAAAAATCAAAAAGGCGCTTCCTGAAGGTGGAATAATCATTAATACACTTAATGGTGACCAAAACGTTGCATTCTTCAAGCAGATTCAAGACGCAGGTATCACTCCTTCAAGTGGCTACTACGTAATGAACTATTCAATTGCTGAAGAAGAGATTAGTACAATTGGTCCAGAGTTCCTTGAAGGTCACTATGGTGCTTGGAACTACATGATGTCAATTGATACTCCTGCATCTAAGAAGTTTGCTAAAAGTTTCAAGAAAAGATGGGGAGCAGATCGTGTCGTGGCCGACCCTCAAGAATCTGCGTATAACATGGTTTATCTATGGAAGCAGGCAGTTGAAGATGCTGGAACATTCGACGATAACGCAGTAAGGGAAGCCCTTGTTGGACAAAAGTTTGATGCTCCACAAGGTCCTGTTGAGGTTATGCCTAATCACCACTTATCTCAAACAGTAAGAATTGGAGAGATTAATGCAGAGGGTGGATTTACAATTCTTGAAGAGACCGGAGTTGTTCTTCCTCAAGCATGGAACCAAAAGCATCCAAGTTCCAAAGGATTTGCTTGCGATTGGACAGATCC
>CABYJE010000055.1 GCA_902519235.1 uncultured Prochlorococcus sp.
AAGTAAATCCATACTGGCAATACTTTCAAAACCATAATCATTAGTTTTTCCTCCCCATTCATTTCTCTTGGTTTCTACATCTTTAATAAAATTAATTAATGCCCAATTAATCCTTACTTTTTGTTTCGGATATAAATCTTTTACTTTGTAGTATTCAATTATTTTTACATCTATATAAGCTTTATCTTTATTTGAAGGATGATCAGGCTCATATGTATTTGATGGATCATAAAAATAAATCTCTCTATTTCCAACTTCTACAAAATCTGTATCTATAAAAATATTTCCAAATCTAATAATCCCAGTATTAATATCGTAATTAACCGTAAATGGTTTAGGGAATAAAGCTACTTTGTTATAGTCCCCTAAAATTACTTCTTTAGCAGAAATACAACCTATAGATCCATGATCTACATTATATTCATTGCCTTTATTATCTATATAAATCCCATCACCCCAACAGGTTTTCAAGTTAGCAAATAATGATCCTTGCATTGCTTTATAAACCCCATTTGTATCAAACCAATATCCTTCATAAAACTCCTCAAGTCTTTGATCATGCATATCAATATTAGTTAAGTCTTTTTCGAACTCAGATAATTCTCCAATTACATATAAACCAGGTTCAAATAATTTATTTGAGATATCTTCAGTTAATGTATATCTAGTTGCTGGGCTACCTCCTAATGAATTAACTAAGTTTCGATAGCCCTTTATTTTATCTAAATACACCTTAGGAGGTAATTTACTATTTCTATTTTTAGAGTTAGACATAAAAAATTATTGAATATTTTTTTATAGTTCTAAAACTACTATTGATGATTCCCTTATTTACTAAATTTATATTGATATATAACTCTAATAATATTTTTCATTTCATTTGGTAATTCATATAATAATTCTTCAATTTCAGGATATATAAAATCTCGATACTTTCTTTTTCTTAAATAGCAGTCAAAATAAAATAGTGCATCATCAACTTTACCAAGATGACTTAAAGCAAAAGATCTACATAATTCTTCAGCTGGTCTTATATTAATATTATTGACATATAAAAAGTTCACTTTATTAAGCCAATATTCTGCTTTCTTATAATCTTTTAATTTAATATTTGAAAATCCCAAAAATAGTAACCACTTGTTATTTATATATTCCCTTTTTTCATCTGTAAGTTTTTCATTTATTTTTTTATAATGATTAACGCTAAGAGCAATACCCTTTTCTGAAAATTTGATTATTTCTTCATAATTCTGGAGCTTTATATTTATCAAACTTAATTGCTCAAAGCAAATAAGTAAATTTTCATTCTCTGGATTCCTCTTAATAGCCTCTCTATAATCTGAATTTGCTTTATTCCAATTCTCTAAACGAAAATATGCCCAACCTCTATTATGAAATACAAAAAAATCATCAGCCTTTAATTTTATTGCTTTAGAAAGATCAATTACTGAATTTCTAAATTTTTTTAACCCATAATAAGTTATACCTCTGTTATGAAATAGTTCGCTACTTTCTTTAAATTTATTATTTTGACGAATTAATTTATTAGCAAAATTAAGATCATTTAGAGCACGTTCATAATTTTTTAATGAATTATAAGCTCTTCCTCTTTCAATATATGAATAATGATCCTCTTTAATTTCAAGTGCTTTTGTAAAATCAATAACAGCTTCTTGATATTTGCCTACCCTATTATTTGCAAGACCTCTATAAAAAAAAGATAGGTGTTTATCGTTTCTAATAGCTATTGATTTTGTTAATGCATTTAGTGCAGATATATTATCTTTCATTTCTAAATTTCTCTTTCCTAAGTCAAAAAATAGTTTCCATTTTGGATATTCTGAATTGTCTTCCATAAACTTTTATCTCTAAATTATGTGCCAACAAAGATCTAAAATAGGTTTCATTTCTTTGGGTAAATGTTCTAATAAATATTTTTGATCTTCTAGGAAATCTGGATCTGAATCTCTTATTTTCAGGAGATGTTCTAATGACCATTCAAAATGATTTTTTAAACTGAATCCTAAGGCAATTAGAAAGTCAACACAGCTATCCGCAAATCTTGAACCATATAAGTATTTATTATTA
>CABYJE010000056.1 GCA_902519235.1 uncultured Prochlorococcus sp.
TCAGCATCCTTAACAACGAATATCAAAAACTGAGAGTTACTTCATTTATAAATCCTTGGAAAGATCAACAAGAAAATGGATTTCAATTGGTTCAGAGTTTATTAGCTATAGGTTCAGGTGGTCTATTTGGCGAGGGTTTTGGACTGTCTATACAAAAATTACAGTATCTACCGTTCATGTATACAGATTTTATTTTTGCCATTTTCGCGGAAGAATTTGGTTTATTAGGGTGTACTTTATTCTTAGGATTTTTAGCAGTATTCTCATATATAAGCCTAAGAATTAGTCTTAAGTGCAGGAACAACTATACAAAATTAGTTGCTATCGGATGTGGTGTATTGTTGACAGGTCAATCAATAATGCATATTGCTGTAACGACAGGTTCAATGCCTACTACAGGCTTACCACTGCCTTTCATTAGTTATGGTGGCAATTCATTAATAGCTTCTTTTTTTATTGCAGGGATGTTATTGAGATGTTCATTAGAATCAACAGGATTGATTGGTATGATTAGTACACGAAAGACTCTTAATTAGTTAGAATTTAAAATATCTAATTCAAGCTATCGAATCATTTAATTTAGTTATTTCAGAATTATCTCAAAAGGGTAATCTGCTTATGCAGAATGGTCTTAATAGTCCTGGGCCATTTACTATATTTTTGGTTTTCAGCGCAGGACTTTTAACAAGTCTTGGGCCATGCTCATTATCATTACTTCCAGTGACAATTGCTTATATAGGAGGAACAGAGAAAAATAAATTTAAACTTATTAGTTTTTCAGGAGGAGTAGTTTTTTCGCTTGTGGCACTTGGGGCTGCGAGTGGATTCTTAGGAAAAATATATGGGCAAATTCCATCATATTACACTTCATTTGTTGCCCTAATAGCAATAATAATGGGTTTAAATTTATTAGGAATTCTAAAATTTCAGTTTCCGAATGGACCTGATCTAAAAATAATTGAGGACAAGATACCATCCCTCATAGCGCCTTTTACAATAGGAACTACTTTTGGACTAGCCTCTTCACCTTGCATCACTCCAGTTTTAGCAACTCTCCTAGCTTGGGTATCTCAAGCTAAAAACCCGATAATCTCAATTATTTTTTTATTTTTCTTTGGAATAGGCCAAGTCACTCCATTAATTATCGCAGGAACCACGGCAGAAAACTTAAAAAAATTTTTAGAGCTTAGAAAATTTAGTCAAATAATCCCCACCTTAAGTGGGATATTTTTAGTTGCACTTGGATTATTAAATTTATTTTCAAATTGGATTTAAATGATTATTTTTAAGAATCTAATTTTAAAAATATCAAGTTTAAGATTCGCAATATCACTGATAATATTCATAGCTATTGCCAGTGGCATAGGTACTTTTATACCTCAAGGTAGTAGTAAGAAATTCTATATTGACAATTTCGATAGTGCCCCCATTTTGGGATTTTTAGATGGAGAAAAAGTCTTAAAACTTCAATTGGATCATATATATACAAGTTTTTGGTTTTTATTTACATTAATTCTTCTTTGCATTTCCTTAGCAGCTTGCAGTTTCAGGAGGCAAATCCCTTCATTAAAAGCTTCATTAAAATGGGTTGAATACAAGAGCGAAAAAAAATTTAGCAAACTGCAATTAACGGCAATTCACCCAATCAATCAAGATGGAGACCTTATATCAATAGTAGAATTACTTCTTAAAAAAAGAGGATGGAAAACATACAAATTTAAAAGTCATATTTCTGCAAGAAGGGGTTTAATTGGAAAAATCGGTCCTTTAGTTGTACATATCGGATTAATAGTTTTACTTATAGGTTCAGCATATGGAAGTTTTACAAGTCAATCAAAAGAACAATATTTATTGCCTGGAGAAAGTTTGGATCTTGTTAATGAGAGCACAAACTCAAAAGCAAATGTAAAATTAGTCGATTTTTCTATTGAACGAGAAAGTGATGGTATACCCAAACAGTTTATTTCAAAGTTAAATTTTTCTTCTGAAGATCTAAATTTAAATGAATTAAAAACCGCTAGAGTTAATCACCCAATAAGGTTTAAAGGATTAACTA